>JBDGUM010000072.1:0-7471 GCA_042215855.1 Halobellus sp. | reverse complement strand
ATCGACCTCCAGGACTCCGCGAAGCGCCAGCGGTTCGTCTACGACTACTTCGACTGGGAGTACCCGGAGGTCATCCACTGGGGGCACGTCCAGGTCGACGCCTACGACGTGACGCTCTCCACCTCGACGCTGAAAGAGAAGATCGACGCGGGCGAACTCGACGGCTGGGACGACCCGCGCGCGCCGACGCTGAAGAGCCTCCGTCGGCGCGGGATCCGGGGCGAGGCCGTGGTCGAGGCCCTCACCGCGCTCGGCACCTCGACCTCGAACGTGGACCTCTCGATGAGTTCGATCTACGCCGAGAACCGGGAACTCGTCGACGACGAGGCAGAGCGGTACTTCCTCGTGCGCGAGGGGCGGGCGTTCGACGTCGAGGGCGGCCCCGACGCCGGCCACCCGCCGCTCCACCCCGACCACGAGGAGCGCGGCGAGCGGACCATCCCCGCCGACCGCGTCGTCATCGAGCCCAGCGACGTCCCCGTGGAGGGCGACCGCGTCTGGCTCAAGGGCTACGCCTGCGTCCGCCGCGAGGGCGACGCGCTCGTCGCGACGGGCGACGACATCGAGGTGGTGCGCGAGGGCGGCGTCGACGTGGTCCACTGGGCGCCCGCCGACGACAACGTCGCGGTGCGGATGCGGACGCCCGACGGCGACGCGACGGGCGTCGCCGAGCCCGACTTCGCCGGGACCGACGTCGACGACGTGATCCAGTTCGAGCGGATCGGCTTCGCGCGCGTCGACGACCACGGGCCCGGGGAGTCGGTCGTCTACTGGACGCACCCGTGAGCCGAGACGGGGGAGCGCCGACGCCCGACGGACGGGTGATCGAGCCCCACGCGACTCACGCGGACGACGGCTACCGCGCCTCCCGCATCGACCTCGGCAGCCACGCGGGCACCCACGTCGACGCGCCGGCGCACACCGAACCCGACGGCGCGCCGGCCCGGGCGTTCGCGCGCCGCCGATCGGTTCATCCTCCCGCTGCGGTGGCCGTCCGCCGAACGCCCGGTGAAAACCGCCGCGACTCCGGATTAATCCGGATTAAACTGCGACAAAACGGCCGTAAACCCGGTCGAACCGCGGTTCACGGTCGCCCCGGTTTAGGTACGTCCGGATCCTTCGTCCGAGTGAGGATCGACGATGAAACGAACAACGATACTCGCCGCCGCGCTCGCGGTGCTCGTCGCCGCGACGGGTGCGGCGGTCGCGGCGCCCGGAAGCACAGCCCAGTCAGACGTCGGAGCCGCGGACGCGCCCGCGCAGGCACAGTCGGGTGCCGACGGGGCGGGTGACGCCGGTCCGCCGGACGAGCTGCCCGGCCCCGTTCCGGACTTCGTCTCGGACATCCACGGGCTGATCCAGCAGTTCATCGACGGCACGCTGGACTCCCTGGGACCGAACGTGAGCGACGCGGCCGGGAACGGTGACTCCGGGGAGTCGACCGACGGCGAGTCCGGGACCGCCTGATCGGACGGTGGCGGCGACCGGTATCACTTTGAACGCGACGGGCGAATAGGGCGCAAAGCGACGGACAACTCGTAGTTCACCTATGGAAGGCAAACTGATTATCGTCATCGCGCTACTCGTCGCCGTCGGCGGCGGGGCCGCCGTCATCGGCGGGGACGTGCTCCCCGGAGACGCCGACGAGAGCGCGGCCCCGTTCCCGACCGAGACCCCGGGCGCGAGCGGGACCACGACCAGTAGCGGATCCGGCGAGACCACCGCGACGGCGACCGCGACGCCGACGCCGCCGTTCGGATTCGTGATCGACGACATCGAATCGTGCGGGACCACCTGCCGGAACGTCACCTCGACGCTCGTGAACCAACAGGACACGACGGCCGAGAGCATCACCGTCTACACCCGGATCTTCGCGGGACGCGGGACCGACGGCGACGTCGTCTGGCGCGGCCAGGCGGACGTCGGCACGCTCGGGCCCGGCGAGTCTTACACGACGACCCGGCAGGTCAAGCTCTCGTACTCGGAAGCGCTCGCCGTCCAGAACGAGGACGGCTGGATCACCGTGCAGACGACCGTCGAGACGGCCGATCAGACCGTCACGTTCACCGACGAACGGCAGGTCGCCTGATCGGTCTCCCACTCTCGGATCCGGAACGTCCTTACCCGGGCGCGTCGAACCGCGACGTATGGTGCTGGAGCTGGAAGTTCGGGCCGTCCCCGACCTCTCGCCCGACGAGCGCGCGGCCCTCTTCGATCGCGACGCGGGCGTGAGCGACGTCCGGGCCGACGTCGAGGAAATCGTCGACCGGGTGCGGACCGAGGGCGACGTGGCCGTCCGCGAGTTCTGTCGGGAGTTCGACGGCGTCGAAGTGGGCAACCTCGACGTGACCGACGCCGCCGAGCGGGCCTACGACGAGATCGATTCGGAGGTCAGAGCGGCGATCGAGACTGCCGCGGCGAACGTCGAAGCGTTCCACGAGCGGCAGGTCCCCGGGGACTGGCGGGCGTCCTTCGGTGCCGGCGCTGATGCCGAGAGCGACTCGACCGGCTCGACGTCGGGCGTCCGCGAGCTCGGGCGTCGCTTCCGCCCGCTCGAACGCGTCGGCGTCTACGCCCCCGGCGGGACCGCGGCGTACCCCTCGAGCGTCCTGATGGGCGTCGTGCCCGCGAAGGTGGCGGGCGTCGACCACGTCGCGCTCGCGACGCCCCCGGCCGAGGAGCTCAATCCGGTCACGCTCGCGGCCGCCCACGTCGCTGGCGCGGACCGGGTCTACAGTATCGGCGGCGCGCAGGCGATCGGGGCGCTCGCGTACGGGACCGAGAGCGTCACCGGCGTCCAGAAGATCGTCGGCCCCGGGAACAAGTGGGTCACGGCGGCGAAGGCGGTCGTCCGCGGCGACGTCGACATCGACTTCCTGGCCGGTCCCTCCGAGATTCTCGTGCTCGCCGACGGGACCGCCGATCCGGACCTCGTCGCCGCCGACCTCGTCGCGCAGGCCGAACACGATCCCGCGGCGTCGGTCGTCGCCGTCACCGACGACGAGGCGCTCGCGACCGACGTGGTCGACGCCGTCGAGGCGACGATCGACGATCGCGAGCGCGCGGGCGTGATCCGCGAGGCGCTCGAACACGACGCCTCGGGCGTCCTCTACGCCCGGTCGATGTCCGAAGCGGTGCTGTTCGCCGAGGAGTACGCCGCCGAGCACCTCTCGATCCAGGCCGACGACGACGAGGCGCTCCTGGACCGGATTACGAACGCCGGCAGCGTCTTCCTCGGGCCGTACACGCCCGTCGCGGCCGGCGACTACGCCTCCGGGACGAATCACGTCCTCCCCACTTCGGGCGGCGCGAAGCGCTACGGCGGGCTCTCGGTCGACACGTTCCTCCGGTCGACGACGGTCCAGCGACTCGATCGCGACGGCCTGGGCGAACTCGCGGACACGATCACGACGCTCGCCGAGGCCGAGGGGCTGGAGGCCCACGCGGAGAGCGTCCGGGCGCGGTTCGACGGCGATGCCGACTCGGACACGGGCGCCGACGGCGGTTCGGATCCGGGGACCGAGTGATCGGATGAGCGCGCGCCGGCCGCCGACGTTCGCGGACGCCTGTCGGGCCGTGCTCGAGGATCCCGCCGGCGAGCACACCGCCGAGACGACGCTCGCGCCGATCCACGCCCGGACCGTGGCGGAGGACTGGGGGGCGCGGCGGGCCCACCTGCTCGGCGCCCGGCTCCCCCGAGACGTCGATCGCGTCCTGGAACTCGGCTGCGGCGTCGGCGCGCTCCTGGGACCGCTGGGCTCGCGGTACGACCCCGTCGGCGTCGACGACGCCCCGGCGCGCCTCCGGTTTCCCGCGGCGCGTGGCGAGCCGGTCGCGCTGGGCGCGCCGACGGACCCGCCGGTCAGACCGGTCTTCGACGCCGTCTGCGCCCTGGAACGGAGCGCCGCTCGATACGACGTGTTGGATCTCTGCGTGGCCGCCTACGGGTCGCTCCGTCCGGGTGGCATCGTCGTCGTCGCGGCCCCCACCGATCCGGAATCGGTCGTCGAATCCGGCGTCGAGACCTACAGCGGCTCGCGGTACCTCCTGGAGCGAGCGGTCGACGCGGCGAGCGACGGCACCGTCACCGTCGACTACCGCGTCACGGACCGGCGGACCGGAGCGACGGCGGTCGCGACCGAGCGCCGGTCGATCGAGACGACGTCCGCGGACGAACTCACCGCCGCCCTGCGCGTCGCGGGCTTCGACGAGGTGGTCGTGGGCGCGGAGAGCGACCTGCCGGAACTCGTCGTGGGGCGGGGCGTGCGCCCGGTCGAGACGGGCGGCCCCGGTTCGGACCTGGAGGCGCTCCCGTCCGAGGAGGACGGGTGACTGCGGCCGACGAAGCCGTCAGCCGGACGCCTCGCCACGGATCGTCAACACTGGAACCGACGCGCGTCGGACTACCCGCTCGGTCGTGCTCCCGAGCAGGTACCGGTCCAGCCCGCGACGGCCGTGCGTGCCCATCACGATGACGTCGGCGTCGACGCGGTCGGCGTAATCGAGGATCGTTTCGACGGGGTCGCCCGTCTCGACGGCGTCGACGAGGTCGACGGTGCCGCCGAGCCGCTCGGCCGCGTCTTCGAGGATCCGCTCGCCCTCCCGTTCGAGCGCGTCGACGACTTCGCCGCCCAGGGTCGTCACGCTGTCGCGGTTGCTGTCGGCCACGTAGAGCAGGTGGAGGGTCGCGTCGTGCTCGCGTGCCAGGCCGACGGCGTGGTCGAGCGCCGACTCTGCCTGTTCGCTGCCGTCGGTCGGAACGAGGATGGTCTGGTACATAACTGAGGTACACCGCGGGCTGGAATATAACTCTCGCCGACCTCTGTAACCGGATTTAGTTACCAGCGGGGGCGGGCGGCGGCGTCAATATTAACACCGTCGGCGCGGTAGGGAGTGGTATGAGTACAGAGACGGCCGGCGGCGACGCCGACACGACCGTCACCGTCACCCAGGAGGCCGCCGAGGAGGCCCTCAGCCTCATCGAGTCCGAAGGGCTCGACACCGACGAGGCGGGACTCCGACTGTTCGTCCAGCAGGGCGGCTGTGCGGGTCTCTCCTACGGGATGCGGTTCGATCACGAACCCGAGGCCGACGACGCGGTCGTCGAACAGCACGGGCTCCGGGTGTTCGTCGATCCGGCGAGCCAGAACTACGTCGGCGGGTCGACCCTGCGCTACGAGGGCGGCCTCCAGGGCGCGGGCTTCCACGTCGAGAACCCGAACGTCGTCAGCGAGTGCGGCTGCGGCGAGTCCTTCCGGACCTGAGCTGACCTGGCTCGGACTCCCTCGTCGCCCCGAGCGTGAGAGCTATACTGTCGGCCCGGCAACCGCAGGTATGGCTGTCGAACTCGACCCCGTCACCGCGCCCGGTGGCGAGACGGTGTACGTCGACCGCGGAGCGGCCGAACGCGGCGCCAAGGGACCGTTCTTCGTCGCGTACGCGAGCGTCGAGGGGGCGGAGCGGTGGGGCTTCTTCTGTGCGCACTGCGAGTCCGCGGACACCGCGATGGACACGATGGGTCGGATCGAGTGCAACGACTGTGGCAACATCCGGAAGCCCGACGAGTGGGACGCGGCCCACGAGTGACCCCGATCGATTCGTTCTGTGTCCCCTCTCCCCCACGATTCTCAGGTGTGTGATACCGTAACAAGATTTATGCACCAGGCTGTCGTACGTCCGGATACATGCCCCCTGTCAGCATGCCTCCATCGGAGGACGCCCGGGCGATCTTCAGTCGGCTGGGCTACAGTGTCTCGGGCGACGGACCGGAGTTCGTCGCCGAGCGAAAGTGGCGCACCGTCCGCGTCACCGCGCTCGCGGACGGCGACGACCTCAACGGACGCCGCGCGCTCGCGGACGGCGGCGAGCCGTCGAACGACTATCGGTTCCGATGCTTCGTCGCACCGAAAGGGGAGACAGGGGACGTACAGGACCGACTCGCGAGCGTCGACCCCGGCTACGAGTGGGCCGTGATCGGCGTGGACGACGACGGCGGCTACGACGTCCACCTGCCGGACGCGTCCTGATCGGCGCCAGGTAGCGCGCCTCCCGTGTCCTGACCCCACCGGGTTCGCTTCGACCGCCGACCATCGCGAGCCGGAGGCTCGTCGCACGGCGGATTGCCGACCCACGAACCGTTTTGTACCCGGCGGCGCCTACGGACAGTATGCCGGATTCCGGGCTGGCGAGCGTCGTCGAGAGCCGTCGGGTCAACGCCGCGCTGTCCGGAGGTATCGCGCTGTTCCTGGCGGCCGCGGCGATCGGGCAGTTCCTCGGCGGCGAACTGGAGTGGGCCGGGTTCACCGTCGCGGTCCTGATCGTCGCGCTGATCCCGCCGATCGCGCGCCGCCGCCCGACCGCGATGCTCCCCTGGGAGGTCGTCCTCCTGGCCGCGCTGCCGATCGTCTCGCGGGCGCTCGTCGTCGGCGAGACCGTCGGCGGGAGAACCCTCTCCGGGCGGATCATCACCTACGTCGCGGTCGCGGCCGTGGCGCTCCTGATCGCCGTCGAACTCGACGTGTTCACCGGCGTGAGGATGAACCACCGCTTCGCGATCGTCTTCGTCGTCGTGACGACGATGGCCGCCGCGGGAATCTGGGCGGTCGTCCGGTGGCTCTCGGACGTCCTCTTGGGGACGCAGTTCCTCTACGACGGGCGCGCCGAGCACGTCATCGAGGAGGCGCTGATGTGGGACTTCGTCGCCGCGACGCTCGCCGGCGCCGCCGCCGGAATCCTGTTCGAGTACTACTTCCGCCGCCACGCCCGGCTCCTGCAGCGGATCCCCGACGTCGAGCCCGGTGCCAGACCCGACGGCGAGGAGGTGGAGCCCCGATGAGGATCCGCGATTTCCTTCACATCACCGACCGACGTCAGCGGCAGGCCACCCGCGCGATGCAACTCCTCCTGGGGGTGATGGTCCTCGGCGGGGCCGCGATCGGCAACGCCGGCGTCGCGGTGAACGCGCTCGTGGGGCTGCTGGTGACCTTCCTGCCGGGAATCCTCGAAGAGGACCTCGGCATCCCGATCGACGCCGGGCTCGCGCTGTGGATCACGGGGGCGGTCTTCCTCCACGGGCTGGGCACGATCACCATCCCCGGCGTCGGCAAGCCCTACGCCGACATCTGGTGGTGGGACCACCTGACGCACGCGCTGTCGGCCAGTCTCGTCGCGGGGGTCGGGTACACGACGACCCGGGCGGTCGACATCCACTCCGACGCGGTCTCCTTTCCCTCGCGGTTCCAGTTCGTCTTCATCCTCCTGTTCGTGCTCGCGTTCGGCGTCTTCTGGGAGGTGATCGAGTTCGGCATCGGCCTCGCGGCCGCCCTCACCGGGACGCCGGGCGTCCTCACCCAGTACGGCCTGGAGGACTCGATGCTGGACCTCGTCTTCGACACCGTCGGGGCGATCCTGGTGGCTGCCTACGGGAGCAGACAGCTCTCGGAGGTCGTCGACGCGCTTACGGCGCGACTCG
>JBDGUM010000033.1:0-7587 GCA_042215855.1 Halobellus sp. | reverse complement strand
TACCAGGAGTCCCTGTCGAACCTCCGCGACGACGTCCTCTACATGAGCGAGATCGTCGCCGAGCGGCTCCGGTGGGGACTCGACGCGCTCGAACGGAAGGACCCGGACACGGCCCGGGACGTCATCGACGGCGACGACGAGGTGAACGAGATGTACCTCGAACTCGAGGGCGAGTGCGTGGACCTGATCGCGCTCCAGCAGCCGGTCGCCTCGGACCTGCGATTCATCGCGGCCACGTTCAAGATCATCACCGACCTCGAACGCATCGGCGACCTGGCGGTGAACCTCGCGCAGTACGCGCTGGACGCCGACAGGGACGTCTTCCCCGAAGTCGACGTCCAGCAGATCGGCGTCGAGACCCTGGAGATGCTCGACGCGGCGATGGACGCCTACGCCGAGGAGGACGCCGACGCGTGCTACGCCGTCGCCGAGCGCGACGACGAGGTCGACGCGATGTGCGAGGCCGCCTCGGAGACGGTCGTCCGCGACCTCATCGAGAGCGACCCCTTCGGCGAGGCCGACGCCGACGCCGAGGCGTTTATGCAGGACATCTCGCGGCTGCTGCTCACGATTCGGGACCTCGAGCGCGTCGGCGACCACGCGGTCAACATCGCCGCGCGGTCGCTGTATATGATCGAGGACGACGCCGAACTGCTGTACTGAGTGTCGATCGCGACCGTCGTGACCGGGCAAGTGTTTACAAGTCGACGGAGCGCAGTACGTGCCGATGGAGGGAGTGTTGTGGCACCTGCTCGCGAGCTCCCGCGGCGGCCCAACACGAACCCGAATCGTACGGATGCTCGACGAACGCCCCCGGAACCCGAACCGCCTCGCCGACGAGCTCGACCTCGACTACACGACGGTTCGCCACCACCTGAAGACGCTCGAGGAGAACGACGTCGTCGAGCGGAGCAGCGACGACTACGGGGCGCCGTACCTGCTGACCGACGCGGTGCGGACACACCGCGACACCCTCGAAGAGATCGTGACGACGGTCTCGACGGAGGAGGAACGATGACACGACCGTCCGTCCGGCGGGGGAACCCCGACACGACCCAGGGTGAGAACGGATGTCGCTCTTGCTGACTGCGGCGCGCGCGATCGCCGTCGTCAACCTCCTGCTCCTGGGAGCGCTCGTGAGCGTGTGGCTACGCAACTACCGACGCCACGGGGCGAGCCACACGCTCGGCCTCCTCGTGGTCGGGACCTTCCTGGCGATCGAGAACGCGCTGTGGGTGTACTTCTACCAGTTCCACGCCGGGTTCGTCTCGTGGTTCGTCCACTCGACCGCGGAGATGCAAGTCGGGGTGACGCTCCTCTGCGGGCTCGAACTCGTCGCGCTCCTCGCGCTCGTCCGCATCACCTGGATCTGATACTGTCTGCTGTCAGTCAGTACCGCCCGTTCGCCGGACCGGGGTGGCGAACGGGCGGTACACAGTGACAATAGACAGTACGATGGGTCGGTCACGGGTCCGCGCGAAGTTGGGACGAAGTTCGGAAAACGACTATTCCCGTCCCGGTCGACGGATCGCGTATGTCTCCGACGAGGCGTCAGGTCGTCGCCGCGGTCGCAGGGGTCGCGCCGTCGCTGGCGGGCTGTGCGGGCGGCGGAGGAGCGGACGGGGGAGAGGCGGGGACGTCGACCCCCGCAGACTCCGGCGCGACGGTTCGATTGACGGATAGGTCGTTCCAGCCGATGAAGATCGAAGTAGAGAGCGGAGCGACCGTCACCTGGGTCAACGACGACAGCTTCGAGCACGACGTGACCGCGGCGCGGTTCCACGACGCCGCCGCCGAGTGGAGTATGAGCAGGACGCTCGCGAGCGGGGAGCGCGCGACACACACCTTCGAAGAGCAGGGCGTCTACGAGTACTACTGCACGATCCACGGGAAGTCCACGATGTGCGGTGCCGTGCTCGTCGGCGGCGCAACCCTCTCGAAGAGCCTCCCGTGCAGTGACGACGGCGGTAGCGGCGGCGGTGGTGGCGGAGCCTACTAGCCGACGGGCTAGAAGATGTTCGCCTGACGGTAGACGCTGAGACCCGCGCCAGTGAGCTCGTAGGGCTTCGTCTCCCGGGAGTGGTTCGCGTCGCGGATCTTCTGGATCTCGACCGCCAGCCGCGTCTCCCGGAAGTCGCTGGGGCGGACGTACTGGAGGACGAACACCGCGTCCGCCAGGTACTCGACGATACCGAACCGGGAGACGTAGGCGTTCTCGGGGTTCGCCTCCGAGGTCATGAGCGTCGTGATGCCGGCGCGCTTCAGCGCTCTGGTGAACCCGAACACCTGACTGCGGCGCTGCGGCGCGCTCTCGTACATCATCTCCAGGAGCGAGACCGAATCGAGCACCAGCCGGTCGGCGCCGAACTCCGAGATCAGCTCGGGGAGGTCGCTCTGGATGCTGTCGAGGCTGTTCGCCATCTCGATGGGGTCGATGTCGACGACGGCGAGCCGGTCCTCCTCGACGTAGCGCTCGAACTCCCAGCCCTTCTCGGCCGCCGTGTCGAGGAGGCGTCGCTTGCTCTCTTCGAGGGAGATGTAGACGGCGTCCTCGCCGTCTTCGAGCCCGTGGTTCAGGAACTGGAGGCCGAAGGTCGTCTTCCCGGTCCCGGCCGAGCCGATCGCGACCATCAGCGAGCGGCGCGGGACGCCGCCGAGAATCATATCGTCGAGGCCGTCGATCCCGATGTCGAGCCGGTCGAGTTCGGACTCGAAGGCGTCCTCGTCGACGTCGAAGCCCTCGGGCTCGCCCTCGAAGTCGGCGAACCCGAAGTCGTCGCCGGCGTCGAAGTCGCCCTCGAATCCGCCGCTTCCGGGCCCCTGTGCGCCGCCGAACGGGGACCCGCCGCCGGAACTTTCGCCGGTGTCCGGCTCGGGGGCGTCCCCGAGCGCGGACGCGAAGCCCTCCTCGAAGGGGCTCTCACCGGAGTCTGCCCCGCGCGTGGGGTCCGTCCGGCGGTCGGCTCCGCGTCGATCACGATCGGGACCACTCGGGTCGGTCGGCGTGGGCGAGCCCCCGGCGCCGGCCGGCTCGTCGGGTTCGCGAGGCTCGTCTCGCTCGAACGCGTCGCTGTCAGGCCCGGATTCGTCGGCGGCGACGCTCTCGCCGGCCTCGGCGGCCTCCGCTTCCGAGTCCGATTCGGACGCTCCTTCGTCGGGTTCGCCGCGCTCGTCGTCCTCGCCGAGCGCCCGCTCGAACCAGTCGTCGTCACTCACGGCGTTCACCCGAGGGTCGAACTCGGCTGGTGTCGGTGACCGCGCGACCGCTCCCGGGGGCGCGGTCGCAACCGCCGCGGGAGCGTGCTCGAATCCGTACCATCCCCGTTCTCGGAAAGAGGGCGGGCCGGGCTATGAATGTTGCCCGTGGTCGCCCGCCGGAGCGGGGCCGGTGGACGCGACCCGGTGCGTGACGGAGCCCTTTTTGGCCGGCGCGTCGAACCTCGCGGCGAGATGAAGGTGGCCATCGTCGCGCAGTGGGACAACGACCGCACGGCGCGGCTCGCGAGCGACATCCGCGAGCGGCTCCGTACGGAGGGCGTGACCGTCTGGATCGACGCGGCGACGGCCGCCGACCTCGACGTACCGGGTCACGCGGTCAGCACGTTCCACATGGCCGACCTGGTGGTCAGCATCGGCGGCGACGGGACGTTCCTCTTCGCCGCCCACGGGGCGCAGGACACGCCGATCCTCGGCGTGAACCTCGGCGAGGTGGGCTTCCTCAACGCCGTCAATCCCGAGGACGCGGTCGAGGCCGTGATGCGCGAGGTGCGACAGTTCCGCGAGGCGGGCGACCTCCCGACGCGGTCGATGCCGCGGCTCCGGGCCGACGGGGAGGGGTGGACGCTTCCGCCCGCCGTCAACGAGGTCGTCGTCCAGGGCGCCCGTCGGGGCCACGGCGGCGGCGCGACGGTCGACGTCCGCGTCGACGGCTCGCCGTACGCCCACGGGCACGCCGACGGCGTCTTGGTCGCGACGCCGACCGGGAGCACCGCCTACAATCTCAGCGAGGACGGGCCGCTCGTCCACCCCGGCGTGCCCGGGTTCGTCGTCACCGGGATGGCCGACGCCGAGGGGCGCCCGTCGCTCGTCGTCGACCGCGACGCGACGGTGACCGTCACCGTCGACGACGCCGCGGAGGCCGTAGTCGTCGTCGACGGCCGGGTCCGCGAGCCCGTCGACCCGCCAACCGAAGTGACGATCGAGGACGCCGACGACCCCGTCAGGATGGCCGGCCCCGCCTCCGACTTCTTCGAGGCGCTCGGGAAACTGGAGTAATCAGTATGCGGAGCGGGGAGCGGCGCCGGTCGGTCGGGGCGACGTCGCCGGAACGCCCCGCGTGCGGCCGAGTATCGCACACTTCCGCGTATAGAAATCCCCATTAACCCCGAACCCGAAGTCGGCAGATATGACTCAGTCGTACGTGATCATCGGCGACGGTGTCGCGGGCAGTTCCGCCGCCGAGACCCTCCGCGAGGAGGAGCCCGACGCCGAGATCACCGTCGTCACGGACGAGGGCGAAGCCCTGTACAACCGCATTCTGATCAAGGAGTTCGCGAAAGGCAAGCTCCCGGAGGCCCCCATCTCGATCCACGACGAGTCGTGGTACGACGAGCGGGACATCGACCTCCAGCTCGACACGCTCGTCGTCGACATCGACGTCGACGGTCACACCGTCGAGACCCACCAGGGTGACGAGTACGCCTGGGACAAGCTCCTCGTCGCGACCGGCGGCACGCCGACACAGCTCCCCGTCGACAACTCCGACGCCGAGGGCGTCCACCACTTCTGGACGTTCCAGGACGCCCGCGCGATCAAGAACCACATCGAGCAGGCGGACAGCTCCGTCATCGTCGGCGCGGGCCTGCTCGGCATCGACCTCGCCGCCATCACCGCGGCCCAGGACGTCGAGGGCAAGTACCTGATGCGCGGCGACTGCTGGTGGCGCTACGCCCTCTCGGAGGACGGCGCCGAGATCATCCACGAGGCGCTCCGCGAGCGCGACGTCGAGCCGGTGTTCCAGTCGGGCGTCGACCACTTCGAGACCGACGACGAGGGCCGCGTCACGACCGCGGTCGACCCCAACGGCGACGAGTACGACGCCGACTTCGTCGGGATCGCGATCGGCCTGAACTTCAACACCGAGATCCTCCAGGACACGCCGATCGAGACCGACGACGGCATCGTCGTCGACGAGTACATGCAGACCAACCACGAGGACGTCTTCGCCGCGGGCGACATCACGCAGTTCGAGGACCTGATCCTCGGCGAGCGCGCCCAGAACGGCGCGTGGGGGTCCGCGAAGGAACAGGGCTCGATCGCCGCGAAGAACATGGTCGACTACGGCTCCGAGCCCTTCGAGTGGGTCTCCTCGTACTCGATCACCCACTTCGACTTCCCGTTCCTCTCCTTCGGGCATCCGACGCTGGGCGACGACGAGGCCGAGGCCAAGTACTCCGACACCGAGTGGCGCCGCCTGGCGTTCAAGGACGGCCGGATCGTCGGGGGCGTCCTCATCGGCGACCTCTCGCCGCAGTCGAAGTACAAGAAGCTGATGCGCGAGCGCCGCGACGTCGCCGACCAGAAGGACGTGCTGATGCAGCAGACCTTCGAGCTCGACGAACTCGAACTCGAAGAGGCGCCCGCGGAGTAGCGGCCCTCGCACCCGGGCCACTCCGGCGCCGCACCGCGACCCGTTTTCGCCCGTCTCGCCGCTCCCGATCACGTACCGTTCGACGCCTGACCAGTCCGCCGTCCATCGACTGCCCACAATCTTTATGATCTTTCCTGCAGTTTGGTAGCATATGTCACGATCCGTTCGAAGCCGGGGCGGTGCGGACGTCTCGGCCGTCGTGGTCGAGTGCGACGCCGACGACGTCGAGGCCGCCGATCGCGTACAGCACGTCGACCAGCTCCCGCCGGGCGACAGACAGGCGTTCCTCGACGCCGTCGACGGCGGCGACCGTGCGCTCGACGCCCGGGAGCTCCGGCCGGGCGACGTCGTCCGGTACACCGAATACTACTGCGTGCTCTGATTCTGCGTCCGTCTCGGATCCGATTCGGACCCGACTCGGACCGATGCAGTTTTCGGCGGGTAGGCGATACGCAGGAGTATGAGCGACGAGTCCTCAGGCGGGGCGCCGGGCGGCGGCGACGCCGACATGACGCTGGCGTTCGAGCTGGACGCGCTGCGGAACCTCGCGGATCCGAACGCCGTCTTCAACGACGCGCGGCAGTGGACGGAGTACGTCGGCGTCGTGAGCGAAAAGCCCACCTACGTCGTCACCAACTACACCCGGAAACACCGGGTCCGACAGGACTTCTTCTCCGGCCCGCGCGGGGTCGAAGAGAGCCTCAGAAACGTCAAGGAGCAGTTCGACACCGGCCGCCACGTCTTCGTCGGGATCTCCGAGGAGGACAGGGAGATCGCCGCGGCCGCGGGCTGGGAGTTCCTCCCGCTGCAGGACGCCGCCGAGGCCGCCGACTGGCGCATCGCCGGCAGCGCCGCCGCCGACGATCCCTTCGACTCGAGCGAGCGCGACGACTGGCCCTGACCGAACCCGCGACCGCGACGACCGACCCGCGTCGGCCGCCACGGCCGTAAGCTATTTTGCCCGGATACCGCCCGAAGACCCCGCGTTCTTCGGGGAACGAAAGCGTTAATCGAATTCCGTTCTACCTGTCCGACGATGAGTCACCAACTTCCTGACGTTCAGGCGAGCCAGCCCGACGTCACGGTCGGGCTGAGTCAGGTCGGCGTCACCGGCGTCGACAAGCTCGTCAAACTGGCCCGGGACGGCCACCAGCGCCCCCTCGTCCTGATGGCCGAGTTCGAGGTGTTCGTCGACCTCCCCAGCGGCCGCAAGGGGATCGATATGAGTCGGAACATGCAGGTCATCGACGAGACCCTGGAATCCGCCGTTTCGGAGCCGGCGTACCGCGTCGAGGACATGTGCGGCGACGCGGCCGAGCGCCTGCTCGCGAAGCACGACTACACCTCCACCGCCGAGGTCCGGATGACGGCGGACTTCGTCGTCCGCGAGGACACCCCCGCGAGCGGGCTCGCGACCCAGAGCACGATCACCATCGTCGCCAGCGCGACCGCGACCGAGGAGGGCACCCGCGAGGAGATCGGCGCCGAGGTGACCGGAATGACGGTCTGTCCCTGCTCGCAGGGGATGTCGGCCTCGCGCGCCCGCGACGTGCTCCACGATCTGGACGTCGACGACGAGACGATCGACGAGTTCCTCGAGAAGGTGCCCCAGCCCGGCCACTCCCAGCGCGGCCACGCCACGCTGACGATCACCGCCGACGGCTCGCCCGACGTCGACCTGATGGAGGTCGCGGAGATCGCCCGCGACTCGATGTCCGCGCGGATCTACAACCTCGCGAAGCGCCCCGACGAGGACCACATGACCTACCAGGCCCACGCGGACGCGAAGTTCGTCGAGGACTGCGTGCGCTCGATGGCCGAGCAGGTGGTCGAGGAGTTCGACCACCTCGACGACGACGCCGTCGTCCACATGAAGCAGTCGAACGACGAGTCCATCCACCAGCACAACGCCCACGCCGAGCGCGAGGTCACGCTCG
>JBDGUM010000097.1:0-7605 GCA_042215855.1 Halobellus sp. | reverse complement strand
GGCGAACAGCCGGCACGGCCGCTCCCGCGTCGCTGTGCCGGGCAACCGCGACACGACGCGGGATCGAACTCAGATGATAAAGGTCCTGGCCGCGGTCTCCGATATAAAGTCTCACCCCCGGTCCCGACAGTAAGTATCATACGCCAGCCAGCGAGAACGGACCGTATGGACGTCACCATCTCGCAGTCCCGCGTGGCGGGGCGCGTTCGCGCGCCGCCCTCGAAGAGCTACACCCACCGGGCGATCCTGGCCGCCGGCTACGGGTCGGACGCGGTCGTCGCCGACCCGCTCGTGAGCGCCGACACGCGAGCGACGATGCGCGCGGTCGAGGCGTTCGGCGGATCGATAGAGCGCGCCGGCGACGACTCTCGCCTGTCGGTGTCGGGATTCGAGGGCCGCCCGGAGGTCCCGGACGACGTCGTCGACTGCGCGAACTCCGGGACGACGACCAGGCTGGTCACGGCCTGCGGCGGGCTCGCGGACGGGCTCTGCGTCTTCACCGGCGACGAGTCGCTCCGCTCGCGGCCGCAGGGCCCCCTCCTCGATGCGGTCCGACAGTTGGGCGGCCGCGCGGAGTCGACCCGGCGGAACGGGCAGGCGCCGCTCGTGGTCGGAGAATCGATGGACGGCGGCGCGGTGTCGATCCCCGGCGACGTCTCCTCGCAGTACATCACGGCGCTCCTGATGGCCGGCGCGGTCACCGACGAGGGGATCGACGTCGAACTCGAGACCGAACTGAAGTCCGCGCCGTACGTCGACATCACGATCGAAGTGCTGGCGGACTTCGGCGTCGACGCCGAGGCGACGGACGAGGGCTTTTCTGTCCCCGGCGGGCAGTCCTACGCCCCCGAGGGCGGCGAGTACGCCGTCCCCGGCGACTTCTCGTCGATGTCGTATCTGCTCGCCGCGGGCGCGGTCGCCGCCGCGGAGGGCGAGACGGTCCTCGTCGAGGGCGCGCGCCCGAGCGCCCAGGGCGACAGCGCGATCGTCGGGATCCTGGAGTCGATGGGCGCCGAGATCGACTGGGACCGGGACGCGGGCGAGATCGCCGTCCCGCGGGCGTCGCTGTCGGGCACGACGGTCGACGTCGGTGACACGCCGGATCTCCTCCCGACGATCGCCGTGCTCGGCGCCGTCGCCGACGGCGACACCGTCATCGAGAACTGCGAGCACGTCCGGTACAAGGAGACCGACCGCGTGAGCGCGATGGCAGACGAGCTGGAGAAGATGGGCGCGTCGGTGACCGAAGCGCAGGACCGGCTGACGGTCCACGGCGGCGACACCGACCTCGTGGGCGCGCGCGTCGACGGCCGCGCTGACCACCGGATCGTGATGTCGCTGGCCGTCGCAGGGCTCGTGGCCGACGGCGAGACCACTATCGAGGGCGGCGAGCACGTCGACGTGTCGTTTCCGAACTTCTTCGACGCGATGGCGTCGCTCGGCGCGTCCGTCGAACGGCACGGCTAGAGAGCGGTCGGTCCGTTACGCGCTCGCCTCGACCGCCTGGACCGCGTCGACGAGCAGGTCCGCACCCATATCGATCTCCCGTTCGGTCACGTCGAGCGGCGGCAGGAGCCGGATCGACCGGTAGCCGCAGCCCAGCGTGAGCAGCCCGCGTTCGAGCGCCGCCCGGATCACGGCGTCACGCCGCTCCTTTGTCGGGAGGTCGAACGCGATCAGCACCCCCTTGCCGCGGGCGTTGCTGACGTCCGCGAGATCGGCCTCGCGGAACCGCGCCCGTGGCTGTTCGGCCTTCTCCCTCGCGTTTTCCAGGAGCCCCTCCGAGTCGATGACGTCGATCGTGACTGCGCCCTGAAGCGCCGCCAGCACGTCGCCGGCGCCCCAGGTCGAGGAGAGCCGCGACTTCTCCTCGGGGAAGTTCCGCCGGTGGACCGCCTCCTCGGGGGACCCGCCCGCGCTGGCGTAGAAGCTCTGCCCGGCGATCTCGATGGGTGAGGGGAGGTCCAGTTCGGCAAGCTTCTCGCGGACGGTCGGATTGTTGTACCCCAGCGGCGACGACGCGACGTGGCTCGTGAAGTCCAGGAAGCCGTTGCCGTCGACGTCGGGTTCGGCGACCGCGCGATCCATAGCGGATAGTCGCCGCCGGAGCGGATAATTTCACGTGCGAACGCGACACCCATCCGTATGAGAATTGGTACCACAGTTATGGTGCCGCGGGCCCTCAGTTCCCGTATGCGCTCCCAACCCTTCGAGAACGAACAGACGGCGTTCGCCCACCGACAGGAGGGGACCCTCGAGGCATTCCACGACCGCTACGAGGCGGCGGTCGACCGCGTCCGCGACGACCTCGGGCGGTCCCACCCGCTCGTGATCGACGGCGAGGCGGTCGAGACCGACGAGCGGTTCGCGGTCGAGAGCCCCGGAGCGACCGACCGACTCGTCGGCGAGTTCGCGAGCGGGGACGGCGACGACGTCGACCGCGCCGTCGCCGCCGCGGCCGACGCCTTCGACGACTGGCGGCACACCCACTGGCGCGACCGCGCGGCGATCTTCCGGGAGGCCGCCGACCTGGCCCGCGACCGTCGGTACGAACTCGCGGCGATCCTCACCCTCGAGGCGGGCAAGAACCGGTTCGAGGCGGTGGCCGACGTCGACGAGGGGATCGACTTCCTGCGGTTCTACGCCCGCGAGATCGAACGCAACGAGGGCTACCGCCTCGAGACCGGCGAGCCGACGCCCGGCCAGCGCTGTCGGAACGTCCTCGAACCGTACGGCGTCTTCGGCGTGATCGGCCCGTTCAACTTCCCGTTCGCCATCTTCGTCGGGATGACGACCGGGGCGCTCGTCACCGGTAACACCGTGGTGGCGAAGCCGGCGAGCGCGACCCCGCTGATCGCCCACGAGGCGGTCTCGATCCTCTCGGAGGCGGGCGTCCCCGACGGCGTCCTGAATCTGGTCACCGGCGGCGGTCGGGCCGTCGGGAACCCCCTCGTCGAACACGACGACGTCGCCGGCGTCGCCTTCACCGGTTCGCGCGAGGTGGGACGGATGATCGAACGGACCTTCGTCGAGCAGGAGAAGCCGGGGCCGGTGATCGCGGAACTCGGCGGGAAGAACCCCGTCACCGTGACGGCGGCGGCCGACCTGGAGAAGGCGGTCGAGGGCGTCCGGTACGGCGCGTTCGGCTTCGGCGGCCAGAAGTGCTCGGCCACCTCGCGGGTGTACGTCCACGAGGACGTCGCCGAGGCGTTCACCGACCGACTGGTCGAGACGACCGAAGCGATCCCGGACCGCGCGCCCGCCGACCGCGAGGCCGTCGTCGCGCCGCTCATCGACGACCGCGCGGTGGAACGCTACCGCGAGGTCTGCGAGACGGCGCGCGACGTCGGACGCGTGCTCACCGGCGGGGAGGTCGTCGACGCGGTCGACGGGCGGGCGGGTCGCTACGTGCGGCCGACGGTCGCCGTCGACGTCCCGCACGACCACGACCTGGCGCGCGAGGAGCACTTCGTCCCGTTCGTGACGATCCATCCCGTGGGGAGCCTCGACGAGGCGCTCCGGAAGTCCAACGACAGCGAGTACGGCCTCTGTGCCGGGCTCTTCTCCGAGGACGACGACGAGATCGAGACGTGGCTCGACCGGATCGAATCCGGGATGTGTTACGTCAATCGGTCGCAGAGCGCGACGACCGGCGCGCTGGTGCAGGCCCAGCCGTTCGGCGGCTGGAAGGCCTCGGGGACGACGGGGAAGTTCGCCGGCGGCTACTGGTACCTGCCGCAGTTCCTGCGCGAGCAGACGCGGACCGTCGTCGGCGACGCCGGGCCGTGGTGAGGAGCGGATCGAGCGGCCGCGACCGCCACATTCTCAACGTATATATGGACGGAACCACGACGGCGTGGTAATGAACGGCAACCGATTCGGCCGGCTCTTCCAGGTCACCACCTACGGCGAGAGCCACGGCGACGCGATGGGCGTGACCGTCTCCGGCTGTCCGGCTGGGCTCGAACTCGACGAGGACGACGTCCAGGCGGAACTGGACAGGCGCAAGCCGGGACAGTCGATGATCACGACCTCGCGGGGCGAGCCCGACGCGGTCTCGATCAACTCCGGGATCCAGGACGGCTACACGACGGGCACCCCGATCGGGATGGTCATCGAGAACAAGGACGCCCGCTCGGGCAAGTACGAGCCGTACGTCACGGCGCCGCGGCCGAGCCACGGCGACTTCACCTACTCGGCGAAGTTCGGGACGCGCAACTGGGGCGGCGGCGGGCGCTCCTCCGCCCGGGAGACGGTGAACTGGGTCGCCGCCGGCGCGATCGCGAAGAAGGTCCTCGCGACCGAGGACGTCCAGGTGAAGGCTCACGTGAACCAGATCGGCGACATCGAGGCGCCCGAGGTCACCTTCGAGGAGATGCTCGAACACGCCGAGGAGAACGAGGTCCGGTGTGCCCACCCCGAGACCGCCGAGCGGATGCGCGAGCGGATCGACGAGTACCAGACCGAGGGCGACTCGATCGGCGGCTCGATCTACTTCGAGGCGCGCGGCGTCCCCCGCGGGCTGGGCGCGCCGCGGTTCGACTCCTTCCCCTCCCGACTGGGCCAGGCGATGATGTCGATCCCGGCGACCACCGCCTTCGAGTTCGGCCTCGGCAAGGAGGCCCGCGAGTGGACCGGCAAAGATCGGAACGAGGACTGGGAGTTCTCGGAAGACGGCGACCCGGTCCCCGAGGGCAACAAGCACGGCGGCCTCCAGGGCGGCATCACCACCGGCCAGCCGATCTACGGCGAGGTCACCTGGCACGCGCCGACCTCGATCCCGAAAGAGCAGAAGACCGTCGACTGGGAGACGGGCGAGGAGAAGACGATCCAGGTCGTCGGCCGCCACGATCCCGTGTTGCCGCCGCGAGCGGTCCCCGTCGTCGAGGCGATGCTGAACCTCACGATCCTCGACTTCATGCTCCTCGGCGGGCGGATCAACCCCGACCGCCTCGACGACCAGCCCGGCGAGTACGACACGGAGTACCATCCCTCCAGCCCCGAGAACGAGTAGTCCCGGAAGGATATTCTCTCCCGACGGACGCGACCGCTGTCGCGGTGATATTTCCGATTTGGTCGGATATATGGATTAGAAACCCGAACAAATCGGATCGAAATCGCGGATCGGTGCCACCGTTGTTCTGTTCCGTTTAGGCTCTCGTTTCACAGTTTCCGTCTCTCGTATCTTCTCGCCATTTCGACTTCGTATTTTGACTAATACGATATATATAGTTTCATACGTCCATATATTAAGTCTATCATCATCTTTCCTTGGTAACGTATAGCAAAGGCTTTAATCGACTCCTGTCGAAACTGTTCGGTAGTGGCCCACGCGGGCCGTGAGCTCAGATATGACTGACGACGAACTCATCTGGCGAATCGCGGGTGGTTCCGGAGACGGGATCGCCTCGACGAGCCAGAACTTCGCGAAGGCCCTGATGCGAGCGGGCCTGCACGTATTCACGCATCGTCACTACCCGTCGCGCATCCGTGGTGGCCACACGTACACGGAGGTCCGCGTCTCGTCGGATCCGATCAAATCGCGCGGCGACGGGTACAACTTCCTCCTCGCCCTGGGCGATTCCTTCGCGCGGAACCCCCAGGAGAACGCCTACTACGGCAACGAGGAGGTAAAGCCGCTGTCCGAGAACCTCGACGACCTGAACGAGGGCGGCGTCATCGTCTACGACTCCGGACTCCTCGACACCGAGGACATCCCGGACTTCGACGAGCGCGTCGAGGAGAACGGCTGGCACGTCTACGACGTCGACCTCCGCACGATCGCGCGCGACCACGGGCGCGAGGTTATGCGCAACACGGCCGGCGTGGCCGTCACCTGCGCCATCGCGGGCATCGAGCCGCGGGTCATCAAGAGCCTGATGGAGGACACGATGCCCGAGAAGGTGTTCGAACCGAATATGGACGTCTTCGACGACGCCTACGAGACGATCCAGACGGAGTTCGACGCCGACGCCCCCGACATCACGGTGCCCGAGGGCGAACACGACGAGGAGCAGGTCCTCATCTCGGGGTCGGACGCCATCGCCTACGGCGCCCTCGACGAGGGCTGTCGGTTCATCGCGGGCTACCCGATGACCCCCTGGACCGAGGTCTTCACCATCATGTCGCAGAACCTCCCCGAGGTCGGCGGCATCTCCGAGCAGGTCGAAGACGAGATCGCCGCGGCCGCCCTGGCGCTGGGGGCCTCCCACGCCGGCGTCAAGGCGATGTCCGGCTCCTCCGGCGGCGGCTTCGCGCTGATGTCCGAGCCGCTCGGCCTCGCGGAGATGACCGAGACGCCGGTCGTCCTCGTCGAGGCGATGCGCGCCGGGCCGTCGACCGGGATGCCGACCAAGCCCGAACAGGCCGACCTCGAACACGTCCTGTACACCTCGCAGGGCGACTCCCACCGCGTCGTCTTCGCGCCCGCCGGCGCGGAGGAGGCGTACCGCCAGACCCGCCGCGCGTTCCAGATCGCTTACGAGTACCAGATCCCGGCGATCGTCCTCTACGACCAGAAGAACGGCGGCGAACTCGGGAACGTCCCCGCCAGCGTCTTCGACGAGGAGCCAAACCCCGACCTCGGATCGGTCGTCACCGAGGCTGAGCTCGCGGACGCGCCGCACGACCCCTCCGGGAAGTACAACCGCTTCCAGTACGACGTCGAAGACGGCGTCAGCCCCCGGTCGATCCCGGGCCAGGAGGGCGGTCGGTACCTCGCGACCGGCAACGAACACATGCCCGCGGGGCACATCTCCGAGGACCCCGACAACCGCGTCAATCAGGTCAATCGCCGGAGCCAGAAGATGGAGGCCATCCGCGCCGACCTCGATACCGACGAGGGCACGAACGCCCACCACGGCCCCGCGGACGCCGACTACGGGATCATGACGTTCGGCTCCCAGCAGGGGACCGTCGAGGAGGCGGTCGACGAGCTCAACGACCAGGGCTACTCGGTGAAGTCCCTTGGCGTCTCCGAGCTCGCGCCGTACCCCGTCGACGAGGTGTCGGCGTTCATCGAGAGCGTCGACGAGGTGCTCGTCGTCGAGATGAACGCCTCCGGGCAGTTCCGCGGCCTGACGCAGAAGGAGCTCGGTCGCTTCGGCGAGAAGCTCTCGAGCCTGCTGAAGTACAACGGCAACCCGTTCGAGCCCGGCGAGATCGTCGACGGGTTCGTCACGAGCATCGTCGAGGACGGGACGCTCCCCGGCCACGAGACCAAGTTCGTCCCCGCAGCGAGTGACTAACAATGAGCGCATTCAGTGCAATCGGCGAAGACGTCGAACGCGACCGCAACGAGTACACCCCCGGCCTCGAGCCCCAGCCCACGTGGTGTCCGGGCTGCGGCGACTTCGGGGTCCTGAAGGCCCTGAAGGGCGCCGCCGCGGAGCTGGGCCTCTCGCCCGAGGAGATGCTGGTCTCCACGGGGATCGGGTGCTCGGGCAAGCTGAACAGCTACTTCGACAGCTACGGCTTCCACACGATCCACGGCCGATCGCTCCCGATCGCGCGGGCGGCCAAGCTGGCGAACCCCGGCCTGACGGTCGTCGCCGCCGGCGGCGACGGCGACGGCTACGGGATCGGCGGCAACCACTTCATGCACAC
>JBDGUM010000073.1:0-7670 GCA_042215855.1 Halobellus sp. | reverse complement strand
CGGAGGCGCTGACGGGCTACTTCACGAAGTACGGCGACCAGGCGGTCGACTGCAACCCGATCGGCAACCTCTACAAACAGCAGGTCCGCCAGCTGGCGGCTCACCTGGGTGCGCCCGAGCGTCTGGTGGCGAAGACGCCCTCCGCGGAGATGTGGTCCGGCCAGACCGACGAGGCGGAGCTGGGCCTCGACTACGACACCCTCGACGCCATCCTCGCGCTTCATATCGACGGGCCCCTCTCGACCGCCGCGACGGTCCGGCACCTGGGCGTCACCGAGGAACAGGTCGAGCGCGTCGTCGACCTCTACGAGGGGAGCGCCCACAAGCGGTCGATGCCGGCCGCGCCGGATCCGCTGCACCGCTGAATCCTCCGCCCGACCCGCGTCGATCGGCCCGCGTCTCGTTCATCCGGCGGTACCGCGATCCTTTTAACCGAAGCCGGCCGATACGCCACCGATGCGACTCGGAATCCTCGGGACGCTCCAGCTGGCGGCCACGGTGATCTTCGCCGCGCCGGTCGCCGTCTTCGGCCTCTCGAAGCTCGCGGCCGGCGAGACGCTCCTGGGCGCCGCCGCGGTCGGGATCGCCGTCGGGATGGTCGCGCTCCCGCAGTACCTCACGACGCCGAGCGACCTCCCCGGCAAGGCCGCAGAGCGCGCCGTCGGCGCGGTCGTCAAGGAGCCCGAGGACGACGAGAGCTGACGCGCGGGATTCACTCCCCCGCTCGCGGCGCGAACGACGGCGACCCCTCGTCCAGCCGCTCGAACCCGTCGTCGGTGACGACGATCAGCTCCTCCAGCCGGACGCAGCCCTCGTCGGCGTCGACGACGCTCGGCGCGACCGCCAGCACGGTTCCCTCCTGTATTTTCTCGCGTCCGTCGAACGGTCGTTCCCGAGCCGAGAGGCCGACGCCGTGAACGGTCGCGAGCGGGCCGCGCCCCGATTCTCGCCCCGGATCGAACCCGAATGCGGCCACCTCGGCGTCGGCTTCGCGGGCCACTGCTCCGGCCTCGGCGCCCGCCTCGACCTCGTCGAGCGCGGCGTCGAGCGCGGACTCGACGGCGACGTAGGCCCGGCGCTCCCACCCGCCGTCGCTGTCGACGGCGAACGTCCGCGCACACGCGCCGTGGTAGCCGTGGGGGCCGCGCGGGGCGACTTCGACGCGGATCGGCTCGGCCCGCCGAACCGTCCGGGTCCCGTCCTGCGCGTCGCCGTCGGGCGTCGTCGCGCCCGCGGTGACGACCGTGTTGCCGGCGCTCCGGACGCCTCGTCTCGCGAGCCCGGCGTCGACCGCGCGTCGGAGGCGTTCGGCGGTGAGCGGTTCGTCCCGCCGACGGAGCGCCCCGTCCACCACGCCGGCCGTCGCCAGGATCGACTCGGCGCGGCGGACCGCGCCGACCGCTGCCCGCTGGACCGCCCGGATCGCGTCGATCTCGCGTTCGGACTTCGTCGTCCTCGCGTCTCGCACCGCGGTCGTCGATCGGAGTTCGTAGCCCGCGCGTTCGAGGTAGACGGCGGCGTCGTGGGGGATCGTCGCGGGCGTGAGCACCACGGGACTGGTGCCGGCGCTCCCCGCTGATTCGACTGCCGCATCGAGCACGGCGGCGGCCCGCTGGCCCGGCGGATCTCGCACTCCGTCGGTCGTGACCCGGCCGTCGAACTGCCGGCGGGCCCGGTCGGCGTAGCCCGCGGGCGCGCACAGCACGCGCTCGCCGGCGACGCGCACGAACGCGTACGCGTGATCGGGGCCGTCGACGCCCGTCAGGTACCGGAGGTCGGGATCGAAGCGGTCGCCGACCGCGACGAACCCGACCGGGGCGTCGTCGGGTTCGGCGTCCGCTAGCAGGTCGTCGAAGAAGGCGTCCTCGACTGCCGGTCGCTCTGGACCGGCCGGGCGCTCGGAGCGTCGATCGCCGGGCACGCTCGGTCTACGCGTCCGGTTCTGGGGCCGGGGCCTCCCCCTCCTGGGCCGCCTCCAGCAGGTCCTCGACGGACTCGTCGCGGATCTCGTTGTGGAGGAGTACGCTCACCGGCAGCGTGGGCGCGCCGCTCACGAGGTTCTCGAGCAGGACGAGTCGCTCGCGCGCCCGCGACATCCCGACGTAGAAGACCCGACGCTCGTTGTCGGTGAGGATCGGCACGGGGTCGGTGCTGGAGGTGAACTCCTCGACGCCGTCGACGTCCTTGTCGTCGACGGAGGCGGCCATCTGCTCGACGACCTTCTCGGTCAGGTCGGTCGCGACGAAGACGTGGTCGGCCTCGCGGCCCTTCGCGGAGTGGATCGTCCCGATCCGGACGCGGTCGGGGTCCATTCCACGATATTCGCCGTCGAAGTACGCCTCGACCGAGTTGCGCTGGAACGAGGTGACCTTCCGGAGCATGTCGCCCGCCGAGTCGGCGTCGGGGGCGAACGGCGCGAACTCGTGGATGACGTCGGGATCGACCGTCATCTCGGTCAGGTCCTCGACGCCCGCCTGTTCCTTCAGGTCGTCGAGCCGGTCGAAGAGCTCGTCGCGGTCGTTCGTCCCGAACGCGGAGTCCTGGAGCATGTCCGCGAGCCGGCGCGCCTGCAGGCCGTCCAGGGGCTCGTCCCGATCCAGGGCCTCGATCCCGCGGACGTACTGGGTCAGCCGGTCGGTCCACATCCGCTGATCGGTGAGCGCCGAGAAGGGCATCCCTAGCGGGAGGAACTCGTCGATGAACTGGAACAGCTGGTAGCGCGCGCGGAACAGCACCATTATGGTCTCGTCGTCGTCGCCCTGCTCGATCGTGTAGCGGACGTTCCGCGCCAGGTCCAGCATCGACGGCGAGTCGATGCCCTCGACGGTGCCGCCCTCCTTCCGGGGCTCGAGGTCCTTCTCCTGGCGCTTGTCGATGTGGCGGATCTCCTGATTGACGACGTTCAGCACGCGCGAAGGCAGCCGGTAGGAGTTGGGGAGCACCCGGTCCTCGTCGCGGTCGGCATCCAGGAGCAGGTTCGGGTCGGCGCCCTGCCACGCGTAGACGACCTGGTCGTCGTCGCCGGCGATCAGGACCCGCTCCATATGGGGCTTCCACTCCTCGTAGACGTCGTACTGGAGGGTGGTGATGTCCTGGAACTCGTCGATGACGAGGTAGTCGACGTGGGGGACGAGCGACCGCTGCTTCACCCGTTCGAGCATATCGGCGAAGCCGACGAGGCCGTGCTCGCCCTTGTAGGAGCGCCACGCGCGGATCACTTCGGGCACGTCGATCCGGTCGTCGTCGGAGGGCCACGTCGGCGTGTACTTGTTGCCCTCCTGGGCGTTGGGGTCGATCTCGGGCGGCAGCCGCACCTCGTCGACGTTCCACTGGAAGGGGACGTCGTACCAGTCGGCGACGTCCCGGCGGGTGCGCTGGAGCCACTGGCTCGTCGCGATGATCTTGTTGCCGATCGTCGTCGACCGGGCGGTCCGGCGGCCCGCGCCGCCGTACTCGTCTTCGAACTCGATGCCGTAGTCGTCGCAGAACTCCTTCTTGTCGTCCTCGCCGACGACGTCGTTCCGCGAGAGGTCCAGCAGTTCGTACGCCTTCGCGTGCATCGTCGCGACGTTGCCCTTCAGCGCCCGCGGGGTCACGTCGAGTCGCTCTGCGAGTCGCTCGCGCACCTCCGCGGCCGCCGCTCGGGTGTACGAGACGACGAGGATGTCGCGGATCGTGACGTCGTCCCGCTCGAGGATCTCCTCGACCCGATCGAGCAGCGCCGTCGTCTTCCCGCTACCGGGGCCACCGAACAGGCGGGTGACTGTCGCGTCCGAATCGCTCATTGAACACCTACACGCGCTTGTACCTGATAAACTACGTGTTTCGAAAATGGAATACCGAGCGGCGTTCGCACGCCGCCGACGCGCCGGATCAGGCCCGCGGGTCCCACCCGCAGACGCCGCAGTCGGTCGCGGCGGAGTCGTGTAGCGCACCGCACTCCGGACACTGCTTCTTGTTATACGATGTCTCCCACTCTACCGTCTCCATATCGTGACCGCGATCGTCGAGGAACTGGTCGAACAGGGCATCGTCGGAGCTCGGTGCAGAGGCCATACGCGCTATGGTATGGCGTACCAATACTTAGTTCTACTGCCGGATTTCAATCGGTGAGGTTACCGAAATTATGGCTTACAGCCCGTTTGCGGCGCCTTCTCGACATCACCCGCGCTCGGCCGGGCGATTTGCGCTCGGGGGCGGACGCTACGGTTCGAACCGCGTCGCCAGCCCCCGGTAGATCCGGTAACACCGCGACAGCACGTCGAGGTCGACCGACTCCCCGGCGGTGTGCGCCTCGCCGGGCTCGGCGGCGCCGACGACGACGCAGGCCGTCCCGGCGTCGGCGAGCCATCCGGCGTCGGTCGCGTGGGGCTTGGTGACGTGCTCGGGCGTCGCCGCCTGTGCCGCGTCGGCGGCGTCGAGCGCCGCGTCGGCGAAGTCGGCGTCGCCGCACGCCATCGGTGGGAGGTCCTGGTCGACGGTCCACTCCACGCCCGCGACCTCTTCGACGCGCTCCAGGGGTGCGCGCTCGCCGGGGACCGTGCGCTCGTCGACGGTCGCCGTACACGACTCGGGGATCACGTTCCACGCCGACCCGCCCTCGATCTCGGTGACGACGACGCTGCCTTCCACCTCCTGGCCGAGCACCGTCGCCGTCGGCGCGTCGAGGCCGCGGACGACGTCGACCGCGTCGCAGGCGCGGTAGACCGCGTTCTCGCCCGCGTCGGGCTCGCTGGCGTGTGCCGCCGTGCCGTGCGCCGTGATCGTCGACCCGCGGCGGCCGCGGTGGGCGACCACGACGTCGGTCTGGTCCGGGCCCGCGTAGTCGGTCGAGCCCTCGCCGACGACCGCGTAGTCCGGCGCGAAGCCGTCGCTGATGGCGGCGCGGGCGCCGACGCCCCCCTGTTCCTCGCCGACGAAGGAGGCGAAGCCCAGTTCGATCGCGGGATCGGCGTCGCGGAAGGCGACCATCGCGGCCGCCAGCGATCCCTTCATATCCGCCGTTCCGCGGCCGTACAGCCGGCCGTCGCGTTCCTCGACGACGTATTCGGGATCGGCCTCTGCTGCTGCTCCACCCGCACCCCGGAGTTGCGACTCGTCGGGCGCGACCACGTCGTGGTGGCCGACGAGGGCGAGCGACGCCTCTCCCCGGCCCCGACGGGCGAGGACGTTCCCGTGGTCGTCCCGCCGCACCGCCGCGTCGGTTGCCTCGCGGAGCCACGACTCGATCGCGTCGCCCGCCGCCGTCTCGTCCTCGTGACTCGGGATCGAGACGAGCCGTCGCGCCAGCGCCTCGATCTCGTCCCCGACCGCGCTCTCGCGTTCGCGCACACCGGAGTGTGGCCGGCATCGGTTGAAAAGGCTCGGGACCGATGGCGCCGGTCCGTCCCGTGATGACTGTCGTAAATCAGGCCTCGACGGCCCGCTCCTCGAAGAACGCGAGGTCGTGAATCCGGCTGTCCTGCGTGAGTTCGGGGTGGAACGACGTCCCGACGACGACGCCGTCGCGGACGGCGACCGGGCGCCCCTCCCACTCGGCCAGTACCTCGACGCCGTCGCCGACCTCGTCGATGACGGGCGCGCGGATGAACACCGCCGGGAACGGCTCCTCGAAGCCGGCGACGTCGAGCGGCGCCTCGAAGCTGTCGACCTGGCGGCCGAAGGCGTTGCGGTCGACGGTCGCGTCCAGGATGTCGAGGGTGTCGACGCGGTCGTCCTTGGCGTCACGCGAGGCGACGATCAGCCCCGCGCAGGTCGCGAGCACGGGCTTTCCGGCCTCGACGTGGGCGACGATCTCCTCGTCGATGTCCTCGCGCGCGAGCAGCCGCGAGATCGCGGTCGACTCCCCGCCCGGCAGCAGCAGCACGTCGCAGTCGGGGACGCGCCCGGACTGTCTGATCTCCCGCACTTCGACCTCCTCGCCGTGGGCCGCGCCGGCCCGCCGGATCGCCGCGGCGTGCTCGGAGACGTCGCCCTGGACCGCGACGACACCCGCTCGTAACATACGCGTGGCTCGGGCGTGCGTGGACAAAAAGCGTCCGTTCGTCTCGTCTGTTCGTCGCTTCGCCGCCCGGACCTCAGATCGCGACGACGTTCAGGACGAGCACGCCGATCCCGAAGAGGAGTCCGAACGCGACGACGGTCTTGGGGTCGATGCGGATGGCGTTGCGGTCCTCGGCGTCGAAGTAGCGAACGAGTCCCGCGCTCGACATCAGGCCGCCGCTGTTCTGGCCGCTGCTCATACTCCCACGTCGGCGGTCGGGCGCCTAAACGTTTCGGATACGCGACCTGCGGCCTCGACCCGGACCGGGCTCGGATTCCGGACGAATTCGATCCTGTGGAAACGCTTATGCGACGCCCCGCGCTACGTCGCTACGCACACGATGACCGTCCGAGTACTCGACTTCTACGCCGACTGGTGCGGCCCGTGCAAGAAACAGGACCCGATCCTCGAGGAGCTCGAATCGGAGTACGGCGACGTCGAGTTCCAGAAGATCGACGTCGACGAGGAGCAGGACCTCGCGAACCAGTACCAGGTCCGCTCGCTCCCGACGGTCGTCGTCGAGCGCGACGGCGAGATCGTCGACCGCTTCGTCGGCTTCACCCAGCGCGAGGACATCGAGACCGCGCTCGATCAGGCCGCCCAGCCGGCCGGCGCCTGATCCGACCGTACGCGCTTTTTCGCCCGCCGCGCGCTCCGGAACCCGGAGTCGGTCGTCTCGCAAGCGTTATACTGCCGCGTCCGGTAGCGGGGCGTATGCCAAAGAACGAGGCCGCCGTCGAACGGATGCTGGAGAAGCAGATCTGTATGCGGTGCAACGCGCGGAACCCTCAGCGCGCCGAGCAGTGCCGCAAGTGCGGGTACAAGAACCTTCGACCCAAGTCGAAGGAACGCCGCGCCGCGTAACTCGACGGTCTCACTTCTTTCGCTGTTCCCGCCCCCGAGCCGCGGCGCTCGGCTGTATTCGCGCGATCGAATTGGACGGAATCCGAATCGAGGTCGTGAAGCCTACGGCGCGTAGTAGTACTCGCCCTGCTTCTTCTGCTTGCGGTCCAGCTGCGACCCGGGCTTGTTGATCCGGGGGCGCTGGGTCCGCTCGTCGCGGCGGAACGTGATGTCCAGGTCCGAGAGGAAGTCGTTCATCCCCGCGCGCATCTCCTGGGGCGCGGCGGCGTGGCCGTACTCGGAGGGCTCGCCGTCGAACACCATCAGCCGGTCGGCCAGCAGGTCGATCATGTAGATGTCGTGGTCGATGACGAGCACCGTCTCGTCGTGGTTCTCGGCGTACCTTCGAATGGCGCTCGTCGCCTGGACGCGCTGTTCGACGTCGAGGTGCGCGGAGGGTTCGTCCATCACGTAGAGGTCCGCGTCCTCCGAGAGGCAGGCCGCGATGGCGACGCGCTGTCGCTCGCCGCCCGAGAGGTCCTCGAGGTTGCGCTCCATGATCCGGTCGAGCTGGAGGGGGTTCGCGACCTCGGTCTTCCAGTAGGAGGTGCCGAAGTCGTCGGTGATCGACGAGAGGAAGGCGTCGACGCGCATCGGCTGGTCGATCTCGATGTACTGCGGCTTGTAGGCGATGTCCAGCCGGAAGTCGAGTTCGCCCTCATCGGGGGAGAGCGCGCCCGTGAACAGCTTCGCGAGCGTCGACTTCCCGATCCCGTTGGGGCCG
>JBDGUM010000147.1:0-7897 GCA_042215855.1 Halobellus sp. | reverse complement strand
GAGTACGGCTCCCTCGAGGAGGACCGGGCGTTCCTCGAATCGATCTCGCCGCTCAACACCATCGAGGAGATCCGCGCGCCGCTGTTCGTCCTTCACGGCGAGAACGACCCCCGGGTCCCGGTCTCGGAGGCCCACCAGCTCGTCGAGGCCGCCCGCGAACACGTCCCGGTCCGCGAGCGCATCTTCGCGGACGAGGGCCACGGGATCTCGAAGCTGGAGAACCGCATCGAGGCCTACAGCGCGATCGTCGAGTTCCTCGACGAACACGTATCGTGATACCCGTCTCGGAGCGACGGGTCCCGACCTCCGACGGGATCGACGCCGGACCGACCGCGACGATATCGGCTACAGCCACCGATACGCTACACGTGCGTTGTGATCCCGCGACATAGGCCGCAAAATAGTCAGCCGACCAAACGTCTTAATGTTCTGACGTTCGATTTCCGGGTGTGATGACGGGGGAACCTGCTGGGGGGCGCATTCTCGTCGTCGCACCGTCGGCCGACGACGCGACCGACGGCGGATCCGACGACGTCGGGGGAGGCGAGGGCGACGGTGATCCCGCGGGGGAGTGGACGCGGGGAGCGACGGACGACAGCGCGGGGCGCGACTGGCGGTCGGAGGTCGACACCGACGCCAACGCCGACGTCGTGATCGCGACCCTGGAAGAGGAACTCTCCGCCGAGGTGATCGTCCGGAGTTACGACACCGCCACCGAGTACGTCGCCGAACTCGGTCCGACGCTCGACTGCGTCGTGGTCCTCGACGACGACCGGGCGCTGATCCGTTCGCTCATCGAGGACGGCTCGGTGCCCACCGTGGTCTACGAGCCGCCGTTCGTCGAGACAGTCGAGGGGGGAACGACGTCCGAAGAGACCGTAACGGGGCTCGTCGAGCGCGTCCGCGCCGAGGTGGAGGCCGACCACCGGACGAGCGAACTCCGGGAGTCGAACGCGCGGCTGGCGGCGCTGAGCCACTACGCCGAGGACATCACCGCCTGCGAGACCGTCGACGCCGTGGTCCAGCGGACGCTCGACGCGACGACGGACGCGCTGGCGTACGACTACGTCGTCGTCTATCTGGTCGAGGGATCCAAGTTCGTGCCGCGCGCGACGACGCTGCCGACCGACTCGGTCCGCCCGCTCGACGTCGACGAGGGCATCGCCGGTCGGACGCTGCGCACGGGCGAGGCCGAGATCGTCTCGGACATCCAGTCCGACGCCGACGCGCGGCCCGAGGCCGAGGAGTTGCACGCGGGGCTGAGCGTCCCCATCGACGACCGGGGCGTGATCCAGGTCGCTAGCGAGGCGACCGGCGCCTTCGACGACAGCGACCGGGAGTTCGTCGAGATCCTCGCCGGCTACACCCGCGAGGCGCTCGAGCGGATCGAGCGCGAGGTGACTCTCCGCCGCGAGCGGGACCGACTCCACGCCTTCTTCGACGGCCTGCCCGCGCCGGCCATCTACGTCGAGCGCCGGGACGACGGACTCTACGTCGAGGAGGTAAACAGCGCCTACGACGAGCAGTTCGGGTCGGCCAGGCCCGGACAGCCGCTCGCCGAGGTCGCCCCCGACGGCGCGGAGGCCGAGCAGTACGAGGCGGCGCTCGGCACCGCGGGCGTCTCGACCGGCGTGGTCGAGCGGCCGACGGCGGCGGGCGGGGTCGGAACGTTCGCGCTGAACGTCATCGCCGTCTCGCTTCCCGGGGGGCGCGAGGGCGCCTACGGGATCTACGTCGATCCGGCCGACGACGGGACGGTCCCGGGCTACTTCGGCTGAACCGCGGACCCGCTCCGCCGCGCCGGTAGATCCAAACCCGGGGCGCTCGAATCGGGGGGTATGAGCGCCGACGCGGAACACGGGGGGCGGAGCCGGCCGATCCGCTGTCTCATCGCGAAGGTCGGCCTCGACGGGCACGACCGGGGCGCCCACGTCATCGCCCGCGCGTTCCGGGACGCCGGGTTCGAGGTGGTCTACTCCGGCCTCCACCGCTCGCCCGACGAGATCGTCCAGGCCGCCGTCCAGGAGGACGTCGACGTCCTCGGGATCTCGATCCTCTCGGGGGCCCACAACACGCTCGTGCCGAAGGTCGTCGAGGGCCTGCGGGAGTACGACGCCTTCGCGGACACGCTGTTGATCGTCGGCGGGATCATCCCCGAGGAGGACCGCGAGGGGCTCCGGGAGATGGGCGTCGCCGCGATCTTCGGGCCCGGGACGCCGATGGAAGAGACGATCGAGTTCGTGCGCGAGAACGTCCCCGAGCGCGAGTGATGGAGGGAGACGAACCGAACGTCGGCGACACCGACCCCTCCGGTGACCGCGACACCGACGCGCGCAACGACCGGCTCGTCGAGGGGCTCCTGGCCGGCGAGCACCGCGCGCTGGCGCGGACGATCACGCTGATCGAGAACCGCGCGCCGGGCCACCGCGACCTCGTCGCCCGCCTGCACGCCCACGCCGGCGACGCCGCGATCGTGGGCGTCACCGGCAGCCCCGGCGCGGGGAAGTCGACGCTCGTCGATAAACTCGCGCGGGCGTACCGCGACCGGGGCGACACGGTCGGAATCGTCGCCGTCGATCCCTCCTCGCCGTACTCCGGCGGTTCGGTGCTCGGCGACCGGATCCGGATGGGCGCCTCCACGGGCGATATGGACGTCTTCGTCCGGTCGATGAGCGCGCGCGGCCGGCTGGGCGGGCTCTCGACCGCGACGACGGACGCGATCACGGCGCTGGACGCCTTCGGCAAGGACGTCGTCGTCGTCGAGACCGTCGGCGCGGGCCAGAGCGAGGTCGACATCGTCCGGACCGCCGACACCGTCGCGGTGCTGGTCCAGCCCGGCAGCGGCGACGACGTCCAGATGCTGAAGGCCGGAATCCTGGAGATCGGCGACGTCTTCGTCGTCAACAAGGCCGATATGGAGGGCGCCGCGCGCACCGTCGCGGAGGTCGAGGAGATGCTCCACCGCCAGCGCTCGGCGGGCGGCGACGGAGAGAGGGTCGGAGGCGCCGAAGCGGGCCATCACGGCCCCCGGGCGGAGGCTGGATCCGGCGCCGCGTCGTCGGAGGCGGACCCCGAAACGGCGGCCGAGTGGGACCCCCGGATCGTCGAGACCGTCGCCACGACGGGCGAGGGCGTCGACGAACTCCTCGACGCGCTCGACGCCCACGCCGCGTGGCTCCGCGAGTCCGGCGCGCGCGAGGCGAAGGCGACGCAGCGTCACGGCGCGGAGATCCGTCGGCTCGTCCGGACCGACCTCACCGAACTCGCGGAGGCCGAGCTGGAACGGCGCGGCGGGTTGGACGCGCTGGCCGAGCGGGTCCGGGCCCGCGAGACCGACCCCTACGCCGTCGCCGACGCGGTCGTCGGCCCGATTCGGGAGTGCGTGGAAGCGGGGCGCGACCGACCGGACGACGACACCGACACCGACGGCGAGTGACGGACGGCGCCAGCAACCTCAAGCCGCTCGCGACACTGTACCTCGATATGAAGCTCAGATCGGCCGTCGGCGCGGCAGCCGCCGGGACCGGCGCGCTCGCGCTCGCGAACGCCGCGATCCGGCGCCGGACGCCGCCGCTGGAGCCCGCACTCTCGGGCGACCAGCGCACCTTCGAGTGGAACGACTTCGACGTGCAGTACGCCGAGGCGGGCGACCCCGACGATCCGGACCTGATCCTGCTCCACGGGATCAACGCCGCCGGATCGAACGGGGAGTTCCGCGAGATCTTCGACGACCTGGCCGACGAGTACCACGTGGTCGCCCCCGACCTCCCGGGGTTCGGGACGTCCGAGCGGCCGCCGCTCCGCTACTCGGCGACGCTGTACCAGGAGTTCGTCCGCGACTTCGTCGCGGAGTACGAGGAGCCCGCGGTCGTCGCCTCGTCGCTGACGGGCGCGTACCTCGTGGGGGTCGCTGACGACCTCGACCTCGCGTCGCTGGTGCTGATCTGTCCGACCGAACGCGGCGGCCCGGACCGGAACCTCCTCGCCCGCGAACTCCTCCGCTCGCCCGTCCTCGGCGAGGCGCTGTTCAATCTGCTCGGATCGAAGCCCTCGATCCGCTACTTCAACGCCGACCACGGCTACTACGATATGGACAAGGTGAGCGAGGCGTGGATGGACTACGAGTGGCGCACGGCCCACCAGCCGAACGCGCGCTACGCGCCCGCCTCGTTCGTCAGCGGCTTTCTCAACGTCGAGTTCGACCTCGAGGAAGCGCTCGCGGACGTCGACGCTCCCGCGACGCTGCTGTGGGGCCGCGAGGCCGAGATCACGCCGCTGAAGCGGGGGCGCGAACTGGCGGAGGCGGCCGACTGCCGGCTCGTCGTGATCGACGACGCGAAGCTCCTGCCGCACGTGGAGTTCCCCGCGGACTCGCTGGAGGTCGTCCGCGACGCGATCCGACGGTGAGGGGCGGCGGCCGTCCGTCCCGATCGACCCGAACCGCTGGGTCTTTTTCCGCGACCGGTGTATCGGCGGGTATGTTCGGAGCCGCGTCGGTCCGCCCGCGACCGCGGGAGGCGGAGCCGTGAGCGACGCGTCCCGGACCCTGGTGGTCGTGGACGCCGGCGGGACCGCGACCGACTCGGTCCGGGAGGCGATCGAATCGCGAGCGAGCGAACACGACGCGGTCGACGCCGAGTACGTGAGCGAGTACGCCGGCGTGGGCGTCGCGGGCGATTCCGGCGCTCCCGACGCCGTGTTCGCGCTCGGCGAGGGCTCGCTACTGGCGCTGGCGGACGACCCGCCCGCCTGCCCCGTCTTCGCCGTCGGCGACGACGCTGGGCGGTACGACGCGTCGGCCGGCGGCGTCGACGCCGCAGTCGCCGCCGCCGCGACGGGGGCGTTCGAGACGGCGCCCCATCCGGTCCTCGACGTCGCAGTCGACGGCGACCCCGTCGGCGCCGCGCTCGCGGACGTCTCCCTCGTGACGGCCGAACCCGCGCGCATCTCGGAGTACGCCGTCGGCACGGGCGACTGGTCGGACACCGTCAGGGCCGACGGGATCGTCGTCGCCACGCCCCTGGGGAGCGAGGGCTACGCCCACGCCGCCGGCGGGCCGCTGCTCGCGCCCGAGACGGGGCTGGCGGCCGTCCCGATCTCGCCGTACGCGATGCACGCGGACGCGTGGGTGCTCCAGCCGCCGGTCTCGCTGTCGGTCGAGCGCGACGAGGCGGCGGTGTCGCTCCTGCTCGACGACGCGGTCGCGCGGACGGTCCCCGCCGCGGTTCCGATCGACGTCACCGTTGGCGAGACGCTATCCCTCGCCCGTCCGGGGACGTTCGAGACGGGGTGATACGACTACTCTCGCCGTTGTGCCGTGATCGTTCAATGAGTAGCGCTCATCGGGAGACCCATCACCCGGCGACGAACGGCGGTCGAGATGAGAAAATGCCGGCGGATCGGCGCTCGACGGGAGGGTCAGACGACTGCGTTCCAGATCGGGGCGATCACGAAGAAGAGTCCCTGGTAGCCGGCGTACAGGAGCGCGAAGATCGACGCACCGATCGCGGCCGTCGGCTTCTCGAGGCTCTTGCTCTTCGAGCGCGCTTCGACCTTGCGGGACTCGAACTCGAAGAAGTCGGCGACGAACACCCCGAGCGCGAGGACGGACATCACCATTCCGCCGTGCGGCGCGACGATCATAAAGAGAAACGACGCGAACACCATCCCGAGCGTGGTGGCCGTATGCGGCAGCCACCGGCTTACCGCGTCGTCGCCTTCTTCGGCCTGCTGCTCGTGTCGCTGGTGCTGGAGCAGGCGCGTGATGACGTTGAGGACCACAAACGCGAAGACGACGATCGGCAGGATCCCGTCGACGGCCTCCAACGCGCCGATCGGAACGAGGAACTGTAGCGGTTGCATACCCGAACGTGGGAACAGGAGTCATTAGAGTTTTTCCAATCCGGCGCGGGGATCGCGGGGGCGGCTGACGGTCCGTCCTCCCTCGAGCGGTGGAACCCCGGAACTCGGGCCGAGAGGAACTACTGCGCGCGTTCGTCGATCGCTTCGCGGGCCTGGCGGACGACCGGAATCGCGACCCAGAAGGTCAGCGCACCGATGATCGCGAACCAGAAGAACACGTCCATCAGCAGAACGCCCAGGGAGTCGAACATCGTCGCCGAGTCGCTGAGCGACACCGGGGCGACGAGCTGTTGACTGCTCTCGAAGCTCGGCGTGCGGTACCAGCCGGCGAGGACCATCCACGCGAGTCCCGCGCCGGTGAAGATGCCCAGACCCTTGACGAACTCGTCAGCCATCGTTGTTCGAAGCTTCGCCGGAGTCCTCTTGAGACTTTCCCATTCCGCGGGCGCGAAACCGCGTCCCCAGGACGTACACCCCGGCGCCGAATCCGATGATTCCGAGCCCGAGCGCCGCCAGCGCCGTGCGCAGGATGCCGTCGGCGACCTGGAGGCCGACGAACGCGAGGAGCCCCCGGATCGCGTTGCCGAGGAAGCTCACGTTCAGCGTCGCGGCGTCGAGGAGCATAAACCCGAACACGACGCTCGCGACCGCGATGAGCGTCGAGAAGACGGTCACGACCTTGTACAGCGGCATCGGGACGACGACGTCGCGGCCGCGGACGCCGCTCCCCGTCGCGCCGTCGTCGGCCGCGCGATCGCTCGCCTCCGCGCCGGACGCCTCGGCCGCCGCGGGTCCCGTTCGATCCGTCGCGTCGGCCGCGTCCGCGTCTCCGTCGGTCATCGTCGGAGCTAAGGACGGCGGCGAAATGGACTTTCCGTCTCGGGGCTGGAAGACGGGGAGAGACGCCGATCGAAAACGGCGGAAGCAGGACAGGAGAAACGAGAACGGGACGAGACGGGGGTGGGACCGGAGACGCGCTGCGTCTACTTCGGCGGTCGCAGCCGGTAGTACCGGCGGTTGAGGTCGTACATATACCCCTCGCGCATCGTCTTCAGGACCGCCCAGGTGACGAACCCGCCGACGAGCGGGAGGATGAACGTCAGGTCGAACAGCAGGTGGACGTTCATCGGGATGAGGTTCTTCGCGGAGTAGACGCTGATGGTGAACGCGTAGATGACGCCGCCGACGCCGACCGCCGCCCAGAACGGCTGTTCGACGGGCCGGCGCGCGCTACCCTTGTTGAGGAACGGGACGATGGCGATGATCCCGACGACGACGACGTTCGCGAGGACGCCGTACGTCCGGTCGGCCATCAGCTTCTGTCCGCCTAGGATCGACAGCTCGGGGTTCAGCGGGCCGAGCTTGAGCAGGCCGAACGACCAGTAGAGGTACCAGTCCGGCAGGATGATCGCGGGCGTGCTCGAGGGGTTCGCCGGGGCGCCGATGTGCGGGGGCAGCGTCGCCGACAGGAACAGCAGCATCCCCACGAAGAAGCTCGCGATGGCGAGGTTGCGGATGACCTCGTGGGGCCACGTCGGGAACGCGAGCACGTCGCGCTCGACGTAGTCGGATTCCTGGCGGAGGTCCTGGTCCTCCCGTCGAGCGCGCTCGAAGTACTCGTAAGTGAGTCGCGAGAGCCCCTGGGCGCGGGTCTTGCGCTCGCGCCACGTCGGGGTCTCGTCGTCGGGGGCGACGATACCGCTGCCGTCCGCGCGGGCGTCGTCCGAGTCGGTGTCGGTGGTGTTGTCGTCGGTCATTGGTCTAGTGGGGTTCCGCGATGCCCTGCACCCAGACGATGCCGATGTGGATCGCGATGAGCGTCGTCACCACGAACGGGAGCAGGAACACGTGGATGATGTACATCCGTTGCAACGTCGCCTGGCTCAGCGAGAAGCCGCCGAAGAGCAGCTGGGCGACCCACTCGCCGATGAGGGGGATCGACAGCGACATCTCGACGCCGATCTGGCCCGCCCAGAAGGCGAGCTGGTCCCACGGGAGCAGGTAGCCGGTGTACCCGAACACCATCGTCAGGCTG
>JBDGUM010000014.1:0-7921 GCA_042215855.1 Halobellus sp. | reverse complement strand
AGCCCTCGCCGTAGGCCTGCATCAGGGCGTACTCGACGCCGTTGTGGACCATCTTGACGTAGTGGCCCGAGCCGCTCTCGCCCATCCGGTCGTGGCCGTCCGGCCCGGTCGCGACGGCGTCGAAGACGGGCGTCATCGTCTCGTAGGCCCACTCGGGGCCACCGACCATCAGCGAGAAGCCGAGCTCGGCGCCCGCGGGCCCGCCGGAGGTCCCGCAGTCGAGGTAGGCCGCGTCGGTCGACTCGGCCCGCCGGACCGACGCCTCGAAGTGGGAGTTGCCGCCGTCGACGACGACGTCCCCGGATTCCAGATTCGGTTCGAGTTCCTCCAGGGTCGCGTCGACGGCCTCGCCGGCCGGCACCATCAGCCAGACCCGCTTGTCGTCGCCGAGCCGATCCGTGAGGTCCTCGAGGTCCTCCGCGGGCGTCGCGCCCGCGTCGGCGGCGGTCGCGACCGCCTCCGCGTCGAGGTCGAACGCCACCACGTCGTGTCCCGCCGCCACCACGCGCTCCACGACGATCTGTCCCATCCGGCCGAGGCCGACTACGCCCAGTTGCATACGAGCGCTTCCAGTCCCGGGCGGCGTAGTGATTGCGGTTTTCCGGCGCGGTCGACCGGCCGTCCGCCGCGGTTTCCGGCGGATCAGAGCCGATCCAGGAGCGCGTCCGCGAACCGCGCTCCCGCGTCCGGATCGGCCCGGAAGAACAGCTCGGGCTCGACGAGCTCGACCTCGATCAGCCGGAGCGTTCCCTTCCTCGCGACGCCGTCGACGCGGGCGTACAGCGGCACGTCGCCGTCCAGTTCGGCGGTGACGGCCTCGACGACCCGGCGGCCCTGTTCTTCCAGTTCTGCCGACGGCGACGCGGCCGCGACCGCACCGCCGTGTTCGGACTGGACCCGGAAGTCGCCCGCCTCGGGGCGCTTCCGGACCGCGTGGCTGTAGTCGCCGCCGAAGTAGACGAGCGACAGCTCGCCACGGACGATCTCCGGCGCGTACCGCTGGATCAGGACGTCCCGGCGCCCGAGGAGGTCCGAAAGCCACGCCTCTTCCGCGTCGGCGTCCCCCTCCGGAATCCGTTTCGTCTCGAACGCGCCGGCGCTCACGGCGGGCTTGACGACGGCCTCCTCCCACCCCCGCGCGTCGAACACCGCCGCGAGCGACACGTCGGTCCCGCGCTCGACGTACTCGGTTTCGAGCACGGGGACCCCCCGCGCGGCGAGGTCGCGGAGGTAGCGCTTGTGACCGTTCCACCGCAGCGTCGCGGGCGGATTCCACACCCGGCACGGAGCGGAATCGAGCCGGTCGACCCACGCCGCGAACGCCTCGGGGCGCCGGTAGTAGTCCCAGACCGAGCGGACGACGACGGCGTCGTAGTCGCCCCACGCGACCGACTCGTCGGACCAGACGACGGGCTCGGGGGTCGCGCCGCGATCGCGCAGCGCGGCGACGAAGTCCGCGTCGTCGTCGATGAGCGAAGGCAGGTCCGCGGACGTGGCGAGGGCGATGGTGGTCACGACCGCACTCGCACGCGTCGGGCGATAAGCGTTTTTCACTGCGCTCGCGAGGGGACGTATGGACGAACGCATCCGCGAACACGCCGAGCTGTTGGTCGACTGGAGCGCCCGGATCGAGGCCGGCGACGACGTCGTCCTCAGCGTCGAAGAGGACGCCCACGATCTCGCGGTCGCCGTCGCCGAGGTGCTCGGCGACCGCGGCGCGAACGTCGTGACGACCTACGACTCCGGCGAGGTCTCCCGCGCCTACCTGCGCGCCCACGACGGCGACTTCGAGGCGCCGGACCACGAACTGGCGCTCTACGAGAACGCTGATTCGGTCCTCGCGCTGCGGGGCGGCCGGAACACCTACGCGACCGCGGACGTCGACGGAGAGACCAGACAGGCCGTCTCGCGGGCGAAACAGCCCGTGAGGGAAGCGCGCCTCGCGACCGACTGGGTGCTGACGGTCCACCCCACGCGGTCGCTGGCCCAGCAGGCCGGGATGTCCTACGAGGCGTACGCGGACTTCGTCTACGACGCGGTCCTCCGGGACTGGGCGTCGCTGGCCGAGGAGATGCAGGAACTGAAGGAGCTCCTCGACGCCGGCAGCGAGGTCCGGCTGGTGTCCGAACGGACCGACCTCACGATGTCGATCGAGGGGCGGACCGCCGTCAACTCCGCCGCCTCCGTCGCCTACGACTCCCACAATCTGCCCTCCGGCGAGGTGTTCACCGCGCCCGCCGACACCGAGGGGACGGTCCACTTCGACGTGCCGATGACGATCGAGGGGTCCCGCGTGCGCGACGTCACGCTCGAATTCGCCGACGGCGAGGTCGTCGACTACGCGGCCGACGTCGGCGAGGGAGCGATCGGCTCCGTCCTCGACACCGACGCGGGGGCGCGGCGGCTCGGCGAACTCGGGATCGGGATGAACCGCGGCATCGACCGCGTGACTGAAAACATACTCTTCGACGAGAAGATGGGCGACACCGTCCACCTCGCGCTCGGGCGCGCGTACGACGCCTGCCTCCCGGCGGACGAACCGGGCAACGACTCGGCCGTCCACGTCGACCTCATCACCGACGTGAGCGAGGACTCGCGGATCGAAGTCGACGGCGAGGTCGTCCAGCGGAACGGCCGATTCCGCTGGGAGGACGGCTTCGAGTCGGCGTAGGTCCCTTCGACTCCGCTTCGTCCTCGTCCTCGGCGAGGGAGTCGCTTTCGACGTACTTTTTATCGGCGGCCGTCTCGCCTTCCGTATGGCTGAATTCAAAGTCGTCGTCTCCGACGAGACCGGAGACACCCAGCAGTTCGAGGTCGACGGACAGGACGCGAACCGATTCCTCGGTCGCGAGATCGGCGACGAGGTCGACGCCGGCGCCGTCGGACTCGACGGCCACTCGCTCGAAATCACCGGCGGCTCCGACGAGGCGGGCCGCCCGATGCGCGCCGACGTCGCCGGCGCGGACCTGAAGGAGCTCCTGCTGGAGGGCGGAGTCGGCTACAACCCCTCCCGCGACGGCGAGCGCAAGCGCATCACCGTCCGGGGCCGGCAGGTCTCCGAGGCGACCGCGCAGGTCAACGCCGCGCTCGTCGACGGGACGTTCGGTGAGGACGAGGAAGAAGCGGAAGCCGAAGCGGAAGACGAATCTGACGAGGCCGACGAGGCTGGTGAAGCCGACGAGGCGGAAGCCGCCGAAGACGACGAAGAATAGCGGGATCGATCCGTGACCGAGCGCGTCCCGAGCGATCACGACTCCGTGACCTCCTTCCGGGCGAGCATCGCCCGGAGCGGCGGGACCCGCCGCCCGTGCCTCCGGCTCCCCGACGACGCCGCGGTCGAGGAGGGCGACGTCGTCCGACTCCTGCTCGACGGCACTACCACGTTCGCGCGGGTGAGTGCCGACTCCGGCGGCCTGCTCGTCCGCGGCGCCTACGACAACGAACGGCTGGCCCGCGAGCCCCGCGAGGGCGAGAACCGACTCGTAGAGTGGTGCGACCGCCACGACCGCGGGCCCGACGACGCCGTCGAACTCGACGAACTCGACCCCGGCTACTGTTACGGACTGCGCGAGCCCGGCGACCGCACCGTGTACGACGTCCCGGCCCGCCCGAACGAGTCGCTCCGGGATATCGCCTCCTCGTTCCGCGACTGAGCGGACTCGCACCCCCGCCGACTATTCTACCGCGTGAGTAAGTCTTACCACGCCTCCGGCGCTCCTTCGGGTATGAGTCAGGTTCCCGAGCGCGACGAGCTCGACCCCGAATTCAAGTGGGACCTCGCGGACATCTACGCGGACGACGAGGAGTGGGAGGCGGCCTACGAGGCCGTCGCCGACCGCGTCGAGGAGCTCCGCGAGTACGAGGGCCGCGTGACCGACGATCCGGAGACCCTCCTCGCACTGCTCGACCTCCGCGAGGAGATCCTCCGGGAGGTCTCGAAGGTCACGAGCTACGCCAGCCTCCGGAGCGCCGAGGACACCCGGAACCAGGAGTATCAGGCGCTCCAGGCGAAGGCCGAGTCGCTGTCGTCGTCGGCACACTCCGCGATCAGCTACCTCGAACCCGAACTCCAGGAGCTCGACGAGGACGACGTCGCGGCGTTCATCGAGGCCGAACCCGACCTCGCCGAGTACGAGCACTACTTCGACGACGTCCTGCGGACGAAGCCTCACACGCGCTCGGCGGAGATCGAAGAGCTCTTGGCCGAGCTCGGCGAGGTCGCGGGCGCGTCTTCGGACATCTACGGGATGCTCTCGAACGCGGATATGACGTTTCCGACCGTCGAGCGGCCGGACGGCGAGTCGGTCGAGATCACCCAGGGCAACTTCACGAAACTCCAGAAGCACCCCGACCGCGAGTTCCGTCGCGAGGTCTACGAGGGGTTCTACGACGAGTGGGCCGGCGTCCGCAACGCCGTCGGCACGTCGCTGAAGAACAGCGTGAAGAAGGACGTGAAATACGCTCGCGCGCGGAACTACGAGACCGCCCGCGAGGCCGCTCTCGACGGGCCGAACGTCCCGGTCGAGGTGTACGACACGCTCTTGGATACCGTCCGGAACAACCTCGACAGCCTCCACCGGCACGCCGAACTCAAGCGGGACGCGCTGGACGTCGACGACCTCCGGATGTGGGACCTGTATATGTCCCTGACCGGCGACGAGGGGCCCGAGGTCCCGTACGAGCAGGCGACCGACTACATCGTCGAGTCGGTGGCGCCGCTCGGCGACGCCTACCAGTCCCAGGTCCGCGAGGGGCTCGACTCCCGGTGGGTCGACGTCTACGAGAACCGCGGGAAGCGCTCGGGCGCGTTCTCGGCGGGGACCTACGACACCCAGCCGTTCATCCTGATGAACTACCAGGACGACATCACCTCGATGTTCACCCTGGCGCACGAGTTGGGCCACTCGATGCACTCCGAGCTCGCGAAGGAGGCCCAGCCCTGGCAGTACGCCGACTACACGATCTTCGTCGCGGAGGTCGCCTCGACGGTCAACGAGACGCTCCTCACCCATCACCTCCTGGAGACGGTCGAGGACGACGAACTCCGGATGCACGTCCTCGACGAGTACCTGGAACGCTTCCGGCAGACGCTCTTTCGGCAGACGATGTTCGCGGACTTCGAGCTCCGGATCCACGAGATCGCCGAGGACGACGGCGCGCTCACGCCCGATCGATTCGACGGGCTCTACCGCGACGTGAAAGCGGAGTTCTACGAGCCGGCGGAACTCGACGACCACATCGCCCGCGAGTGGATGCGGATCCCGCACTTCTACTACAACTATTACGTCTACCAGTACGCGACGGGCATCTCCGCGGCGGTCGCGATCGTCGACCGGATTCTCGACGACGGCGAGAGCACGGCCGAGGCGTACCGCCAGGCGCTCGCACTCGGCGGCTCGGAGTACCCGATGGACGTCCTCCGGACCGCGGGCGTCGAGATGACCTCCTCGCGGCCGATCGAGTCGGCTATCTCGGTCTACGACGACTACCTCGATCGGATGGCCGAGTTGCTCTGAGCTGACGCTTCGCTCACCGCTGTTCGACCCAAGCGGTAAGCCGCTCGCGTCCCCCGATCCGGTATGGATCCGAACCGCGACGCTCGCGAGCAGGCGGCGACGCTGCCGCTCGACGCGCTCGCGACGCGGATCGACGGTGAGATCGTCGAGCCGGCTGACCCCAGCTACGACGAGGCCCGCCGCGTCTGGAACGGGATGGTGAACGCCTACCCGACGGCCGTCGCGTACTGCCGCTCCGCCGACGACGTCGTCGGCTGCGTCGCCTTCGCCCGCGACCACGACCTCTCGCTTTCGGTCCGGAGCGGCGGCCACAGCGTCTCCGGGGCGTCGGTCGCGGGCGACGTCGTCGTCGACTGCTCGCGGATGGAGTGGGTCCGCGTCGACCCCGACGCGCGGACGGCGCGGGTCGGCCCCGGTGCGACCTGGGGGACGGTCGACCGCGCGACCCAGTCGTTCGGGCTCGCGACGCCCGGTGGCGTCTATTCGGAGACGGGCGTCGCCGGTCTCACGCTCGGCGGCGGCACCGGCTACCTCTCGCCGAAGCACGGCTTCACGGCGGACAACCTCCGCTCCGTCGACGTCGTCACCGGAACGGGCGAGCGGCTCACCGCGGACGCAGAGCGCAACGCGGACCTCCACTGGGCCGCCCGCGGCGGCGGAACCGTCGGCGTCGTCACGGCTTTCGAGTTCGACCTCCACCCGCTCGATCACGACGTCGCATACGCCGAGTCGTGGCTGCCGCTGGACGAGGCGGCCGCGGCGCTCGCCGAGTACCGCGCGTATCAGCGGACCGCGCCCGCGGAGTCCTGCGTCTTCCCGTACTTCGCATCGGTGCCGTCGACGGCCGAGTTCCCGAGCGAGCGACACGGCGACGACGCCCTGGTCCTCGCGGGCGTGTACGCGGGCGCGCCGGAGAACGCTCGACGCGAACTCGATCCCTTCGTCGACCACGAGGCGGCCTTCGCCGCGTCGTTCGAGACGATGTCGTACCTCGATCTCCAGACGATGCTGGACGACGACTTCCCCGACGGCCGGCGCTACTACTGGAAATCGGTTCCGCTCGCGACGCTCGGAGACGGCGCGATCGCGACGCTCCGGGACGCCGCCGAACGGGCGCCGTCGTCGCTGTCGACGGTCGTCATCTGGCCGATGCACGGCGCGGTCTCGGAGGTAGACCGTGCGACGTCTCCGGTCGCCGGTCGCGACGCGGCGGTCGTCGCGAACGTCGAGGCCGCGTGGGACGACCCGCTGGCGACCGAGCGGAACGTCGCGTGGGTCCGCGAGACCTGCCGACAGCTCCGGGAGGAGGCGTCGCTCGCGGGGACGCTGCCGAACTTCGCGGGCGGGAGCGAGCCGGACGCCGGCGACGTGTACGCGGAGAACGCCGACCGGCTCCGGGAGATCAGGAAGCGGTACGATCCGGACGGGATCTTCACCCACGAGCGCGAGTGAACACGGAGCGGCTGCTGGCGGTACCGTGGCGAACAGTCGGCACTCGATTCCGATCCGCCTCCCACGTCGACGTGCCGAACAACCGCGGCCCGACGCGGGGCGTCTCTCAGATCACGGGGGTGCTGGCCGCGGGTTCGTATATAACTGTACGCGAGCCCGACCGACGAGCCCGGTGCACAGCCGTAGCCGACAGTATAAGTGAACCGACGCCCAATCCGGGGGTATGAACCATCGGACACTGGGCGATTCCGACGTCGAAGTGAGCGAGGTCGGGTTCGGCGCGTGGGTCGTCGGCACCGACTGGTGGGGCGACAGGAGTCGGGAAGACGCGATCGAGATGCTCCGTCACGCGGTCGACGAGGGGATCACCTACTTCGACACCGGCGACGTCTACGGCCACGGAGAGAGCGAGGAAGTCCTCGGCGAGGCGCTGGCGGACTGCCGCGACGAGGTCACCGTCGCGACGAAGGTCGGCTACGACTTCTACAATCACCCGCAGGCCGGCCACGGCGAACTCCCGAAGGAGATCACCGGCGACTGGGTCCGCTCGGCGACCGAGAAGAGCCTCGATCGGCTGGAGATGGAGTACGTCGACGTCCTCCAACTGCACAACGCCAACGTCGACGAGGTCGACGCCGACGTGCTCGAGACGCTCGACGAACTCCGCGAGGAGGGCCTCGTCCGCGCCGTCGGTTGGGCGCTCGGCCCCTCGATCGGGTGGCTCGCCGAGGGCGATATGGCGATCGAGGAGGAGTTCGACGCCGTCCAACTGGTCTGGAACCTCTTCGAGCAGGAGGTCGGCAACCACTTCCTGGAGACGATCCAGGAGACGGGCTCCTCGACGAGCCTGATCCCGCGGGTCCCCCACTCCTCGGGGCTTCTGAACGAGCAGGTGACCCCCGAGACCGGCCACGACCTCGACGACCACCGCGGCTTCCGCCCCGACGCGTGGT
>JBDGUM010000042.1:0-8107 GCA_042215855.1 Halobellus sp. | reverse complement strand
CTGGTAGCTCTTGACCGCGATCTCGCCGAACTCGTTCGGCGGCAGTTCGTCGTCGCCCTCCTGGTAGATGCGGTCGAGGCTGAAGGACAGCCCCTTCGCCTCGCAGGTGCGCCGGAAGTCCGAGAGCGCCTCGCGGGTCGGGACCTGCGCGCGGAAGTGGACGCCCTCGACCGTCGACGTCGCCCCGAGGAAGACGATGTCGAACCGGGAGGCCTCGGGATAGGTCATCATCTCCTTGGCCTCCTGGGTGAAGGTGAGCCGGTAGAGCCGCCGCTGGCCGACGGTCGTGAGGTGGGTGAAGTTCAGGACGTAGGGGTCGCAGCCGAGAGTCCTCTCCAGTTGGTCGAAGTCGCCGCCCCAGGCCCAGAACACGTACTTCGGCTGAGTGCCCTCCAGCAGTTGGAGGTCCTCCATCTCGAACGTCATCTCCGGGACTGCCTCGTGTGTCTCCCTCAGCATCGGAGAGTCGATCGTGTACTCGGCGATGAAGCTCATACGGGCCCCGTGTATCTACAGCGGATTAACGCTCGCGACCGGATTCGGAGACCGAGATAAATATAACAGATATATTATTAGTATAGTTTTATTTCAGTTATCTTATTAGTTGCTTCTACGTTCTTGTTTTTCTCTATATTAATAGTATTTCGTCCTATATTCTTTGTCATATAACTTATTTATTAATCTAATAATTTTTATTTATCTATTTAAAGTGCGAACAGCACATCGCCGTCGGGATCGAATCCGCGCCCGAGGGATCCGGATCCTACAGTTTTATTTTACCGTGCTCGTTCCACGAACATATGCTGACACCACCGGATACGGAACCGCTGACGCCCGAAGATCGAACCCTGATGGGCCCCGGCCCGAGCGAGGTCCACCCCCGCGTGCTCCGCGTGATGAGCGCGCCGCTCGTGGGGCACCTCGACGACTCCTTCATCGAGATTATGGACGAGGTCCAGGAGCTGCTTCGGTACACGTTCCAGACCGAGAACCAGTGGACGATCCCGGTGAGCGGCACGGGGTCCGCGGCGATGGAGGCCGCGTTCGCGAACCTGGTCGAGCCCGGCGACACCGTGCTCGTCCCGACGAACGGTTACTTCGGGGGTCGGATGGCGTCGATGGCCGAGCGCGCCGGCGGCGAGGTCGCGTACGTCGACGCGCCGTGGGGCGAGCCCCTCGATCCGGACGCCGTCGCGGACGCCTTCCACCAGCACGACCCCGACATCTTCGGGTTCGTCCACGCCGAGACCAGCACGGGCGCGCTCCAGCCGAACGTCCCGGCGCTGACCGACATCGCCCACGACAACGACGCGTACGTCGTCGCCGATACCGTCACGTCGCTCGGCGGCGTCGAACTCCGCGTCGACGAGTGGGACATCGACGTCGCCTACTCGGGCGCCCAGAAGTGCCTCTCGTGCCCGCCGGGCGCGAGCCCGCTCACGCTCTCAGACCGCGCGATGGAGAAGGTCCTCGGCCGCGACACCGACGTCCGGTCGTGGTACCTCGACCTCTCGCTGCTGGAGGGCTACTGGGGCGACGAGCGCTCGTACCACCACACAGCGCCGATCACGAACGTCTACGCGCTCCGGGAGGCGCTCCAGCTGGTCGCCGAGGAGGGCCTGGAGGCGCGCTGGGAGCGCCACCGCGAGATGGCGACCCACCTCAAGGAGGGGCTCGAAACGCTCGGGCTCGAACTGAACCCCGAAGACGAGTACTGGCTGCCCTCGCTGAACGCCGTGCGGATCCCCGACGGGATCGACGAGTCGGCACTGCTCGGTGACATACAGGCCGAACACAACCTCGAGGTCGCGAGCGGCCTCGGCGATCTCGAAGGCGAGATCATCCGCATCGGCTGTATGGGCTACTCCGCGCGCACGAGCAACATCGAACTGGTCCTGTACGCACTCGAAGAGGCCCTGCGGAACCAGGGCTACGAGCCGTAAGCGGGCAACCGACCGCCGTCCCCGTCAGCCGTCCAGCGCCTCGGCCACCTTCTCGATCGGGTGCGGCGGCTGCGACTCGCCGGGGCGGTCGCCCAGCTGCGAGCGACACGAGGCCCCGGGCGCGGTGACGACGTCGCCGTCGCTCTGCTCGACCTGTCGGAACAGGATCCGCCCGATCGCCTGCGAGAGCTCGTAGTGCTCGGCCTCGTAGCCGAAGCTGCCGGCCATCCCGCAGCACCCCGAGTCGAGCGGGTCGACGCCGTAGCCCGCGCGCCGGAGGACGCCGACCGCGTGGTGGTCCTTGTTCGTCGCCTTCTGGTTGCAGTGGCCGTGGTACGTGAGCGACTCCGCGGGTGCGTCGAAGTCGAGGCGCTCGTCGGCCCGCGTCAGGTCCAGGTACTCCAGCACGCCGTAGGCGGCCGCCGAGACGGCCTCGACGTCGGATCCCGAAAGGAGGTCGCGGTACTCGTCCTGGAACATTACGGCGTCGGAGGGCTCGACGAACAGCACGTCCCATCCCTCGTCGACCAGCGGCCGCAGGGCGTCGACGTTGGCCCGCGCCCGCGACTCGGCCTCGTCGAGGAGCCCCGACGAGAAGGCCGCGCGACCGCTCGGGCTGAGGCCGTCCGGGACCCGCACGTGCACGTTCGCGGCCTCCAGCACGTCGACCGCGGCCTTGCCCGCACCCGGATAACTGTAGTTGGTGTAGGTGTCGGGGAACAGCACGACCGTCGCGTCGGCCTCGCCCGCGGGGACGGCCGCGCCGCCGCGACGGCGGAACCACGTCTCGAACGACTCCCGGCGGAAGGTCGGCAGTTCGCGTTCCCGGGCGATCCCGAGGACGCGCTCCAGGAGCACGCGGCTGCCGGGCACCTTCGAGGCGAGGTTCGACAGCGGCGCCAGCCGGCTGCCGAGCTTCGAGAGGGCGTCGACGTTGCCGAACAGCCGCGTTCGGAGGCTCGCGCCCTCCTCCTCGTGGTACTGGTGTTTCACCTCGCTCTTCAGCTTCGCCATATCGACCCCCGTCGGGCAGTCGCTCTTGCAGCCCTTGCAGCCGACACAGAGGTCGAGCACCTCCGCCTGGAACCGCTCGGAGTAGATTTCGTCCTCGTCGAGTTCGCCCGAGATCGCGGCCCGGAGCAGATTCGCCCGCCCGCGGGTCGTCTGGAGTTCCTCCTTCGAGGCGCGGTAGGTCGGGCACATCACGTCCGAGTCGGTCTGGCGGCACGTCCCGCAGCCGTTGCACAGTTCGACGAGGTGGGAGAAGCCGCCCTCGTCGTCGAAGTCGAGATCGGTCTGGGGCTCGACCGACTGGTACGCCGGGCCGTACCGGAGATTCTCGCGCATATCCGCGCCGACGCCGCGGTCGTGCTCGGGACCCGGATCCGACGCGTCTTCCCGATAAACGACGTTACCGGGGTTGAACAGCCACGCCGGATCGAAGGCCGTCTTCAGCTCCTTGAACGCGCTCCACAGCTCGTCGCCGTACATCTTGGGGTTGAACTCGGTCCGGGCCATCCCGTCGCCGTGCTCGCCCGAGAACGCCCCGTGATGTTCGAGTACGAGGTCGGTCACGTCGTCGGCGATCGAGTGCATCGTCTCGATCCCCTCGCTCCCCTTGAGGTTGAGGATCGGCCGGATGTGCAGCGTGCCGACGCCGGCGTGCGCGAAGTACGCCGCCGAGGTGTCGTGGTCGTCGAGGACCCCCTCGAACTTCTGCACGTACTCCGCCAGTTCTTCGGGCGGCACCGACGCGTCCTCGATGAACGGGTACGGCTTCGGGTCGCCCTCCAGGCTCATCAGCAGCGGAATCGCCGCCTTCCGGAGCTTCCAGAGCCGGTCCTGGTCGCCGTCGTCGTAGGCTTCGAGGACGTCGAAGGCCTTTCCCGAATCGACGAAGTGCGCGGTGGCGTCGTCGACGGCGGCGTCGAAGTCCTCGACGAGTTCGTCGTCCCACTCCAGCATCAGCGCCGCCTGCGTCCCGTCGGGGATCGGCTCGGCGTACTCCGCGTAGCCCTCGGACTCCCGGGCCAGGCGGAACACCTCGTCGTCCATCAGCTCCACCGCGCTGACGGGGAACTCCAGGGCCTCCGGAACCGCCTCCATCGCGTCGACGAGGTCGTCGAAGCAGTACAGCGCCAGCGCCGTCTCCTCGGGCTTCGTCACGAGCGAGAGGGTCGCCTCGACGATCACGCCCAGCGTCCCCTCGCTCCCGACGAACAGCTTCGAGAGGTTGATGACCTCCTCGCCGGCGTCGTTCTCGTAGATGACCTTCTGGAGGTTGTACCCCGACACCGAGCGCTTGAGTTCGGGGTAGCGCTCGGCGATCTCCGTTTCGTGTTCGTCGACGAGTCCGCGGACGGTCCGGTAGATCCGCGCCTCGGCGTCGTCCTTGTCGACGATCGCCTCGTACTCGTCGCTGTCGAGGACGACCTCGCGGGTGTGGATCAGCGAGCCGTCCGCGAGGACGACCTCCAGTTCCTCGGTGTAGGCGTCGGTGATCCCGTAGCGGACCGAGTGGGCGCCGGTGGAGTTGTTGCCGATGCCCCCGCCGATCGTCGCCCGGTTCGAGGAGGCCGGGTCCGGCGCGAACTTCAGGCCGTAGCGGGCGAGGCGGTCGTCGAGGTGGTCCTGGACGACGCCGGGCTGAACCGTCGCGCGCTTCGCGTCGGGGTCGACGTCGACGATCCCGTCCATGTACTTCGTGAAGTCGAGGACGACACAGCCGTTGCCGACGGCTTGCCCCGCCAGCGACGACCCGGTCCCGCGCGGGAGGACCGGCACGTCGTGCGACCGGGCGACCTCGACCGTCGCGCGCACGTCGTCGACGTCCCTCGGGAGGACGACTCCCGCCGGCCGCGCCTGGTAGATGCTGCCGTCGGTCGCGTACAGGACCTGTGCGTACTCGTCGAACTGCACCTCGCCCGCGACCCGCTCGCGCAGGTCGGCCGCCAGCGCCGCGTACCGTTCGTCGTCGGGGCGGTCGGTCGACAGCGCCGCCGCCGACGTTTCCAGCCCCGCGGGGTCGTAGAACTCGTCTTCGACTGCCATTGTGCATAGTTGTCGATGTAGGAATTAAACCCTCGGGTGGCGCGGTCGCGCCGGCGCGTCCGCGGCCGACCGAAAGATATACTGTGAGTTGCTAGTCAGGGGCACTATGCGAGACGCAAGCGAGTCCTACGACTACGTCGTCGTCGGTGCGGGAACGGCGGGCTGTGCGGTCGCGACGCGGCTGTCGGCCGACCCGGACCGACGCGTGCTGGTCCTCGAGGCCGGCGAGCCGGACCACGAGCGCTCGATCCACGTGCCGAGCGAGGTCGGCCAGCTGTTCAAGACGTCCGTCGACTGGGAGTACTACACCGAGCCGCAGGAGGGCCTGAACGGCCGGGAACTCTACTGGCCGCGGGGGAGGGTCCTCGGCGGCTCCAGTTCGATCAACGCGATGATCCACGTCCGCGGCCACCCCGGGGACTTCGACGAGTGGGCGGAAATGGGCAACGAGGGCTGGAGCTACGAGGAGCTGCTCCCCTACTTCAAGCGGAGCGAGAACAACGCGAGCCGCCGCAGCGAGTACCACGGCGTCGGCGGTCCGCTGAACGTCACCGACCTGGAGTCGCCGTACGAGCTCTCGCGCGTCTTCGTCGACGCCGCCGTCGCGGCCGGCCACCCGCGGAACCACGACTTCAACGGCGAGCGACAGGCGGGCGCGGGGTTCTTCCAGGTGACCCAGAAGGACGGCGAGCGGCACAGCGCGGCAGCGGCGTACCTCAAGCCCGCGCTCGTGGAGCGGTCGAACCTCGACGCGAAGACGGGCGCGCAGGTGACGGACCTCCGGTTCGACGACGGGGCCGTCGTCGGCGTCGAGTACGAGCGGGGCGGCGAGCGGCAGACGGTCGGGGCGAGCGAGGAGGTCGTCCTCTCGGCCGGCGCGATCAACTCCCCGCAGCTGCTGATGCTCGCCGGCGTCGGTCCCGCCGACCACCTCCGGGAGCACGGCATCGACGTCCAGACGGACCTCCCGGGCGTCGGCCGGAACCTCCAGGACCACCTGTTCGTCACCACCCACTACGAGGCCGAGAACGCGACGACGCGCGACGACGTGGGGACCCTCGAAGACGTCGTCGAGTTCCACACCCAGCGCTCGGGGCGACTGACCTCGAACGGCGGCGAGGCCGGGCTGTTCTTCCGGACCGACCCCGACCTCGACCGCCCGGACGTCCAGTTCCACTTCGGGCCGGGATTCTTCATGCGACACGGCTACGAGAACCCCGACGAGGGACGGGGGTTCTACATCGGCGCGACGCAGGTCCGGCCGGACAGCCGCGGGCGGATCACGCTCCGCTCGGCGGACCCCTTCGCGGACCCGGTCATCGACCCCCCGCTACCTGAGCGAGCCGGGCGACCTGGAGACGCTCGTCGCGGGCGTCCGCGAGGCGCGCCGGGTGGCGAACGCGGAACCGTTCGACGAGTACCGCGGCGAGGAACTCTGGCCGGGCGAGGACGCACAGACCGACGAGGAGCTCGCCGACCACGTCCGCGAGAAGGCCCAGACGATCTACCACCCGGTCGGGACCTGCAAGATGGGCGACGGCGAGATGGCGGTCGTCGACGACCGGCTCCGCGTCCACGGGGTCGACGGCCTGCGCGTCGCCGACGCCTCGGTGATGCCGCGGATCGTCGGCGGCAACACCAACGCGGCGACGCTGGCCATCGGCGAGAAGGCCGCGGACCTCATCGCCGCCGACGAGTGAGCGTCGCGAGGGGTACGGACGGCACCCGCAGACGGTCGTCGCGGCCGTGTTTCGTTACGCCGCCACGGCGTTTCAGTTCCGTTCCGTGTTTCAGTCGTCACGCCGTTCGGTGATCGCGCGGTCAAAATAACAACCGTACGGATGGTATCTTCGATGCAGTCGACGACCGCGGGAGCGAGAGGTCGTCGCACTCCGCAGCGCGTGGAACATCCGATCGTCTCCGCCGGCTGTCCCGCCGAGCACCGCCGGCGACGGCGTCGCGGAAGCGTTATCCACGCGACAATTTTAATACCGCTCGCCGGGACGTCGTACGTGGAATATGACCCTCGACAGCACTGACAGACACTACGAGCGCGAGTTCGTGCGGACGTTCTTCACGTCGCCGACGGCGGTCGAAGGCGAAGACGATTCCGCGAAGATGCTCCGGAGCGCGGCGCAGCTACGCGGGATGCGGGCGCCCGACGTCTGGGTGCCCGACAACGAGGACGCGACCGCGCCCTCGATGCGCGAGCAGGGCGTCGAGAACATCGTCGAGGTCGTCGCCGAGCACGGCGCGGACTTCCCCGGCGAGATCCACCCGCGCGTCGTCTGGCACCGCGACGACCCCGAGACGCGATACCAGGGGTTCCAGCAGATGCTCTCGATCGCCACCGACGAGCGCGACGCGATCGCCCACATCGACGGGTTCGTCATCCCCGAGGTCGGCGACGTCGACGACTGGAAGAAGGCCGACGAGTTCATCACGATCGTCGAGCGCGAGGCCGGCCTCGAAGCGGGACGCCTCTCGATGTCGGTGATCGTCGAGTCCGGCGAGGCCGAGCTCGCGATGGGCGACCTCCGCGCGGAGATGGGCAGGCCCGCCAACAACCTCGAACGCCTGTTCCTCCTGGTCGACGGAGAAGTCGACTACACCAAGGATATGCGCGCGATGACGCGGACGGGCGAACTGCCGCCGTGGCCCGAACTCCGGCACAACACCTCCCGGGGCGCCAGCGCGGCCGGCCTGATCGCCGTCGACGGCCCCTACGACGACATCCGCGACGAGGCGGGCTACCGCGCCCGGATGCGTGAGAACCGCGAGAAGGGGATGACCGGTATCTGGTCGCTGACGCCCGGCCAGGTCGTCGCGGCGAACACCGCGCCCCTCCCGCCCGAGGAGGGGAGTTGGCTGCTGGAGGTCGCCGGCGAGGAGATCGACCTCGAGGAGCGGGACGGCAGACAGGTCTACGACGGCGACGCGGTCGGGATCGACGAGGTCGGCGACGGCGCCTACGTGCTCCGCGTCGGCGACGACGAGCGCGAGATCGGCGGCGACGAACTCCGGGAGGAACTGCTGAATCTGACGGCCTACGTCCCCAGTATGGACGACATCGTCGACTCGATGGAGGAGTTCGAGGCCGCCAAGGAGGCCGG
>JBDGUM010000047.1:0-8135 GCA_042215855.1 Halobellus sp. | reverse complement strand
GACGTACTCGGTCTCCATCGCGCCGTCGATGATCTCGTAGCCGCAGATCCGCCCGAGTTTGACCAGGCCCTTCCGGAACGCCACCTGCTCGGTCTCGACGTCGCGGAGTCGCGAGAGCGTGTCCTTCGCGAGTGCGTGCGTGATCAGATACGCGTCGTCGCGGTCTTCGATGGCCATTGTTCCACAGTCGCGCCAGGATCCACATAACTCATCGGGGTCGCTCGCTCGCGGGCCATCCCCGACGGTCGCTTCAGGCGTTCCCGGCCGCTATCGGGTGATGAGGTACGTCGCCGCCATCAACACCAACGCCAGCGACGCCACGTTCACCGGCGTGAAGGGCGCGATCTCGACGAAGCTCAGCCCCCACACGACGACCGTGGCGAAGACCGACGAGAGCACGAGGTTCATCGCGAAGAGCACGCGCGGATCCCCCTCGGAAGTCGTCTCCATACGCCCGCGTCGTGGGCGGCCTACACATATTTTGCGCCGGCGCCCCAAGGGACCCCGTGTCCGTCCGCAATCAGGAGGGTGAGCCCGTCGATCCGGTCCCGTTCGTCGTCGTGACCGGTTCGGCGTGGCTCCTGTGTCTCTCCTTCGGCCCGCTGTACCTCGACGCCTTCGCGGTCCCGTGGCCCCGCGGGCTCGCGGTCTCCGCAGCGGCCGCGGTCGCCGCGACGCTGTGGGCCCACCGACGATTCGTCTGGACGGTCGATCCGGCGGTCCGGCGGGAGATCCCCGCGGACGTCCGGTTCCGAAAGCTCTGCTACGGCGCCATCGTGTTCGGCGTCGCCTTCGTCCTCCTGAGCGTCGTCGCGTTCCTGAGCGCTAGCTGAGCCGATCGGTGGCCGCGCGGGATTCCGGTCGTCCGTCGCCCGCGCACGACCGAGGCGGAACTTTGTACGTCACGATCTTTCGATACCGATATGGGACTGCTCGGCACACTCAGGGACGCGTTCGAGGCCTCGACGGAGTCGCCCAACCGGGGCTCTTCCACGTCGTCGACCCGCGGATCGTACTGGTGTCACGACTGCGCGGAACGGATCCCGGCGACGGACGTCGACGGCGACGCGACGCCGACGTGTCCGGACTGCGGCGAGGAGATGGACCTGGAGCGCTCGCCCGGCTCGACGGGCTGCGCCTGTTGAACCGTCGACTCGCTGCTACTCATACTGTCGGACAGAACGATGTGAATCTCATCGGCACCACGGGGTGCCGAGATAGTTCACGGACTTCTGTCCGACAGTATCAGCCCGTCGGCGTCGCGAGCACCGTCTCCGCGCCCGGCTCCGACGGGAACCGATCGAGCCCCGACAGCGACGCCCACGCCTCGGGGCCCGCCTCGAACTCCTCGTCGGTCAGGAGCGCGTCGTCGAGCCGTGCCCGGAGCGACGCCTCGTTTATCTCCTGGCCGATGAACACCAGGCCGCTTCGCCTGTCGCCCCACTCGTCGTCCCACTCGAAGCCGAGGTCCGAGCGGTTGTTCCGGTAGCTCCGTTGCTCGAACTCCGGGAGGCTCGCGATCCACCGTCCCGTGACCTCGACGGCGGCCGACGGCCCCGCCTGGCTGAACGTGAGGTGGGCCTCCTCGCGCCCGGCGACCCAGAGGTGGCCCTTCGAGCGGATCACCGCGGGAGGGAGATCCGAGAGGACGGCGGCGATCCGCTCGGGGTGGAACGGCCGGCGGCGACGGTACGTGAACGAGGAGATACCGTAGTCCGCCTCCGGATGGACGTGGTCGTGGTCGTCGTTTCCACCGCTGTGGTCGTGATCGTGGCCGTCGCTGCCGTGGTCGCGTCCGTCGGCCTCTGCCCCCTCGTCGTCCAGCGCCCGCTTCCACCCGGCCCGCTCGGCGGCCGCGCCGGGCTCGAACAGGTCGAGGCCGAGGATTTCGTCGACGTCGACCTCGCCGTAGGTCGTCGGGATCGTCCGGGCGTCCGGACGGAGCGTCCGGACGACCTCCTCGACGTGGGCCAGTTCCGCGTCGGTCACGAGATCGATTTTATTCAGGAGGACCACGTCGGCGAACTCCACCTGCTCGACGAGGAGGTCCGACAGCGGGCGGGTCTCGCCGTCGCCGTCGCTCGCGATCGCCTCGGTCGGATCCCCCTCGGGGTCGAAGGTGTCCGCGAAGAGCCGGCTGTCGACCACCGCGACGACGGCGTCGACGCGGTAGCGCGCGGCCGCGGGCGACCCGCCCGTGAACAGCCGCGCGACCGGTCCCGGGTCGCTGATGCCCGACGGCTCGACGACGAGGTGGTCGAACGACCGCTCCCGGGCCAGCCGCACCACCGCGGTCTCGAGATCGTCGCGGAGTTCACAGCAGATGCAGCCGTTCGACAGCTCCGTGACGGTCCCGTCGGCGACCGAGAGCTCCGAGGACTCGTCGACCAGGTCGGCGTCGACGTTCAGTTCGCCCATATCGTTCACGAGCACCGCGACCTCGCGGTCGCCCGCCCCCGCGAGGAGCCGATTCAGGAGGGTCGTCTTCCCCGCGCCGAGGCTCCCGGTGAGGATCGTCACCGGCGTCTGGTCCGTCGAAGTCGCCATACGCTCCGTGGGCGACGGCCGCACTTCAACGTGCGGGCACGGTTGCGCTCGCGCGCACAACCGGCGACGGCGGCTCGGGGCGGTACGCTTTTGTCGCGGCGGCCGTACCTCGCGCTATGTCGCTGGCCGATCGGATCGAACGCTTCAGGGCGCGCCTCGCCGAGTGGATTCGGGGGCTCTATCACGGGATGATCTCGCACCCGGCCTACGAGAAGATCGAAAAGGAGGCCGAAGACCTCGAGGACACGTTCATGCTCGCGTGCTTCCCCGAGGCCTTCGGGATCCCCTCGCCGGTGTCGTACTACACCGCGGAGCTGCTCCCGTACCTCGAAGACGAGTTCGAGGCCTGGGAGCGCCGGATGTGGGACCGCGGGTCGCTCCTCGAACGCAAGGGCCAGCAGTACCACTTCTGACGATGCGCAAACACGTCTTCTTCGGCGGCAAGGGCGGCGTCGGCAAGACCACGATGTCGTCGGCGTACGCGCTCCGCTGCGCCCGCGCGGACCTCGACACGCTGATCGTCTCGACCGACCCGGCCCACAGCACCTCCGACGTCTTCGACCAGCAGTTCGACGACGAGCCGTCGTCGGTCGAGGGCATCGAGAACCTCGACGCGATGGAGATCGACCCCGAGGCCGAGACCGAGCGGCACCTGATGGAGACCAAGCGGGCGATGTCCGACCAGGTGAGCGCCGCGATGGTCAACGAGATCGACCGGCAGATCGAGATGGCCCACCAGACGCCCGGCGCTTACGAGGCCGCGCTGATGGACCGCTTCATCGACGTGATGCGCGAGGGCGACGACTACGACCGGATCGTCTTCGACACCTCGCCGACGGGGGGGACGCTCCGCTTGCTCTCCCTGCCGGAGATGCTGGAGGGCTGGATCGACCGCCTCGCCCACAAACGGGAGCAGGCGATCGAACTCTACGAGCGGGCGGCCATCGGCAACAACGAGCCCCGGCGGATGATGGAGGGCGATCCGATCCTCGAACGGCTACGCACCCGCAAGGAGCGCTTCGAGTTCGCCGGCGACCGACTGCGAAACGACGCCGCGTTCTTCCTCGTCGTCAACCCCGACGAGCTGTCGCTGCGGGAGACCAGCCGCGCCATCGAGGAGCTCCAGTCGTACGACCTCGACGTCCGCGGGCTCGCGGTCAATCGGCTCACGCCCGAGCCCGAACCGCACGAGGAGGGTCGCGGGGCCCGGTTCCTGCGCGATCGGGTCCAGACCGAGCGGGAACACCTCCAGGAGCTGCGCGAGTCGTTCGGGCCGCCGGTCGTCGCCGAGATCGAGACGCGCGTCTCCGAAGTGAAGGGAAGCATCCTCGAGACGGTCGCGGAGGAACTCGACATCGACGTCGCCGTCGAGCCCGCCTCGTCGGTCGGGTGACGTTCGTCCGATTCGACATCCTCGCTCCCCGTCGACGTCCTCGCGGTCTCCCGGTACGCCACCCGCCGGCCATCCTGAATCCGAACAATGATCGTTAACATTATACGTGATTCTTTCACAACCACGTATGGGGTTACCACAATATGGTTCAGGTGCTATGGCTCGTCATAGCGGTACTCGTACTGTTCAGCGCCGGGTACATCGGGTACTCGAAGTACCTCGCGCAGTTCGTCGACCTCGACGACAGCCGTGAGACTCCGGCGCACAAGTACGAGGACGGGCAGGAATACGTTCCATCCAAGAAGCCCGTCCTCCTCGGGCACCACTACTCCAGCATCGCCGGCGGGGCGCCGATCGTCGGCCCGATCACCGCCGGCGTCCTCTGGGGCTGGGTGCCCGCCCTGGCGTGGATCGCCATCGGAAACCCGCTGATGGGTGCCGTCCACGACTTCTCGGCGCTGTCGGCCAGCCTCCGACACGAGGGGAAGTCGATCGGGTACATCATCGGCGAGTACGTCGGCGAGCGGGGGAAGAACATGCTGCTGTGGTTCGCGTTCCTGACGATCATTCTCGTCGTGGCGGTGTTCGCCCTCGTCGTGGCGATCGTCTTCAACGCGTACCCGTCGGCCGCGACGGCCAGCCTGATCTACATCGGGCTGGCGGTCCTGCTCGGCGTCTGGTTGTACCAGCTCGACCTCCCGTTCCTCGCGGGGACCGGGCTGTTCGTCGCGCTGATGTTCGCCGGCGTCTGGGTGGGCATCCAGTACCCCCTCGCGCTGGTGCCGGGAAGCGGGTATCCCGCGAACACGATCGTGCTGTTCGGCTCGAAGCTCTCGTGGCTCCCGGCCGCGGGGGCGTTCGGCGCCAACACGGCCGCGTGGATCCCGATCATCCTGCTGTACGGCGCGATCGCGAGCGCGCTTCCGGTGTGGTTCCTGCTGCAGCCGCGTGACTATCTCTCGTCGTTCCTCCTGTACACCGGCGTCGGCGGCGCGCTGCTCGCCGTCATCGTCGGGACGATCCTCGGGACGTCGAGCCAGCCGCTCGTGACGAACCTCGAACCGTTCTACGGCTTCATCGGTCGCAACGGCGCGCCGCTGTTCCCGCTGCTCTTCATCACGATCGCCTGCGGGACGATCAGCGGCTTCCACTCGCTGGTCTCGTCGGGGACGACCGCGAAGCAGCTGAACCGCGAGACCGACGCCCGTGCGATCGGGTACGGCGGGATGCTCGGCGAGGGGCTGCTCGCGACGACCGCGCTCATCTGCGTCGCGCTGGTCGCGCCCGACGTCGGCGGCGGGATCGGCCTGGCGCTGCCGACGTTCGCGAGCGGCGGGGCCATCCTGCTGACGAGCTTCGGCATTCCCCAGTCCTTCGGGGGGCCGTTTATGGCGCTCGTGCTCGTGAGCTTCCTGCTCACCTCGACCGACACGGCCGTCCGCCTGGGCCGCTACATGATGGAGGAGATCGTCGGCACGCCCGAGACGTCCGTCCAGTCGTTCGCCGCCGATCGCTACGGCAACGCGGCCGTGCAGACGATCCCGGCGTACGTCCTCATCGCCAGCGGGTCGTGGGCGACGCTCTGGCAGCTCTTCGGCGGCGCGAACCAGCTCCTCGCGGCGCTGGCGCTGCTCACTGCCACGGTCTGGCTGGCCAACTGGGACGACTCGAAGCAGCTTCTCAGCACCGGCGGCCCGATGGCCGTGATGGTCGCCATCACCGTCTCGGGGCTCCTGTGGCTCGCCTTCTACAGCAACCTCTACACGAAGTTCCTCGACCCGGCGTGGATGGCGGACGCGACGATCATCCAGATGCTGTCGGCGGTGACCCAGATCGTCCTCGCGTTCGTGCTGGTGTATCTGGGTCTCTCGCTCGTGAAGATGGGCTACGACAACATCGACGCGGTCCGGAGCGGCGAGAAGTCCGGGGGCTTCTCGCCCGGCGACGACTGATACTGACTCGGCGACTCGCGCTCTCTTTTCTCCCTTTCGAGCACGTCCCAGCGACGGCGCTACCGACCGCCGAGCCGCCGGGCCACCGCCTCGCGCAGCCGGCCGAGCGTCCCCCGGCGCTCCGCCGGCGGCACGTCCCGCCACAGCGCGAACGCCTCCGCGGAGTCGGCGCTCTCGCCCTTGACGATCTGCTCCCGCTCGGGCGCGACGACCGCGAGGTTGACCTCGTAGTGGCCGTAGTAGCCGAACTTCAGGAGCGTCCGGTCGCGGAAGCCGTCGACGAACGCGGCGACGTCGTCGGTGATCTCCTCGGCGACGAGGACGAAGGTGAAGTCGGTCCCGAAGTGCTCCTCGTCGGGGACGAGCCACTCCGGGGAGTCCGCCAGGTCGTGACCGAGCGCCACCAGCCGCTCTAACTCCGCGACCGTCGGCCGCTCCCGCCGCCGCGCGAACAGGAACTCCCGGTGTTCGTGGTTCGCGTAGTCCAGGGCGGGGTGAAAGAAGTGCTTCTGGCTCTCCATCCGCATCTCGGCGTACAGCGGGAACCGCTCGCCCTCGACCGTCCGGTCGCGTTCGAGATCGTAGTTGAACATCAGCCGGTCGGAGACCCGATCGAGGTACTCGTCCTCCCAGACCGGGACGTCGTCGAGGTCGATGCCGACCTCTTCGGCCGCCTCGACCGGGTCGAACGAGTTGGACTCCTCGGCCATTATTCGTCGGGGTCGTACGCGACGGCGTCGCCGCTGACGGCCGGCGCGCCGATCGCGAGCACGACGACGTCCCCGTCGGCGTCGTCGGGGTTGTAGGCCCGCTGGGGGCTCTCGGGATCGACCGCGAACAGCTCGCCGGTCCCCACCTCGAAGGGTCCCTCGGGTGTCTCGACCGCGAGCGTCCCCGAGAGCACGTAGAAAGCCTCCTCCTGCTCCTCGTGGTAGTGGTACGCCAGCGGCAGCTGCTCGCCCGGCTCGGCCCGGAACCGGTTTATCGCGACGTTTTCGAGATCGGCCGCCGCCGCCAGGCGACGCAGTTCACAGGGTCGCTCGTCTGCGGGTGCCACGTCCTCGAAGTCCACGGTCCGATATCCCATACCCCCACACTCCGCGTACAGGCACTAAAGCCGCTCGGGAGCGGCGCAATCTTCCCCCAATTTTAATGTCGATTGGTCGCTTCCGCCTATACGATGCGCACGAACGACAACACCGAGTCCTGCGGCCGCTGTGCGATGTCGACGGTCGTAGACACGACGGATCCCGACGTCGAGGGCCCCTTCGAGGGCGACCGGATCGAGGTCGACGAGGACTCGCTCCGCCGCGCCTCGCCGAGCGCGTGGCTCAGCGGCGTCGTCAGCCGGCTCGACGAGGCCGCGACCGACTTCATCCACGGGCGCTGATAGTGAGTATCGCAACTGTCCGTCGATCCTCGTCGTACCGTCCGGCGAGAAATCGATGGTGACTTGCGATATCACTGTGAGCCGTCCACCCGAGTTCGACCATCGGCGCCGATATCGACGCCGTCGGCCGATCGGGTGTGTCGGACGGTCCCACGGTCCGGAGTAGAGTTTTATACTTCCCCGTCCCTACCCCGTCCGAAGCGATGGAAGAGAGCGTCTCCGGATTCAAAGTGCGGGGCTCGTGGGGAGAGGTCGTCGAGCACGGCGAACGCATCACCCGCGCGCTCCGCGACGCCGGCGTCGACGGCGACGCCTTCGAGGAGTGGGACGAGTGGCGCCCGAAGTCCCACGAGCGCCTCTCGAAAGACGTCAGCGAGAAGACGGCCGTCCAGGCCAGCGTCGACGAGGGCGAGGGGGAGAAGGCCGGCAAGGGGCCGGACGAGGACCTCCAGACCGCGGGCGAGCGCCTCTCCGAATCGTACGAGCGCGTCGAGGAGGGCGACAGCGACGGCGCGGTCGAACGCTGGTCGGAGTCGCTCGGGTACGTCGCCCGCGCCGCCGACTCCGCCGGCCGCCGGGCGCTCCGCCGGGTCGAGAACACGGTCTACCAGCGCGTGATGACCCAGCTGGCGCCGTACTACTTCGACAACGAGCTCGTGAGCGCCAACATCCAGAAGTCCACCCGCGGCGACGACGAGGTGTCGTTCATCTTCGAGGTGAACATCAACGACGACGAGCTCAAGGACGAGGTCAGCGACCGCCTCGCGGCGTTCGACGACGAGGTGACGCGCTGGCACGTCGACACCCCCAAGGAGACCGGGACCGCCGAGGCCGCAGAGGGCGTCGAGCCCCC
>JBDGUM010000006.1:0-8279 GCA_042215855.1 Halobellus sp. | reverse complement strand
TACGTCGTGTTCGACGTCTGATAATGACTAGTCTCACTGTGTACCGGTGATCGCCATCCACGTTCACGGCGATCACCGGTAAGAGACGAGACTAGTCATTATGATCCGGGCCGGCTCTCCGGTCTCGGAAGTGGTTTGTGTCTCCCGGTTCGATGTGGCACTGAGATGACCGACCGCGTAGCGCGGCTCGCCTGCGTCGCACTCGTTCTCGCCGTGGTCCTCGGCGGGGTCGCGACGCCGACGAGCGTGTCGGCTCAGCCGACGGACACCATCGCCCAGACGGGGATCAACCCCGACGACGTCTCGATGCGAATCACCCTCCGCGAGAACGGCAACGCGGCGTGGGCGATCGCCTATCGCGTTCGTCTCGATACCAACCAGACGACCGACGCGTTCCTCTCGCTGCGGGAGGACATCCGGGCGAACGAGTCGCGGTACACGAGTCAGTTCCGCACCCGGATGGAGTCGACCGCCGCCACCGCCGAGAATGCGACCGGTCGAGAGATGACGATCCGCAACGTGTCGGTCACCGCTACGAGACAGCAGCTCCCGCAGGACTACGGGATCGTCACCTACACCTTCGTCTGGACGAACTTCGCGGCGGTCGACAACGGGACGATCCGCGCGGGCGACGCGCTCGCGGGGCTCTTCCTCGACGGCGAGACCTCCCTGCAGATGGTGTGGCCCGAGGGGTACGGCCTCGTGCGAGTCAGTCCGGATCCGTCGGACCTGCGCCGGGGGTCGCGGGTCGTCGTCTGGAGCGGGCCGCTGGACTTCGCCGCCGACGAGCCGACGCTCGTCGTCAGGGAGGCGGCCGACCCAGGGACCCAAGGCCCGACGACGAGCCCCGCGGGCGGCACCGACGGTTCGGGGGGGCTCGATCCGCTCGTGCTCGGCGGCTTCGCGGTGCTCGTTGCCGCCGTCGCGGCCGGCGGCTGGTACCTCTACCAGCGGCGCGGCCCGTCCGGACCACCGAGAGGGCCCGGTGCCGACGCGAGCGGACCGGACGGCGGGTCGGGTGCGTCGCAGCCGTCCGCGGCCGCCGAGGCGGGCGCCTCCGATACCCCTGACGCCGCTGAGTCCGACGCCGCGAGTGCGGGAGCTGCCGGGGCCGCCGGTGCGGCCACGGAAGCCGACACTGACGGCGACGCGGCGGCCGGAGCGGCCGCCTCCGACGACGCGGACGCGGCCGACGCCGGCGAGACCGACACGGCGTCCGAGGAAGCGCCCTGGGAGGACGAACTCCTGAGCAACGAAGAGCGCGTCCTCGCGCTCGTCGAACACGAGGGCGGGCGGATGAAGCAACAGGAGGTGGCCCGGACGCTCGACTGGACCGACGCGAAGACGAGCCAGGTCGTCCGGAAGATGCGCGACGCGGACGAACTCGACGCGTTCCGACTGGGCCGCGAGAACGTGCTGGTGCTGCCCGACGAGGAGTTCGGACCCGGACCGGAGCCGGAGCCGGAGGGAGACGAATGACGTCCGTTAGTCACCGTATTCGACCTCAGAACGGTCGATGTCGGGGCGTAAACCGAGTTAATTCGAGCAAAATTGGAACGAGAATGTTCGAGGTATATGGGGTCCAGACGCCAAGGGTGAAGTGATGAGGTCAGTATTCGCACTCTTCGTCGCCCTCGTGGTCGTGGCAGCCGCGCCGATCGGCGTCGCCGCCGCATCGGGAGCACCAGCCGCCGCGACGGGACTGACCGGCCTACAGGACGACGGGCTCCGAGCCCAGGCGACGGCGACGGACACGACGACCGCACCGAACGAGACCGAGACGAGTACGGCGACCGCCGAACCGACGGCGACCGCCGAGGCGGAGAACGACTCCGCCGACCCGGCCTCCATCGCGCCGGGCGCACAGCTCGCCGCCATCGTCGGCGTCCAGGAAGTCGAGATCGGTAGCGAGGTCGAGGCCCGGGCGTTCGGCCAGCGGATCGCCGCGGCCAATAGCAACGCCTCGAAGGCCGAGGTCGTCGCGGGATCCCTCGACGAGAGCCGGGAGCGCCTGGCGGAACTCAGAGAGCGCCTCGCCGAACTCGAGGCGGCCCGGGAGAACGGCACCATCTCCGAGGCCCGGTACCGCGCCCGCGCGGCGCAGCTGTCGGCGCAGATCAACGCCGTCGAGCGGCGACTCGAACAGCTCAACGAGACCGCGACGGGCCTGCCCGAGGACGTCCGCGAGGAACACGGCATCAACGTCTCGAACATCGAACGCCTCCGCACCGAGGCGCAGAACCTCTCCGGCCCCGAGGTCGCCGCGATCGCACGCGAGATCGCCGGCGCGAACCCGGGACGCGGAATGGGCGGCCCACCTGAAGACGCCGGCGCACCCGGTCGCGGCAGCGACGCCCCGGGCCGTGACGCCGCGGGCGCCGTCAACAGGACGGGCCAAGGCCCTGGGAACGGCCAGGGACCGCCGGCGGCCGGTAACGAGTCGGCGCCTGGCGCCGAAGACGGCGCCCCTGGCCAGTCCGCGAACGGAAGCGGAAACGCGGTCTCGGGTGGTTCGGGAAACGGGAATCAGGCGGAGAACGCGAACCGCAGTGACGGCGCAGGCTCGGGCGCCGACAACAGCGAACAGGGCGGTTCGGACGGCGCGCCCGGCCAGAGCGGTAACGGACCCGGAAACGGCGGCTCGGACGCCAGCCAGCGATCCGGTCTCACGATCCCTCTCGACTTCCTCGGTCTCTCCGATATTCGCATCTGATACCGAGGGGGATAACGTTATATCCGTCGGCCCTGACCACGCGAACGATGGAATACGCGTACCCGATCGTCGGGTTCTTCGTCGGGATGGGGCTCGTCGCCACCAGCGTCCTGACCGCGTTTATGTACACGCCGACTACGTCGTCGTCGCTCGACACCGCGATCACGGCGTTCACCGGCGTCACCCTCCACGTCGGCGACTTCCTGGCCGTCTCGTCGGTGATCGCCGTGGTCTTCGACCTCTTGGCGAGGCTCTTCGGCACCACCTATCCGCTCGTCGTCCCCTTCGCCGTCGCCTACGGGCTCACCCACGTCATCGTCTACTACTCCTCGCTCCACATCACCGACGTCCAGAGCCAGCCGCTCGATCCGAACTTCGACATCCGCGAGAACCCCCTTCAGCTGGTCACGCTCTCGATCCCCGGCGCGCTCATCCTGCTTCCGTCGAACCGGAAGGGGTGACCGATCGGCGGGTCGGATAGGTGAAACGGTTCTTTGAGACTAAGTCGCTTTTAGGTGGTTCTCCCCCGTAGTCGGTACTGCCCCGGTTGGGCCGCCCGCGATCCGGTCCCCGCCGACGCGATCGCCCCCTGATTCCCCTCCCCTCGCCTTCCGGATCGGTGGCCTCTCGACCGGGCACCCCCGCTGACGCACTCTCTCCGCTTCGCCTCGGTTTCTGACTCCACGTTTGCGAGCGTCGATGGCGTCGCTCCCGGGCGGACGTATCGTCGTGACGGCAAGCGTGCGCCGACCGAACGGAGTCGAGGGGACGCGGCATCGGCGGTGTGCGGAGAGCCAGGGGTGGGATTCGAACCCACGAAGTCTCGATTACAAGTCGAGTGCATGAACCGCCCATGCTCCCCTGGCGCGGGCGGACCTTCTCAGTCCTCCTTTGAGTGTGTGTCGTTTTCCTCGGCGGTCGGACTCCGAGACGGGTCGGCGTCCGCGCGGTCCGGAGCGGCGGAGTCGGTCGATTCGCCTGCCGTCTCGCCGTCGAGGTCCTTCTCGAACTGGATCCGGTGGGGCTCGTAGCCCCGCTCCCGGTAGAAGGCGTGGGCGCGGTCGTTCGCCGCCATCGCCTCCAGCGAGATCACGGTCGCGCCGACCGACTCGAGCGCGGCCTCGGCGGCGTCCATCAGTTCGCTCCCGATCCCGCGGCCCCGGTACTCGGGTCGGACGTAGACGTTGCGGACGACGCCCCGCGTGACGTCCTGTTCGTAGACGCCCTCCTCCGGGCCGTACGTGACGAAGCCCACGATCTCGCCGTCGCGGCGCGCCACCTGGACCCCGCCGGTGACGGCGTGTCGGGCCAGCGTGTCGCGGACGGCGGCCCGGTTCGCTTCGGGCAGGAGGTGGGAGTCGTGGGCGCGCTGGTCGGCCGCGAGCGCGGCCCACAGCTCGACGAGCGTGTCGACCTCGGCCACGTCCGGGCGTTCGATCGTGACCGCGGGCTCCCGGTCGCTCTCGTCTCCCCCACCGTCCCCGTCGGGGTCGACCATACACGCCCTTCGCCGGAGAGACGGAAATATCGTCGGTCGGCCGACACCGCTCGAGCGACGACGCTTTCACCGCGGACGCCTCACGTCCGGCCGATGGAACCGGTCCGCACCGATCCGAAGCTCGGTCCGCTCGTCGACCGACACGGCGACCTCCAGATCGGCACCGCCGACGACGAGTTCGAGCGCCTCGTCGTCGCGATCGTGAACCAGCAGCTCTCGACCGACTCCGCGGCGGCGATCCGCGAGCGGCTGTTCGACCGCGTCGAGGTGACCCCGAGCGGCGTGCTCGCCGCCGACGAGGCAACGCTCCGGGACGTCGGCCTCTCCCGCCAGAAGGTCGAGTACGTCCGCAGCGTCGCCGAGGCGTTCCGGGAGCGCGATCTGACGCGCGAGGGCCTCGCCGACCGCGACGACGAGGCGGTCGTCGCGACGCTGACCGAGATCCGCGGCGTCGGCACCTGGACCGCGAAGATGTACCTCATCTTCGTCCTCGGTCGACCCGACGTCTTCCCGATCGAAGACCTCGGGATCCGGGCGGGGATGGCCGAACTCTACGGCTTCGCGGACGACGACCGCGCGGGGATGGTCGAGCACGCCGAGCGGTGGCGGCCCTACCGGAGTTACGCCAGCCGGTATCTGTGGCGCGCGGTCGACTGAGAAATAAACGCGCCGCCCGTTTCTCGCCCGAGTCAAAGAAACGTTGAAACGCCGCGCCGCCCACGACGAGGTATGGAGATCGACGACGTCAACGTCATCACGGTTCTCGGCGCGGGCAGTATGGGTCACGGGATCGCGGAGGTCGCCGCCCTGGCGGGGTTCGCGGTCCGGCTCCGCGACGTCGAAGAGGAGTTCGTCCGGGACGGCTTCGAGGGCATCGAGTGGTCGCTCGACAAGCTCGTCGAACAGGGCCAGATCGAACGCGCGGACGCGGAGGCGACGCTCGATCGGATCTCGACCCACGTCGACCTCGAGGAGGCCGTCGACGACGCCGACGTCGTGATCGAGGCCGTCCCGGAGAAGATGCCGATCAAGAAGGACGTCTACGACGACCTCGAGGCGGTCGCGCCCGACCGGACGGTCTTCGCGACGAACACCTCCAGCCTCTCGATCACCGAGCTCGCCGCGGTGACAGAGCGCCCCGCGCAGTTCTGCGGGATGCACTTCTTCAACCCCCCCGTCCGGATGGAACTGGTCGAGGTGATCGCCGGCGACGGGACCGACGAGACGACCCTGGAACTGATCGAGGACCTCGCGGCCGAGATGGGCAAGACCCCCGTGCGCGTCCGGAAGGACAGCCCGGGCTTCATCGTCAACCGAATCCTGGTCCCGCTGATGAACGAGGCGGCGTGGCTCGTCGAGTCCGACGAGGCGACGATCGAGGAGGTCGACTCGACGGTGAAGTACGGCCTCGGCCTCCCGATGGGCGCGTTCGAGCTCGCGGACCAGGTCGGGATCGACGTCGGCTACCACGTCCTCGAGCATATGCACGAGGAACTCGGCGACCGGTACCGGCCCGCCCCGGTGCTCGAATCGAAGGTCGACGCCGGCGACCTCGGCAAGAAGACCGGCGAGGGCTTCTACGACTACGCCGACGGCGAGGGCGCGCAGGTGCCGTCCGATCAGACCCGCGACGACGTCGCCGACGTGTTCCTGGCGGTGCTGGCGAACGAGGTCGCGGGCCTGATGAGCGAGGGCGTCGCCGACGCCGAGGCCATCGACACCGCGGTCGAACTGGGCGGGCGGTGGTCCGACGGCCCCGCGAAGATGGTCGACGAGCGGGGGCTCGACGACCTGCTGGCCACCCTCGAAGAGCGGCACGAGGAGACCGGCGCGGAGCGCTACGAACCCGTCTCGTACCTGCGGGAGCTCGCGGAGGCGGGCGAGCGGTTCCACGCCGGCGGCGACGCCGAGGTCGACACGGGATACGACTACGACGCGCTCGCGGTCGAGGTCCGGGACCGCGTCGGGCACGTCCGCCTGGATCGGCCCCACCGGATGAACACGATCACCGACGAGCTCCTCGACGAGTTCGCGGACGTCGTCGAGCGCTTCGAGGCCGACGACGCGGTCCGCGCGATCCTCGTCACGGGCGCCGGCGACCGGGCGTTCTCCGCGGGAGCGGACATCCAGTCGATGGCCGGCGGCGTCGGCGACGTCAACACCGCCGCGAGCCTCTCGAAGAAGGGCCAGGAGACGATCGGGCGGCTCGAATCGGTCGACCTCCCGGTCGTCGCGGGCGTCGACGGCTACTGCCTCGGCGGGGGGATGGAGCTCGCGATGGGCGCCGACCTCCGGATCGCGGCCGAGCGGTCGGAGTTCGGCCAGCCCGAGCACGACCTCGGCCTGCTCCCCGGCTGGGGCGGGACGGTCCGCCTCCCGCGCATCGTCGGGATGGGCCGCGCGAAGGAGATCATCTTCACCGCCGACCGCTACGACGCCGCGACGATGGCCGACTACGGCTTCGTCAACGAGGTCGTTCCCAACGCCGAATTCGAAGAGCGGGCCTTCGAGCTGGCGCGGGACCTCGCCGCGGGGCCGCCGATCGCCCAGCGGTACACGAAGCGCGCGATGCACCGCGGCTGGGACGACGTCGACGCCGGCCTCGACGTCGAGGCGCAGTCGTTCGGCCTGCTCTTCGGCACCGACGACCTGATGACCGGAATGACCGCGTTTATGGGCGATCACGAGCCCGAGTTCGAGGGGAAGTGATCGGCTCGCACGAAGGCCGACGACGGCGCATTCGCCCGCCAGACGTGCGCGAAACCGTCCCGTGCCACTCCCGTAACGGAATCTTTAAACGAGTCTGACCGCGACGTAGTGATGCGGGCTCGGTTGGTGTAGTCCGGCCAATCATCTTGGCCTTTCGAGCCGAGGACCAGGGTTCAAATCCCTGACCGAGCACTTCTTCGGAGCGTGTCGTCCGATCGTCGAATCCGAACGGCACCCGTGATACGGAGTACTCTCGCCTCTTGCCGCCGAGCGCCGTCACCGGGGGTAGCGCTCGGCGGGACACAGTGAGAGTACTCAGTATGAGTTCGACGTCCCGTCGGTACAGCCTCGGCAGCGGGCGACGACTCGAAACGTGGCCGATGTGGACGGCGGTCGATCGGAAGATGCCGAGATCACTTCGCTTTCGAAACTTCGAACCCAGCGAAACTGAATATCCGAAAGGACAAACCGATTGAATAAGGGGACCGTATATCCACCTAATGAGTCACCGGAAGAGCCACATCGACATCCGGGGGATGAGCTGTGCGAACTGCTCGCAGTCCATCGCCGACGCGGTCACGTCGCTGGAAGGCGTCTCGGGGGCGAACGTCAACTTCGCGACCGACGAGGGGAGCGTCGAGTACGACCCCGAGGCGGTGACGCTGGGCGAGATCTACGGCGCGATCGAGGACGCCGGCTACGCGCCGGTGGCGGAGTCGGTGACTATCGCGATCACCGATATGTCCTGTGCGAACTGCTCGGAGACGGTGCGGGACGCGCTCGAAGCGACGCCCGGCGTCGTCGCGGCGGACGTGAACTTCGCGACCGACGAGGCGCAGGTCAGATACAATCCCGCCGAAGCGAGCCTCGCGGACCTCTACGACGCGATCGAGGACGCTGGCTACTCGCCCGTTCGCGAGGAGGACGTCGCCGGCGAGGAATCGGGCGGGGACGCCAAGGAGGCCGCCCGGCAGGAGGAGATCCGCCGGCAGTTGCGGCTGACGCTGTTCGGCGCGGCGCTGTCGGCGCCGCTGCTCGTCTTCCTCGTCGAGAAGTTCCTGCTCGGCGGGGGCGTCGTCCCGGAGACGGTCTTCGGCGTCGGGTTCGGCTGGGTCGAGTTCCTGCTCGCGACGCCCGTCCAGGTCGTGCTCGGGCGGCCGTTCTACAGGAACTCCTACAAGGCGCTCGTGAAGAACGGCCGCGCCAATATGGACGTGCTGATCGCGCTGGGGTCGACCACCGCGTACGTCTACTCCGTCGCGGTCCTGCTCGGCGTCATCGCCGGCGGGCTCTACTTCGACACCGCGGCGCTCATCCTGGTGTTCATCACGCTCGGGAACTACCTCGAAGCCCGCTCGA
>JBDGUM010000001.1:0-8531 GCA_042215855.1 Halobellus sp. | reverse complement strand
CGACGTCCTGCATCCCCCGCTCGAGGAAGTTGTTGAACGAGCGGAAGTGGTGTTCTGCGAGCCGTTCCTCGGAGAAGTACTCGCGCGAGACGACGCGTCGGTCCTGTCGGTTCATTCGATCACCAGTCGGTAAGATACCGCCTTGTCTGTGGTTCGGGAGTCGCGGACGATCTTGACGACGTCGCCGGGCTCGGCCTCGTCGGGGAGCGCCGGGTCACGCCGCTTGATTTTCGGCAGATCGGTGCGCTTGATGTCGTACTCCGTCAGCATCGACTCGACCTCATCCTCGTCGATGAGCGTGTGCTCCGGGACGAGCTCGTGTTGGCTTACGTCTACCATATCTTGTGATGGGGTGTTGGTGGTGAAGAAGTTCTCACGGGATACTACAGCCCGGTTCGTCTGGGAGCCATTTAACGCTTGCCAACTCCGAGTCGGAGAAGCGCGGCTCACCGTCACGGGTAGACGAAGCCCCGTGTCGTGTTCACACACGGCCGTCGGAAATATAGATGTTGCGCCGGCCGATGCATCGAGACGGCGGATACGGGCGTGACTTTATATGCGATAGCGCGGCCAGCGCTCCCGTGACGTAGCGACCGTCCCGCGCCGGCCGCGGGTGTTCGGCCACCCGGCGCGGGAGCGGCGACGACCCGGCCGACTGTTCGCCACTCCGGAGAGCCCCTGCTTTGCTCCGCGGTCAGTATGCCGCTCGGTCGACTCGCGGTCCGTGACCCGCTACTCCACGACGAGGCTCGTCCGCTCGTCGACCGCCTCCGCCTCCGCGAAGTCGCCGCCGCCGAGGAGCCCCCGCGCGGCGCGTTTGCCCCACTCCACGGCCGGCTGGGTGAACGTCGACACCGACGCCAGTTCGCCGTAGAGCACGCACGCGGCCTCCATCTCGTAGAGCAACGAGCCGAGACTCCGCTCGTCGACGGCGTCTATCTCGACCCGGATCGCTGGCACGCCCGACGCGGCGAGGCTCGCCTCCGTCGCCTCGAACTCGGCGTCGAGCAGCTCGCCGAGCGAGGAGCCGCCGAGGTACGCCAGCCCGTCGAGGTCGGTCTCGGGGACGTCGCGATCGACCCGCTCCCGCGGCCGGACGAGCGTCACGAGCTTGTCCCGCGGGCCGGCCCGGTAGAGCTGGAGCTGGGAGTGCTGGTCGGTCGCGCCGAGCGCCCGCGCCGGCGTCTGGCCGAGCCCGTCCTTGCCCAGGCTCTCGGCCCACAGTTGCGCGAACCACTCGGCGAAGGTCTCCAGCCGCTCGGCGTACGGCATCATCGCGTTCGTGAGCGCGCCGCGCCCCGCGAGCGCGTACGTGGTCGCGCCGTACGCGTAGGCGGGGGTCTCGAACAGCGACCCCGAGAGCCCGGCGGCCGCCTCGGCCGCGCCGTCCCTGATGGCCTCCAGGTCGTGACCCTGGATCGCCGCGACGGCGAGCCCGACCGTCGAGAGCGCCGAGAACCGACCGGGGACGCCCTCGGGAACCGGGAGCGACGGGAGGTCGTGTTCGGCGGCCAGGTCGCGGAGGTTCCCCTCGTCGCCGGTGGTGACGAACGTCCGCTCGGTCCAGTCGACGCCCGCCGCCGCCATCGCGTCGCGGACGACGAGGAAGTTCGCGAGCGTCTCGGCGGTCGTCCCTGATTTGGAAACGACGTTCACGACCGTTCGATCGAGCGGCAGCGACCCCAGGAGTTCGGAGACGTGCTCGGGATCGACGTTGTCGAGGAAGTACGCGTCCGGGTCCGACGGGTCCGAGAGGGCGTCGGCGAACGTCGCCGCGCCGAGGGCGCTCCCGCCGATCCCGACCGTCAGGACGGCCGCCGGATCCTCGAACGGCGCGACGGCGCCCCTGATCGCGTCCAGATCCACGGTGTCGGGGAGATTCAGCGCCGCGTAGCCGTGCTCGCTGTTCCTGCGACCGGTCTCGATCCGCTCGTGGACGGTCGCCACCTGTTCGTCGAGCCGTTCGAGCGAATCGCGCGAGACGCCGGGGGTCGCGTCGAGCGCGCTGCCGAGATCGACGTGCATACGCGTGCACTACCGCGCCGGGCGAAAAAGCGGTCGGTTGCGGAGCGGCCGGCGAGCGCCGGTGCGGACCGCGACCGGTCCGTTGAAACGCCCGCGCGTCCTACGGAGCCCGATGGCATCCGACTACGGCGGCGTCGTCGGCGCGTACCCCTACGCCTTCCGCTCGAGCGAGTCGCGGCTGTTCAAGCTCTACGTCGTCGCGAGCGCGCTCGCCGTCGCCCTCATCGGCCTCTTCGTCGGCATCGCGCTCGTCGTCCTCATCGGCGAGACCGCGGCGGTCCAAGGGGGGTCGCTCACCCTCTCGCGGGCGTTCTACGTCGTGGTCGGGCTGCTCGTCGTCCTCCCGGCCATCGCGCCGACGCTAGTCGTCGCGCGGCGGCGGCGGAAGAACGCCGGCGCGTCGGCGCGCCACGAGGCCGCGCTCGCGGCCGCGGGCTTCGTCTTCCTGCTGTCGCTGTACCTCGGCCTAGTCGCGTCGATGCCGGCGACGTTCGCACTGGACGGCGAGACGGTGACGCGGCCGGCGCCGTCGGGGCTCTTCGCCCCGGTGATCGCCGCGCTGTACGCGATCCCGCCCGTCCTCTCGTGGATCGTGCCGCTCGCGGGCGCGGCGCTCGTCGGGATCGCCCACTGGCTCTTCCGGTGACGGCGAGCGGCGGTACCGGATCGAGGCCGCGCCCGCGACGAAACCCGCAAGTGCGCCGACCGTCTACCGGATGCCAATGACCGACGCCGAACCCACGAACGACGAACGGGTCGAGGGGACCTTCCTCGTGACCGCCGCGGACGACTCGTCGGCGGTCCTGAAGAACGTCGAGAGCGGCCAAGTGCACACGCTGTCGTCGAACCCCGGCGTCGAGCGCAACGACGTCGTCGAGGGCACCGTCTCGCCCGACCCGCCGATGAACGTCTCCTACCAGCTCGTCGAGACGGCCTCGCGGCGGTCGCTGTCGGTCGAGCGGAGCGAGGAGCCGCCGACCGCACGGAGCGAGGAGCTCGCCGAGTCCCAGGACGTCGGCGAACTCACGCGGGAGCCGCGCGCCGGCGACGGCGAAATCCACGTCGTCACCGTGCCGGAAGAGGGCACCGAGGCGGCCGTCGACGACGTCCTCGACGACGAAGAGGGGCTACTTTCGCGGGCGGCGCGGCTCGGCGTAAACCGGGTCGAGATCCGTTCGTCGCCGGGCGTACTGTCGGTGCGGTATATGCCGTAGTCCGGGGCTGGCCGACGGCGGATCGACGACGGGCAAACACGGGCGCGACTCGCGGAGCCGAGTATAAGAAGGCTTATTCGCCGCGGCTCTCCACCGGCATCTATGGTCGAGTTTACGGTACCGGAGGTCGATTACACCCGGTACACGAACCGCCAGCTGGCGGCGATCCCGCTCGCCGTTCTGGCGGTGGCGCTCCTCGTCATCGGGGGCTGGTACGTGATGACTGGGTCGCCAGTGAATCAAGGTATCGCGTTCACCGGCGGGACCGAGATCCAGATCGCAGTCGACGGACCGCAGTCGACCGCCGAACAGCAGATCCGGCGGGCGTTCGGCGCCGAGCCCGAGTCGATCCAGTCGGTGCCGACAGAGAACGTCTACATCGTGACGTTCCAGTCGGAAGCGGAATCGTTGAGCGCGACCGAGTTGTCACAACAGGCGCGAGCGGCGGGCTTCACCGTCCAGTCCGTCTCGGAGGTCTCCGCGAGCTTCGGCGCGACGACGCAACAGCTCGCGCTCGGCGGCATCGCCGTCGCCTTCGTCGGAATGAGCGTTCTCGTGTTCGCGATGTTCCGGGTGTTCGTCCCCTCGGTCGCCATCGTGATTTCGGCGTTCTCCGACATCGCCGTCGCCGTCGCGTTGATGAACGTCGTGGGAATCGAACTCTCGCTGGGGACGGTCGCCGCCCTGTTGATGCTCATCGGGTACTCGGTCGACTCCGACATCCTCCTGAACAACCACATCCTGCGCCGTTCCGGAGACTTCTACGAGTCCACGTATCGGGCGATGCGGACCGGCGTTACGATGACGCTGACGTCGATCGCCGCGATGCTCGTGATGGCCATCGCGGCGACGCTGTTCGGGATCCAGCTGCTCGCCGCGATCGGCATCGTGCTGGTCTTCGGGCTCGCGGCCGACCTGATGAACACGTACCTGCTGAACCTGAGTCTGCTTCGGTGGTACAAGTTCGAGGGGGTGGCGCGCTGATGGACCTCCGCGACAACTGGCGCGTCCTCCTCCTGATCGCCCTGCTCCTCGTCTCGACCTTCGCGCTCTTTTCGCCGACGCTGGCGACGCAGGATCGCGGCGGAACGATCACGGCCGACGGGGGAATAACGAACCTCCAGTACGGCCTCGAGCTCTCCGGCGGGACGCGGATCCGCGCGCCGCTGGTGGGCGCGACCGCCGAGGGCGTCCAGTTCGGAAGCACGAATCCGAGCACCGTCGAACAGGAGGTCGCCGCCGAACTCGAAAACGTCACCGTAGTGGACGTCATCGCGCGCTACGGCGAGCAGTCGCGGACGACCGGGACCGTCGAGGTGACGGTCGAAAACGTCACGCCGAGCGAGCTCGGGAACGCGCTCGACGCCGCCGGCTACTCCTACGAGACGGTCCGCGAGGGCGTCACCGAAACGACCAGACAGGAGGTGATCCGCATCCTCCAGAACAAGATCAACGAGGCCGGTCTCTCCGGCGGGACCGTCCAGCAGGTCCGGACGGCCCAGGGGCAGTACTACATCCTCGTCGAAGTTCCGAACCGCGATGCCGCCGCCGTCCGCGAACTGGTGAGCGAACGCGGGACGGTCGTGATCAAGGCGTACTACCAGCAGAACGGGAACTACACCCGCCGAGTCGTGCTGCAGCAGAACGACTTCCAGAACATCGGGACCGCACAGGAGGGCCAGACGGGCGGCGCGTACGTGCCCGTGACGGTCAAAGAGTCGGTCGCCGACGACTTCCAGCAGGCGATGGTCGAGACCGGGCTGGCCCAGCCGGGCGGCACGCGGTGTACCTACCAGCGGAACCCTAACAGCACTGAACCGTGTCTCCTGCTCGTCGTCAACGGCGAGGTGACCAACGCCTTCGGGATGAGCCCCGGCCTCGCCGAGAGCCTCCGGAGCGGGGCCTGGGCCGAGGACCCGGTCTTCCAGCTCCAGACCACGAACGTCTCCGAGGCACAGCAGGTCGCGATCAACCTCCGAGCCGGCGCGCTCCCGGCCCGCCTCGACTTCAGCGGCGCCGACGGCGGCACCACCACATACATTTCGCCGAGCCAGGGCGCGGACTTCCGCGTCAACTCGCTCATCACCGGCATCATCGCGGTGCTGGCAGTCAGCGGCGTGGTGTTCGTCCGCTACAGCGACGTCCGCGTGGCGGCGCCGATGATCGTGACGGCGCTCTCGGAGGTCGTGATCCTGCTCGGCTTCGCCGCCGGGATCGGCTACCCGCTGGACCTCTCGGTCATCGCCGGGTTCATCGCCGTGATCGGGACCGGGGTCGACGACCTGATCATCATCGCCGACGAGGTGATGGCCGAGGGCGAGATCAACTCCAGACGCGTCTTCCAGTCGCGCTTCCGCAAGGCGTTCTGGGTGATCGGCGCGGCCGCCGCGACGACCATCCTCGCGATGTCGCCGCTGGCGATCCTCTCGCTGGGCGACCTCCAGGGCTTCGCCATCTTCACCATCCTCGGCGTGCTCGTCGGGGTGCTCGTCACCCGGCCGGCCTACGGCGACATCCTCCGGTCGCTGACGACGGTCGACCGCTGATCGGCGACTCCCCGGTCCTCGCCCCGACCCGACCCGGCTCGTCCAAGGCGAGGCCACGAACGCGCCGGCCGCCCGGCGGCTCTCACCCTATGAGAATAGGCGACCGTTTAAATGCGAACGCGAACCAACGGTGAACTGTACCGGGCGACGACCGATGCCGGACGACGAACCCAACGATGTCCACTGATTCCCACCCCCTCGACGTCGACCCGCCCGCAGACGATCCGGACGCGGCCGGCGAGCAGACGGCCCACGGCCGGCGCTACGTCGCCCGGATCGTGACCTACGACGACGCCCCCGACGAGTGTACGATCTTCCCGGCGGACGCCGACGCCGACGAGCTGCCCACGACGTGGGTGTCCGCCGAGGCGGGGTCGTACGTCTCGCTCGAGGAGATGCGGTAGTCAGCCGCTGCTGACGTCCGTTCTGTTCGTACGCCTGTCGATCAGCGGAACCAGATGTCGGATATCGAGCCGACGAACAGCGCACGGATCGACTCGGATCAGATCGAATCCGATCTGACCGGACTGATTACGCCCGCCGTCGGAATCGGACCGCCGCCGCGAGGAGTGCCAACGCGGCCGCGGCGAAACCGAACCCGGGCGTCGACGCCCCGGTCGACGTCCCCGTTGCGGTGTTCCCCGGGGTCGACGGCGGAACCGACGTCGACGTCACGTCAGTGGCCCGTCCCGGGTCGGCCTCGCTGGTCGTCGAATCGGTCGCCGTCGACACCGGCGTCGGGGTCGCCGTTGCCGTCGCCGTCGGAGTCGCGGTCGGTGTCGCTGTGGGCGTCGCCGTCGCTGTCACCTCCTCGTCGTCGTCACCGCCCGACGACCCGCCACCACCGCCGCTGCTCTGCGGATCCGCGTTCACCTCGACGTAGCCGGCGGAGTAGGTGATGTTGTCGAGGCGGATCCGCGCGCCGTCGGTCGTCTCCGTCACGGTGAAGTCCCGATCGCGGCCCTTGAAGAGCGCGTTCAGCTCCGATTCGGGGTCGTCGACGTTCCAGGCGTCCAGCTGGGCGTCGGGGATCGTCGCCTGGTAGAAGCCCGTGTGTTCGGCCCCGTCGACGGTCTTGCTCGGCCCGGCGATCCACAGCCGGAGGCTGTCGTTCCGCACCACCGGCGCCGAGAACGACTGCGCGTTGGTCGTGACGCTCATCCCCTCGAGGGTGTCCTCGACGCTTCCGGGGGCCTTCTCGAGGTCGAAGACGCCCGCGTAGACCGTCTGATTGAAGCCCACGTCGGCGCGGGACTGCCTGCCGGTCGGCCACTGCACCTCGTCGGGGTCCTGGAACAGCAGCGGGCCGATCCGCCCGTTGGTGGTCGCCTGGAGGTCGACCGGCGAGCCGCGGATGGTGATGTCGGTGCCGTTCTGCAGCGTCTCGTTCGGCGATGTCTCGAACCGGGCGTCGTCGAGCGCCCACAGCAGGGAGTCGGCGCTGAAGTTCGTCACCGTGAGGTTGATCTCGACGGTCGTGTCGGATCGGAGCCCGAGGCTCTCCAGCTCCTGTGGCTTGCCGACCCCGCTGCCGGCGGGCGTCGAACTCTCGTTGACAAGCTGGAACTGCAAGAGCCCGCCCGAGACCGCCGCCCGGACGCCGAGGTTCGACGCGTCGCCGGGGCCGTCGGCGATCCGGACGGTCGCGACCGGGAGCTTCGACTCCACGAGGCCGAAGTCGGTCGCCGTGATCGAGCCGGCGCCCCCCGCGCTGACGGACTTGGTCGGGCTGCTCTGTCCGGTCGCCAGGACCGTGACGGAGTACGAGCCGTTCGCGGGGACGCTGACGTTGTAGTGGCCGGTCGAGTTCGTCTGCGGGTCGACGTAGAACCGCCCGCCGGCGGTCGCGAGAACCGGGGTGTTCGGCACGGCCCCGCTGGCGTTCGTGACGCGTCCGGTGAGGTACGCCGTCGCCTCCGGTGACAGCGACAGCGACGTCTCCTGGTTCGCCGTGACGTCGACCCCGCTCTTCCGGACCGGCGCGTAGCTCCCGGCCTCGCTCCAGACGCGGTAGGTGCCCTCGGGGACCTGCATCGTGAAGTAGCCCGTCCCGTTGGTCGTCGTCGAGTTGTAGTGCTCGTAGTCGCTGCTGCCGGCGCGGACCGTCACGCCCGAGACGGGAGTGCCATCCTCGGCGACCATCCGCCCCGTGATGGTCCCGGACTCGGGGACCGCCGTCAGCGTCACCGACGCGGTCGTGGTCGCGCCCGACGAGGCCGACACGTTCGGCGTGACGTTGAACTCGTAGTTCGGGTTGTCGAACGCGACGACGTCGTAGCGGCCCGGCGCGACCGCCATCGAGAACGACCCGTCGGACGCGGAGATGTTCATCGCGTCTTCCGTCCCCGTCAGCGAGTCCGCCACGAGGTTGATGCCGCCGAGCGGCGCCCCCGACTGGTTCCGGACCGTCCCGTTGATGTAGCCGACCTCGGTCAGCGTCACGTTCTGTTCGGTCGTCACCCCGCTGTCGGTGATGCTGACCGTCGTCTCGTTCGTCACGTACCCGTCGGCTCGGACGGAGAGGTTGTACTCCCCCGGCCCCCAGGCGACCGAGAACGAGCCGTCCGATGCGGCCGTGGTGTAGTCGACTGAGTCCCCGGTCGAACTGTTGATGAGGTTGACGCTCGCGCCGTCGACCGCGGCACCGCTGGCGTTGAGTACGGTCCCGTTGACGTAGCCCACGCCGACGATCGTCGCGTTCGCCGTCGTTTCGGCGCCCGTGCTGACCGATACGGTCGTCGTGTTC
>JBDGUM010000064.1:0-8655 GCA_042215855.1 Halobellus sp. | reverse complement strand
GAATCTCGGAGTCCGGGTGGTAGGACTGCTGTTCGAGCGCTTCGTGCATCGCGCTTCGGTCTTCCGAGTTGTGTACGATCATCCCGTTCGCGACGAAATTGTGTGTCCCCTGCACAGTGAGATCGTACACTCGGACGTCCGAATCGGCGTCCAGGGCGACGGGGTCGACCCGCTCGACTGATTCGAGTGAGACGGATTCGGCCTCTCCTTCGTCGAAATCAGTTGGAGTCCCCAGCGTGGGGCCATCCGCTGGGTCACTGAGGCAGGTTCCGCCGTCGGCACGTGCCGATCCCGTTCGATCGGGGACGTACACTAGATCCCCTGGTTCGATTGATTCCGTCGGTCGCTCGACTCGTGTACCGCCTTCAGATACGAAGAACGGGTGGTCCGGCGTCGCAGTGAGTTCTGCGCCGTTGGAAAGCGAGACCTCGTAAAGCGTCTCGGGCGCGTCGTACTCGTGAACTGCCGTGACCGGTCGCTGGACGATCCGCCCCTCTTCGGTCATCGTCCGCACGTCGAAGTCGATGTCTCGGATCGTCCGACCGTTCGATAGCGGTTCGACCGTGCCCGACGATTCGGCCTCGTGGGCGAGTTCGCGGATCGGTCGGATTCCGTCTGTCGTGTGCACGAGCGTGTCTCCGGTCACACACCGCATCTTATCTAGCTCGTCCACAGCCGCGATCCCCTTGTCCGCGAGCACGAGTGCGCCGGCTTCGAGCGTCCACTGCTGTCCGTCGCCGAAGTCGTCGCGGACGGCCGCCGCAGTGAGCCCCGCCGAACTGCTTCCTTTCCCCGAGGTGTAGACGGACCGGGGAGCAATATTTCGTATATACTGCAACATAGCGGAGTTGTGGGAGACGATGTTGTTGGAGAGATACGAGTGCGTCCCCGTGACTTCGAGGTCGTACACCCACTCTTCCGTCGGTTCGACCGCTTCGATGGATACGATCCGATCCGTCGAGATTCCTCCGTCCGAAACGACGCGTCCGCCGCTATGAGCGCTCGTAACGTCAACCCCGTTCCTAGAGGTCGCGCTCTCCGCAGAAACAGCGACCGATTGGCCGAGTTCGAGGTTCTCCGCGACGACCGCGTCCGGCCGTTCATCGCGTACGACAAACAGCGGATGCGACGGGGTTGCGGTCAGCTCTTTCCCGCTCGCGGTCCGGATTCGATACATCTTCTCGGGCGCTTCCCGCTTCCAGACCTTCGTCGCCCGCCGCGTCGTGAGAGAGCCGTCCTCAGCCATAGACGGAACGTCGATATCGACGGTGTCCCACACGCCGTCATCGACGGGCTTCGGATCGTCGAGGTTGTCTTCGACCAGCTCTCGAATCGGTTTTTCGGATCCGTCAGCGAGCGTGACGAGCGTATCGCCGTCGACGCACTTCCCGGTCCCGGGGTCCCCGATCAGGAGCATATGCAGGTCCCCGCGGATGCGCGACCCGTCCGGGAGGTGCTTCGTCACGCCCGAGAAGAGCTGGAGGATCATCGCGAGCTTCTCCTCCTCGTAGCCGTAGATCGAGGGCGCGACGGAGTCGACCATCTGCTGGTAGATGTCGGGCTCGTTCGAGAGGTCGACGATCTCGGCGACGTCCTCGTCGGTGATGTCCATATCCTCGAACTCCTCGTCTTCGATCACCACCGAGACGCCGTCCATATAGAGGTCGAAGATGGGCGTCTTCTCGTTGCCGGAGGTCTGCTGTTCGATGTGGAGGACGCCCGTGATCGTGACGTGGTCGCCCGCCGTGACTTTTCCGGTGACGTCGTCCTCGAGGTCGACGTCGATGCTCTGTGGCGTCTCGCCGCCGCGCAGGCCCTCGGGGCTCTCCTGGACGCGCACCTTCTGGGCGTCGACGAACTCCGACTGGTCGAAGTCGACGTGGAAGGGTCCCTGTCGCTCGCAGCCCTGGCACTCGTGGGGCTCCTGGAAGCCGCTGTCGGACTGGGGGATGTAGGTCATCGTCCCGCAGCGCTGGCACTCGAAGGCGGCCTCGGTGATCTTCGGGCGGACGTCGGTCGCCTTGCGGACGATGCCCTGGACCGCGATCAGGCGGCCGATGTGGTCGTCGTGGACGCGGATGTTCCGGATGTCGACCGTCTCGGGGAGGTTTTGCAGGCGGACGTGCGCGCGGCCGAGCTTGACGTCGGCGGGGAGGTCGTAGAGCCGCAGGGCCTCCTCGGCGTACTCGCGGATCTGATCGGGCTGCTTGCGGTAGTCCTCGGCGAGTTCGGTGTCGAACTTGTAGAGGTCCTCGTAGTCGACGTAGAGCGAGCGCTGCTCGTTCGGGTACTTCTGGGCGAGCGTCCCGATCTCGTCGCGGTAGTACTTCCGGTAGAACTGGATGAACCGGTCCGTGAGGTCGCGCGAGTCTTGGGGGGCCTGGGCCATCGCACCGGAATAGGGACCTCCTGGAGTAAGAGTCTTCGCTACCCGCGGCGGAAGTGGTCGGAACGGAAGCAGGTGGGGATCGAATCCGAAACGGACGCCCTCAGAGCGACACGTCGGTCTCGATGTCCTCGGTCGCCTCCCGCAGTCCGTCGTTCCGGGCGTCCTCTGCGAGCCGCGTCGAGAGGTCCGCGTCGGTGAGCAGTTCGGCGAAGGCGTCGCGGAAGCGGTGGTTCGCCCGCCGAGAGGCGAGGTCGGCCTCGGCGACGCGGCGGTAGCGGCGGACCGTCTCCGGATCGGGGGCCGACTCGACGCCCCCGGCTTCCGCGAGCGACGCCGCCAGATCGGCGTCGTCGAGGTCCGACTCGCTTTCCTCTCGCGCCCGCGACACGAGGGTCCGAAGTCGCTCGTACGGGAAGGGGGCGTCGCGGTCGGCCTCGGAGACGAGGTGGAGGTCCATCCGCGCGCGGAAGACGTCGTCGGCGTCGACGTCCGCGTCGAGCGCCTCGGCGAGCGCGGCGTCGGCGTCCCGGGACCACGACCCCGACTCGGCGCCGACGGCCTCGGGGTCGAAGAACCCGCGGGCGACCCGGCGGAGGTCCGGCGTCGACAGCGACGACGCGAAGCCGTACCGCTCGCGCATCCCCTCGACGAGGTCCCTCAGGCGCTCCTCGACGGTCGCGTCGTCGGCGTCCGACAGCGACCCCCGCGGGTCCGACTGGGACTCCGTCACGGTCTCGCCGCCCGTGGTCGACACGAAGATGTCGCGGAGTTCGGCCGTCTTGTCGTCCATCGAGTGACGGTAGCTCCCGCGGACGTACAAAGATTGCTGTCGACCGGACGGGCCACCCGTCCCGCGGGAGCGGTACCGTCTTCGTAAACCGAACGATTCATACGGGTTTACGAGACACGGAGAGGTATGTCGACAGAGACCGAGTCAGTCGAACTCGTCGGCGACGACGTCGTCGGCAACGTCGCGCGGGCGGCGTTGTTCGCGGCGCTCACCGGCGCGTTCGCGTACGTGTCGTTCCCGAATCCGATCTCGCCGGTCCCGGTCAGCCTCCAGGTGCTCGGGGTCTTCCTCGCGGGGATCTTCCTCGGGCCGGTCTGGGGCGGCGTCTCGATGGCGTTCTACCTCGCCGCCGGGGCCGCCGGGGCGCCGATCTTCGCCGGCGGCTCCGCGGGGATCGCCCCGCTCCTGGGCTACACCGCGGGCTACCTCTGGTCGTACCCGATCGCCGCCGCGCTGATCGGCGCCGTCGTCCACGGCACCGGCGAACTCGCGGACCCCGACGACGTCGGGGCCGGACGGCTCGTCGCCGGGATGGTCGCCGGCACCGTCGTGATCTACGCGCTCGGCACGGTCGGCTTCTCGGTCGTCCAGAACGTCGGGCTCGTGGAGGCGTTCCTCGTGAGCGCCGTGGCGTTCGTGCCGTTCGAGGCCGTGAAGATCGCCGCCGCCGTCGGCGTCGTCCGGAGCGACGCGGCCGCCGCGGCGTGAGGGTCCGCGTCCGATTCGGGCAGCGGGGAGGGACGAACGCGCCGTGATCCGCACCGAGGACCTGGTCCACCGCTACGGCGGCGTCGTCGCGGTCGACGGCGTCTCGATCGAGATCGGCGACGGCGAGTGCGTGGTGCTGGCGGGCGCGAACGGCTCGGGCAAGACCACCCTCGTCAGGCACTTCAACGGCCTCCTCGAACCGGATTCGGGAACCGTCGAAGTGAACGGCCGCGCGGTCGGCGAGGACCTCGTCGCCGCCCGGACCGCGGTGGGGATGGTGTTCCAGGAACCCCGGGACCAGTTCGTCGCGGCCACGGTCGGCGCCGACGTCGCCTTCGGCCCCGAGAACCTCGGCCTCGACCGGGAGGAGATCGACCGGCGCGTCGGCGACGCCCTGGCGGCGGTGAACCTCGGCGGGCGCGCGGACGACCGCGTGACCGACCTCTCGGGCGGGGAGCGCGAGCGCGTCGCGATCGCGGGCGCGCTCGCGATGGAACCCGACCACCTCGTCCTCGATGAACCGTTCACCGGTCTCGACGCGCCCGCCCGCGAATCGGTCCTCGATCGGCTCCGCGCGCTCTCCGATACGGGCACGAGCGTCGTGATCGTGACCCACGACCTCCGCGACGTCCTCGATCTCGCCGATCGGGTCGTCGCGATGTCGGAGGGACGGGTCGTCGTCGACGGCGACCCCGACGCGGCCCGGGCGGCGCTGCCGGAGTACGACGTTCGGGTGCCCGAAGCGGGAGCGCAGCTCCGACGGCAACGGGGCGACGGATGCTGAGCTACCGCCCCGGCGGCTCGCTCGCCCACCGGCTCGATCCGCGGACGAAGCTCTGCTGCCAGGCGGCGTTCGCGGTCGCGGCGTTCGCGCACACGACGCCCCGCGGCCTCGCCGCGCTCACGGCGCTCACTGGGCTCTTCCTCGCCGGCGGACGCGTCTCGCCGCTCCGCGCGCTCCGCGGCTATCTCCCCGCGCTGCCCTTCCTGATCGCGGGCCCGCTCGTGGCGACGGTCGCCGTCGACCTCCGGGCCCCCTCGGTCGGCATCGACCCGGACGCGGCCGTCGGTCCGCTGCTAGCGAGCTACCGCGTCCTCCTGCTCCTCCTCGTGTCGGCGGCGTACCTGGAGACGACGCCCGTCCGCGACTCGCGGGCGGCGATCCAGCGGCTTCTCCCCGGCCGGATCGGACGCCTGCTCGGCGTCGGCGTCGCGCTCGTGTTCCGGTTCGTGCCGCTCCTCCGGGCGGATCTGAGTCGTATCCGGGAGGCCTCGCAGACGCGGCTGGGCGACGAGCGCCGACTGCGAGAGCGGATGCGGGTCGTCGCCGCCGCGGGGATCCGGCGCGCGTTCGGGCGCGCGGACCGCCTCGCGCTCGCGCTCCGCGCGCGGTGTTTCGCGTGGAACCCGACGCTCCCGGCGCTCCGGTTCGAGCGCCGCGACGTTCTCGGGCTGGGCGTGGCGGGCGCGCTGGCGGCGTCGGCGCTGCTCTGACGCGGATCGCGGCCATTGCAGTCACCGGCGAACGAGGCCGCCTATGACTGCTCGTACTCCTTCTCGAAGCCGCGGAACTCGGTGCGGTGGGCCTCCTCGTCGGCGAGAATCGTCACCGCGAGGTCCTCCGTGACGGGATCGTCGGCGTCCTCGGCGGCGGTGATGAGTTCGCGGTAGGTCGCGATCGCGTCCTCCTCGGCGTCGAGGACCCCCCGGATGACCGAGAGGACGTCCGTGGTGTCCTCGGGCGGCTGGAGGCTCGCCTGAGTCGCCTCGAACGCGGCCGAGCCGGGCGGGTGCTCGTCGAGCTGCTTGAGTCGGTTCCCCAGCTGTTCGGCGTGAGTGAGCTCCTCTTGGATGTCCTGCTGGAGGGACTCCTTGATCTCCTCGGCGCGGACGCCGTCGAGGACGATCGAGTTCGACAGGTAGTTCATCACGGTCTCGATCTCGTCCTGATACGCCTTCTGCAGCAGCCGCACGACTTCGTCAGACATAGCGTCCGTAGTTCGGCGGGTGGTGACAAGATACTGTCGCCGAGCGGAGAGAGTCGGGAGGAGGAGACTAGGACCGCGACCCGTCGACGTCGATGGCGTCGACCGGGCAGATGTCGACGCAGAGCATACAGTCGATGCACTGGTCCTCGTAGGTCGGTTCGACTTTCCGTTCCGATTCGGGATGATCGGGCGTGTCGACCCACGTGAACACGTCGACCGGGCAGTTCTCCAGGCAGGCGCCGTCGGCGATGCAGATGTCGTAGTCGACGGCGACGTGGGTGCCGTGGATGCCCAGTTTCTCCGGCGGGTCGACGGGGCCCCAGACGTCGACCCCGTCGCCAAGCTCCGTTTGGCTTGCGGACGAGCGGAGCTCGTCCAGTTCCTCGGCACCGAGCCGCTCGCGGTTGCTGTCGAAGTTCGGATCGATTCCCATTTGCTCCACGTACTCGGGACGGGAGGAAAACGGCGTCGGTGTCGCGGGGCGGCGAACGGGTCGGTTCCGACGGGTCACGCAGGCGGGCCGCTGCCGACGTTCGCCCCGACGATTAAGAGCCGTCCAGCCGATGCCGGCGTATGGGACGGGTCAACGAGTCCGACCTCGACTGGAGCGAGACCGAACGCGAGACGACGCACTTCCGCCGCAAGGAACTGGGTGCCGAGACCGACGTCGACGACCTCGGCGCGAGTCTCTACGAACTCCCGCCGGGCGGGTCGTCGTGGCCGTACCACTTCCACACCGGAAACGCGGAGGCGATCTACGTCCTCGCGGGCAGCGGGACCCTCCGGACGCCGGACGGCGAGGAGGCGATCGGGGCGGGCGACTACTGCGACTTCCCCGCCAGCGAGGACGGCGCCCACCGGCTCCGCAACGACGGCGACGAGCCGCTGCGCTTCCTCGCGGTGTCGACGATGCGGGACCCGGACGTGACGGTCTATCCCGACTCGGGGAAGATCGGCGTCTACGCCGGGTCGCCGCCCGGCGGCGAGGAGGACGAGCGCGTCGTCGCGGGCTACTACCGCGAGGACGACGACGTGGACTACTGGGAGGACGAGTCGTAGGCGCGCGAAACCGCGCTACTGCGCGGGCGTTTTCCGGGCCTGGCGGACGTACGACGTGAAGTTCTCGAAGAGCCGCTTCGTCCGACAGGCGGCGTCGTAGTTCTCCCGGTCGATGCCGTCCAGCACCGACTGGATCCGCTCGTCGGGCAGGTCCTTGCCCTTCGTCACCGTCGCGGCGGTGTCGCGGTCGTACTCGGGGTGGAACTGGACGCCCCAGGCGTCGCCGCGCCGGAAGGCGTGGATCCCGTAGTCGTTCTCGGCGAGCAACTCGGCGCCCGGCGGGAGTTCGGTGACGGCGTCCGAGTGAGTCGTGAAGGCCGTGAACGACTCGGGGATCCCCTCGAAGAGGTCGTCGTCCCCCACCTTCTCGATCTCCCGGTACCCGATCTCGTACTCGCCCATATCCTCGACGCGGCCGCCGAGCGCCGACGCGAGCGCCTGGTGGCCGTAACAGACGCCCAGGATCGGGAGGTCGCGCTCGTCGGCCGCCGCGACGTAGTCCAGGAGTGGCCGGATCCAGTCGCGGTCCCAGTAGACGGACGTGCGCGAGCCCGTGATCACGACGCCGTCGAAGTCGAAGTCGGCCGGCAGTTCGTTCTCGGTGACGTCGAACTCCGCGAGGTCGGCGTCGAGCTCGCGCCGGAAGTTCCGGCGGGTGTGCTCGCTCTTCGAGGCATCCAGCAGGGCGAGGCGGGGCCGGTCGCGTGCCGCAGTCATCGTTTGAACGAGACGACGCGGAGGGAAGTGATTTGCGCCGGAGCGGTCCGGATAGCCAGCGGCTAAGACGCGTCCGCCAGGAACCCCAGCAGTTCGTCGTTGACTCGCTTCGAGGCCTCGACGTGGACGAGATGTCCCGCGTCGTCGACGGCGCGGAACTCGCCGCGCGGGAGCCGCGTCGCCAATTCCTGCCCCCGCTCGGGCGGCCAGACGGCGTCGTCGCCGCCGTGGATCACGAGCGCGGGCTCGGTGATCTCGTAGAGCCGATCGGAGAGGTCGAAGTCGCGGACGGCGGCCGCCTGGGCCGCCCACGCGTCGCGGTCGGCGTCCTCGCTCGCGCGCCACTCGACCATCCGTTCGACCTCGTCGGGGTGGTCCTCGACGAACGATGCGGAGAGCCCCGCCGCGAGGGATCGTTCGAGCGCGGCGCGGTCGTCGGGCGAGCCCCACAGCGGGTCGAGGTCCAGCCCCTCGCCGCGGGCCGCGGTCCCGACGAGCGTCAGGCTGTCCACGCGGGCCGTCTCGCGGGCGGCCGAGAGCGCGACCATCCCGCCGAGGCCCGCGCCGACGACGTGCGCCGAGCGGGCGCCGGCGTCCGAGAGGACCGTCGTGAGGTCCCCGACGAGGGTCGCGACCGAGTACGGGCCGGCGGGCGCGTCCGACCGCCCGCACCCGCGGAGGTCGGCCACGAGGCTCCGGTACGGGCCGGCGACCGCGGCGTGCTGCCAGCCCCACTGCCAGGCGCCGTAGCCGACGTCGCCGACGAACGCGACCGTCTCGCCGGCGCCGGCCGTCTCGTAGTAGAGGTCGACGCCGTCGTTCGAGACCGTGGGCATACGGGGAGGTCGGTCGCGAGCGGCTTAGGCGTCCCGGAGGCGGGCGAGCGGCGCGGGGCGAAAAATAGTCATAATGACTAGTCTCACTGTTTGCCGGTGATCGCCACCCACGGTCACGGCGATCACCGGTAAGAGACGAGACTAGTCAGTATCAGTCGCCCTTGACGT
>JBDGUM010000094.1:4621-9364 GCA_042215855.1 Halobellus sp. | reverse complement strand
CACGACGTTCGGATCCGATCGGCGACCGCGGACCTCACCCGTCGTAGGCGTGGGCCTCGAGCGTCTCCAGGTCCACGGTGTCCAGCACCGCCTCGTTCGTCGCCCCGAGAATCACGGGCGGAACGGTGGTCTCGGGGAGCGTTTCGGCCCGCGTGGCGTGGAGAGCCTCGGTCCACCGTCCGAGACAGAGGCACCAGCGGTCACCGGGGTCGAGCCCCGGGAACCGGAACTCCGGACGCGGCGTCACCAGGTCGTTGCCCCGGGCTTTCGTGAACGACAGGAACTCGTCGGTCATCACCGCACACAGCTCGTGGCGCCCCCGGTCGTCGGGATGGGTCCCGCAGCACCCGTCACGATCGAAGCCGGTTACCGGATCGGTACTGCACGGTTCGAGTTCGTCCCCGAGGACGTTGCGGTCGGCCATACCGACCGGTCGGGAGAGACGGGGAAAAGTCCCCGGACGGACGCGCGGAGCCGCCCCGGAGCGTTCATCCGGGGAGTCGCCTCACCAGGCCGGCACCAGCGTCGCGGAGGGCCGCGAGCGCGTCGCCGATGGGGCCACGCTCGCCCGACCCGTCGTCCCCGACGGCCGGTCGGTCCTCCGGCGGTTCCAGGTCCGAGACGCGGTAGAAGACGGCGAGCGGGTCGTCGCTCGCCTGCCAGCGGAGCCAGGTCCGCGCGATGAGCGACAGCCGTCGCCGGAGGGTCAGGCTGGGCCGTTCGGAGAGGACGTCGTACCCGCGGTCCCGGACGAGCCGGTGCTGGTCGGCGTACATCACGGCCGAGACCAGGACCGCGAACTGGCAGTCCTCCGGTAGGTATCGGATGCCGTCGACCCCGTCGTAGTAGCGGCGCTCGGTCCGGTCGAGTTCCGCGCGGATGGCCGCGGCCACGCCCTCGGTGAATTCGAGGTCGGCCACCGTCTCGTGGGACTCGCCGTGGGTCCTCAGGGTCTCTTCGGGGAGGTAGATGCGGTCCAGTTCCACGACGTCCTCCCGGACGTCCCGGAGGAAGTTGGTGAGCTGGAACGCCTCGCCCAGCGCCGAGGCGTGGGGCCGGGCCGACTCCCTCTCGGGTGGATCCATCACCTCCAGCATCATCTGGCCCACCGCGGCCGCCGATCCTCTGAGGTACGTCTCCAACTGTTCGCGGGACCGGTACCGGTCCCGGTCGACGTCGAGCAGCATCGAGTCGATGAAGGCGTCGACCTCCTCCCGCGGGATACCGTGGCGCTCGCGGAGCTCGGCGAACGCCGCCAGGACCCGATCGTCCGTCTCGCGTTCCCCCAGGGCCGCCGCCCGGATGCGTTCGAGTTCGCGGCGCTGCTCGGCCGGCGTGGCGTCGCCGGGGTCATCGACCACCTCGTCGGCCACCCGGAAGAACGCGTACAGGACGTAGGTGGGATACCGGACGCGCTCCGGGAGCACCCGCGTCGCCAGGTGGAACGTCGTACCGGTGTGACGCTGGATGGCCTTGCTCTGTCGGATTTGCTTCTGGGAGACCATAGGCGTACCCTGTCGGGTCGCTCGGGGAGCAACCTCGTTGGACGAGGCTAATAGCCGGAATGTAGTGAAAAGTGCACCAACTCAATTGGGTCCGCTCCCTTCCGCCCCCGGTTCGTCCTCCAGACCCGTCGGTCGTGGGCGACGCGGGACTCGGCGTCCCGGCGAGTGCCGGACTCCCCTCGACCCCGCTCCGCTGTACGAGCCGTTACCAAACTGGCTGGGGTATACGGTTACGCGGGAGGAGACCCAGGCCCTAGACGGAGGATGGGTGACAGAACGTTCACTGTGGAACGAGAGATCCGGATCGCGTCCCCGGCCGGAGACGTCTTCTCGTTCCTCGATGATCCGCGAAACCACGTGAAGATCACGCCGGGGCTCCTCGAGGTCAGCGACATCGAGGCGCTGCCGGACGGGGGGAAACGCGCGAGATACCGGTACAAACTCGCGGGCGTCACGCTCGCCGGGCACGTCGAGGATATCGAGCGGGTTCCCGGATCGCGGCTCGTTCAGCAACTCACCGGCGCGATCGAGGGCACGATCAGTTACGACCTCACCGGCGAGGACGGGGGGACCCACCTGGCCTACGAGGCGGTCTATTCGCTTCCGGAGACGGTCATCGACACGGTCTTGGCGCCGATCGCGGAGGCGTACAACCGCCGCGAAGCGAGGTCGACACTCGAGAATCTCAAGACGCACCTCGAACAGGGGTGAGCCGGAACCGCCCGGTCGGTCACGCTATACTGTCGGAGGAACGTCCTGATACGTCTGCTCGTTCCCGAGGGGTGAGCGAGCGTAGCGACGGGTTCGTCCGACGGTGCAATCACTCCCGTCTCCGCGCGGCGAGCGCCGTCGACGGGGGTACCGCTTGGCGGTGACCACTGCGAGTACTCACAGCCGGTATCACTCCTCGAAGAACGCCTCGACAAGCTTCCGCTTTGCGGCCTGGAGGTGCTGGTGGTAGGTCGAGGGGACGATCCCCATCGACTCCGCGAGCTGGTCCCCGTCGGCCCGGCGCGGCCACTCGAAGAACCCGCTGACGTAGGCCTTCTGGAGTGCCTCGAGCTGCCGATCGGTGAGGCGGCTCCGCAGTTCGTCGCGGAATCCGCGTGCGGTCTGGGCCGGCTCCGTCGACTCGTGGTACGCCAGCAGTTCGACCCGCTCGTAGCGCTCGCGCAGCTCCTTGAGGAGCCGGCGGGCGGCCTGTTCGGTCCCGACCTGGAAGGTCAGCCGCAGGGCCGTGCCCTCGGTTCGCAATCCGGTCAGCCGTCCGGTCGTCCCGATCAGGAGGGTCTCGAGCGGCGACGACGACAGCCGCAACTGCACGACGCACCCCTTCTCGTCGGCGACCAGGATCTCGGCCGCGGCGACGCCCTCCGTGCCCTCCGCGGCCGCGAGCACGGTCTCGGGATCGTCGTGATCGGTGCTGGCCAGAAGCAGGATCGATCCGTCGTCGGTCGCCGTCGCCTCGTCCTCCAGTTCGCAGTCGAGGGCGGCTGCCATATCGACCAGCGGGAGGTCGCCGTGGACCTCCGCCTCGATGGTGAGCGCGGTGTCGGAGGCCAGCGTCTGCTTGGTCAGCAGGTCGTTGATGGTGGTTCCGATGCTCTGTCCCAGCGCGCCCAGCAGGGCCTCTTCCCGGTAGTCGAGGAAGTCCTCGTCGTCGAAGACGGCCAGCACGCCGTACGTCGTCGAGCGATAGGCCAGCGGGACCAGGAGGCACCGTTCGCCGGCACCGGCCTTCGGGAGTCCGCCGGCGTCGTCGACGACCGCGGTCTCCTGGTTCTCGATGGCGTCCGCGAGGGCCCGTACCCCGGGGGCGTCGCCGTGAACCGACACGGACCGTTCGCCCTCTTCGGACGCGATCACGTCTCCCCCCTCGGACGCCAGGAGGTCGGCGCTCACCGCCTCTTCGACGGCGTCGTACCGGCCCAGCCAGGCGGCGGCGTACTCGTCGCCCTCGGCGATACGTTCGACGATCTGCTCTTCGACCTCCGCACGGCTGTCGGCCTGGACCAGAGCGGCGGTGACGTCGGTCGACAGTCCTTGCAGGCGGTCGAGCAGACGATCGAGCGCCTCACGCTCCTCGGCCAGCCGGCGCTTGGTACGCTCGCGCTCGGTGACGTCCATCTGGAAGCCGACGTAGTGGGTGACCTCGCCGTCCCGGAAGATGGGGGCGACGTCGACCTGATTCCAGAAGAGCGCGCCGTCGGCGGTGTAGTTCCGGAGGACGACCCGAGTCTGGCGCTTCTCGGCGATGCCCTCGGCGAGTTCGGCGACCCGCTCGGGGTCGGTTTCCGGGCCCTGGAGGAACCGGTGGTTCCGCCCGATCGCCTCCTGGGGCTCGTAGCCGGTCATCTCCCGGAAGCAGTCGTTGACGTAGATGATGGGGTTGTCGGGGCGCGTGGCGTCGGAAATGGTGATGCCGACGGGTGCCTCGTCCAGAGCTCGCTCCTTGAGTCGTCGTTCGGCGTCCTCGGGCAGGTCCGAGACCGGCATTCGGGTCCTGCTCCCGTCCGCGGCCGTCGATACGGCGTCACCGACGGCCTCGGCGACCGCCTCGACGGCGTCGTCTCCGTCCGCCGGAACGAGTGCCGTCGCGTCGGCCGCCACGGCGCGTCTGGCCACCGTGTCGTCTACCTCCTCGGGCACGAGAACGACCGGGAAGTCGGCGTGGTCGCGGCGGATGGCCTCCAGGACGGCCAGGCCGTCGAATCCGCCCTCCTGGTGGGTCGCGACGACGCAGTCGACGCTGCCGCCGGACACGCGTTCCCGCGCGGTGGTGGGATCCGTTACCCGGTCGACGCTCAGACGGGCGTCGGCGTCCGCGACGTCTGCGGCGCTGGGACCGGACGGGAGTGAATCCCCGGCGTACAGGACGCGCACGGGTCGGACTTCCGTCGTTCGCTCTGTCTCGACGCGGTCGATATCTCGGTTTCTACTGGTCATAGTCGTACGGGGCGTCACTGGAGGTGCCGCGAGGCCTTCCGGACTGCCTCGTCGGGGCCGGAGCGCAGCGGCACCGCGAGGCGGCGCGAGGACCGGTGCGACGGTACGAGGGCTGTGGCTGGATTCCGGGACGCTTCGCCCGCCGTCGCCGTCGGCTCCCTGGCTGCCCACGGCCGTGTGGACGACTCCCGGATCCCGGTGCCGGTCCGACGGTCGGATCCGGGGATGGATCCGCCGCCGGTACCGGAATCGATACCCAGCCAACCATCATCACTGATATAGTTCACTATCG
>JBDGUM010000094.1:0-4521 GCA_042215855.1 Halobellus sp. | reverse complement strand
GATCGCTCGCCCGATCGCTCGTGGTCGGAGATCGAGTGAGCGAGGAGCCACAGACGCCGCTGTGCTGTTCGACGGACTCCCATACCGATCACTGCCGCTTTTTCCGTCGAGGAGAACCCGTCGGCGGCGCTGGGCGGGCGGAGACGAGAGGGGCCGGTATCAGTACTCGTGGTACACTTCGCCACAGCGGGCGCACTCGATGGTCGTCGCGCCCAGCCAGCGCCGGACCTTCCTGACCGGTCCGTGACACTCCGGACAGACGCCGAACCCCCGTCCGTCGGCCACCCGCGCCGAGAGATCGACCATCAGGTCCTGCAGCTCTTCGATCTCTTCGCGCTGCGCCTCGACGGTCTCTTCGAGCTCCTCGATGCGGGTCTGGTACTCCTCGGCGGAGTCGAGGTCCACCACGACCTCCTCCTCGGACGCGGTCTCCTGTGCGCTCGCACCCGCCTGTTCGGACTCCTGTTCCTCTTCGAGTTCAGTGTCGGACTGGTCGCTCATTACCGGGCGTTGCCGCGGAGCCCTTCTAAAGACTCTACCCAACTGTTTCGCCCTCCGACCGTCGGTCGGCGCCGAACACGACGGACGCAGCCAGACAGGCCGCGATGAGTCCGACTGCCCACCAGAGGATGATCCGATAGGTCACCGGAAGGGCGACCGGTGCGATCAGGCGTGCCAGCCACGCACCGGCAGAGAGCGGGTCGGTCGTCGCGATCAGCACCAACAGGCCGACACCGATCGTCGTCCCCAGGCCGCCGGTACCCAGACCCAGCAGCGAGGCCGTCTCCTCGACCGCCAGGATCCGCTCGGGATCGATGCGGTCGATCGCGCGGCGGCGGAGCACACCCGACAACACCAGCCCGCCCGCCCCGAGAGTGAGGAATTTCAGCCCGGCTGCCAGGACGATCGACGCCGCGATGCTGGCCGCGAGCGGATCGCCTCCGAGGGTCTCCTGGAGGTCGCGGCCCCAGAACGTCGTCGTTGCCCAGAGCGCGACGGCGGCGAGTCCGCTGATGGCCGCGACCGCGTGCAGTTTCGTCGTGAGATCGTACCGTCCGAGGAGCGCCCATTCCGCGTATCTCGCACGAGCTTCCGGGTCGTCGGAGAGGACCGTCTCGGCGATCGGATCGTCCGTCGCGGAGGTCATTCACCCCTCCTACTCCGCAGGCGTACATATCCTCATCGCTCCGATTCCCGGGGGGCACACAGTCAATTAGGTATCAAATATATCGCAAGAGATCACCTACGTCACCGTGTATGCCCGGTGAAGTACTGCTGCAGATCGCAAAGGCGAATCCGTTAGCGAGACCAGAATCGATCTGGCTCGGAATCGGTACAGCCCTGATGTTCCTCGGCGCGATGTACTTCTGGACGCAGGGCTTCGGCGTAGAGGACGAGGAAGCGAAGATGTTCTACACCGTCACCACGCTCATTCCCGCCATCGCGTTCGCGTCGTACCTCTCGATGTTCCTCGGGTTCGGCGTGACCACCGTGAGCTTCGGCGGCGAATCGCACCCCATCTACTGGGCCCGGTACGCTGACTGGCTGTTCACGACGCCGCTCCTGTTGCTCGACCTCGCGTTGCTCGCGGACGTCGAGCGGTCGACCATCCTCGGCCTCGTGATGGCCGACGCGTTTATGATCATCACGGGGCTCGTGGGCGCGCTCACGACCGTCGAAGCCTACCGGTACATCTGGTGGGTGGTCAGTGACATCGCGCTCATTTACATCCTGTACGTGCTGTACTTCAGCCTCGGGCGCAAGGCCAGCGAGCTGGAGAGCGAGTCCCGCCGGGACACGTTCCGGGTTCTCCGCAACGTGGTCCTGGTTCTCTGGACCATCTACCCGATCTGGTGGGTCATCGGCACCGAGGGTGCCGGTCTCGTCTCGCTGTACGTCGAGACGGCGGGCTTCATGGTGCTCGACGTGCTGGCCAAGGTCGGCTTCGGCCTCATCCTCCTGCGCTCGCGTGAGGCCATCGGCCTGATGGGCGACGCGCCCGAGCCGTCCGCGGAGGCCTCCGCCGCAGACTGACGCACCGCTGCTGAACCGGCAGTAATCGACTGCGCTTTTTTCGACGTGTCGCGACCCCGAGGTGACAGTGGCGTCTACGAGTCCTCGCACGCAGGACGCGCGCGACCGGACGAGCGGTCAGTCGGGATCGCCGCTGTGGCCGCTCGCGAGGACACGTCGATCCGACAGCACTCGACGATCCCTGTCGCGTGCTGTCTACACTCCTCTCGTACCACCGAGCGCCACCCTCGCCCACGGCGCCCGTCGAAAACGAGTGAGAACGGTCGGTATCAGACCATCTCCCGTACCCGGAACCCGACGAAGACGACGGCGGCGCCGATGAGGACGTTGACCCCGCCGCTGACGATTCCGCCGGAGGTGATGCTCAAGAGGCCGAAGGCGGCCAATGCGGCTCCGATGACAGCGTGCAGTCCGAAGACGACCTGGCTCGTCTCCATACGCGGTACTACGGGGTCACCCCGCATTGAGGCTATCGACTAAGTCGGCGTACCGCTCCCGGCGGGTCGCCGAGACCGAAGGCTCGACCGTCTCCAGGGCCCGCTCGAAGTGCTCGGTACGGACGGCGACCGACCCGGGATCGACCGGCTGGCCCTGCGTGACCGTCGCGCGGAGATGGTCCTCGACGGCCAGCAACCCCGCCTCCCGGACGACGGCCTCCACGTCGGAGCCGCTGTACCCGTCAGTGCGCCCCGCCAGATCGGCGAAGTTCACGCTCTCGGTCGGCACGTCGGCCGCGTGCGTTCGGAAGATCTCCTCTCGGGCCGCCTCGTCGGGCATCGGGACCTCGACGATGCGCTCCAGCCGACCCGGTCGGAGGAGCGCCGGATCGATGATGTCCGGTCTGTTGGTCGCACCGATCACGACCACCTCCTCGCGTGGCGTGATGCCGTCGAGCTCGGTGAGGAGCTGCGAGACGACCCGCTCTGTCACCTCGGTGTCGGAGCTGCCGCCGCGCTCCGGCGCCAGCGCGTCGATCTCGTCGAAGAAGACGACGCAGGGGGCGTTGCGGGCCGCCCGCTCGAACACCTCGCGGACGGCTCGTTCGCTCTCGCCGACGTACCGGTCGAGCAGTTCCGGTCCCTCGACGGCGACGAAGTTGGCGTCGGTGGCGTTGGCGACGGCTCGGGCCAGCATCGTCTTCCCGGTGCCCGGAAGTCCGTGAAGCAACACCCCCGTGGGGGCCGTCGTCGCCACGCGATCGAGCAGTTCGGGGTAGGTGATCGGCCACTCGACGGCCCGGACCAGTTCCAGTTTGGCCTCGTCCAGCCCCCCGATGTCGTCGTAGCTCACGTCCGGACGCTCGATGCGCAGGCCGAGCATCCCGCTGGGAGTCACCGTCTCCAGGGCTTCCTCGAAGTCGACGGCCGTAACCGAGAGCTGCCGGCCGGCCCAGTCGCCCCTGCCGGGTTCGCTCGCGCTCACGTCGACGGCACGCTCGACGGCGTGTCGGACGGCCGCGCCGATCAGCGCCCGGACGTCGGCACCGACGTACCCGTGGGTCCGGTCGGCGATCCCGGGCAGGTCCACGTCGGCCGCCAGGCGCACCCCGTCGGTGTGAGTCCGGAGCACGTCCAGGCGGCCGTCCCTGTCGAGGACCGGTACCTCGAGGTCGTGCTCGAACCGCCCGGCGCGCCGCAGCGAGGGGGCCAGCTCCTCCGGGCGGGCGGTGGTGCCCACGACTACCACGTCCTCCCGCTCGACGGCGTCGAGGAAGACGCCGACTCGGGCCGCTCCGGCACCGGCCGGCCCGTCCTCGTCCGCGGGGGCCAGCCGATGGACGTCGTCGAGGAGGACGACCGTCGGCGCCTCCCGGACGGCCTCGCGGGCCAGACCGTCGAAGCCGTCGTCGTAGCGGCGCGTGACCGCCTCCGCGTGCGGGATCCGCACGTAGTGGGCGGCCGTCTCGGCCCCGACCACGTCGGCGAGCAGCGTCTTGCCGCTGCCCCGCGGTCCGGTGAGCAGCACGCCCGCGGGGGCGCTCTCGGCGAGACTACGGTAGGCGTCGCCGCGCTCCAGCGGAAAGGCGACCAGCCGACGCAGGCTGTCCAGCACGTCGTCCAGGCCCCCCACCTCGTCGGCGGTCCGGGACGGCTCGCCCACCCCGTCGCCGGGTCCGACCGGGTCCTCGCGCACGACGATGTCGGTCTCCTCGGTCACCGTGCCCGGCTCCGCGGGCGTCACGTCGGTGACGACGAACCGGACGGTCAGCGATCCCCCGAAGAGCGTGGCACGGACGTCGTCGCCCCGGACGACGGTCCGGTTCCGGAGCGGTTCGGTCAGCGCGTCGGAGACGCCGTCGATGCGAAATCCGGGCGGCGGCGCCAGCGTCACCCTGGCCGCCGCGGTAGCCGTCGGGCCGCGAGTCGGTTCCCCGGAATCGGTCATATCGGTAGTATCGACGCCGCGTTCTTGAGTGTTCGGCGGGGTCCGCTCGGCACTGTTCAGATAAGGATGAAGGGTGAGGCGGTGCGATTTGCTAGTGATCTA
>JBDGUM010000133.1:0-9384 GCA_042215855.1 Halobellus sp. | reverse complement strand
GCGGGCTACGACGTCGTCGCCTTCGAGCAGGGGACCGTCGGGACGCCGCTGGCGTGCTCGGGGCACGTCAGCACCGACATCTGGGAGTACGTCCCCGACGACGCGAAGGCACGGCTCCTCCAGAACCGCGTGTACGGCGCGCGATTCCACGTCGGCGGCCCGAGCTCGACCGGCTATCCGTTCTACAAGCGCGAGGAAATCTCGAACGTGATCGACCGCGTCGAGTTGGACCGGACGCTCGCGGAATGCGCCCGGGAGGCGGGCGCGGACGTCCGCGAGCGGCACACCGTCATCGACGTCGACGAACGTCACGACGGCGTGGAACTGACCGTCTCGAACGCCGGCGAGACCGAGACCGTCCGCGCGAGGATGGTCGCCGGCTGCGACGGGCCGACCTCGCGGGTCCGCCGCGGCTGTGACCTCCCCGAACCCGGCGAACTCATCCACGGCGTGCTCGCGTTCGATCCCGAACCGGACGACGGCGACTTCGTCGACGTCCACCTCACCGCGCCGCGGTTCTTCGCGTGGCGGATCCCCCGCGGCGACGCGGGCGTCGAGTACGGCCTCGCGGCGCCGCCGGGCGAGTCCGTGAACGACCTCTTCGATCGCCTGACGGACGCCTACGGCGTCGAGACCGAGCACTTCTGCTCCGGCGCGATCCCCATCGGCCCGCCGGAGCGCGTCCACGGCCGCCGCGTCTTCCTGATCGGCGACGCCGCGGCGCAGACCAAGCCGTTCACCGGCGGCGGGATCCTCTACGGGATGACCGCCGCCGACTGCGCCGTCGAGGCCGTCGACCCCGACGACCCGTCGACGCTCCGGGACTACGAGTCGGCGTGGCGGTCCGAACTCTCGCGGGAGATCGCGCTCGGCCGCTGGCTCCGCCGGGCGTACTCCCTCCCCGAGCCCGTCCAGCACCTCGGGCTCCGGACCCTCTCCGGCGAGATCGGCGTCCATATGGACCGTCCGACCTCGTTCTTCTCGGCGTCGCACCTGCGGAAGATGCTGGGGCTCGGACGCTAACTCCCCGCGGGGTCGACTCGGCGGCGTCAGGTGTCGCCGTCGTCGTCACCGTCGTCCACGTCGGTCTCACTGACCGTCCGGAACTGAAGTCGCACGGTGGCGGGCGTCGACTCGTCGTAGGCGATCTGTCCGCCGACGCGTTCCGTGGTCCAGCGGACCAGCCAGAGGCCGACGCCGCCGGCGTGCTCTGTCGGCTTCTCCTCCTCGCCCCCGAAGACGTTGCGCTCTTCGGGGGGGATGCCCGAGCCGCGATCGGAGACCGAGAGCGTCGCCGCGTCCTCGTCCACGGTGATCCGGACGACGACCGGCGGCTGTCCGTGTTCGAGGGCGTTCTCGATGAGTTCGAGGACGCCCAGCGTCACGCTCTCGTCGGCCTGGACGATCGCCTGGTCCGGGAAGTCGGTGCGGATGTCGGCGTTCGGGTACGCGGCGGCGACTTCCTCGATGGCGTCCATCACGATGCCGACGAGGTCCCGGCGTTCGGCCGTCTGTGACGACTCGTCGATCACGTCCCGGAAGCGCCGCGCGCTCTCGCTCTGTCGGAGGAGGTCCTCGCCCGCGTCGGTGATCCGCTCGGCCACCTCCCGAACCGCCGGATCGTCGTGGTCGTCGAGCTGGTCCGCGTAGCCGAGCACGACGTTCATCCGGTTGCGGACGTTGTGGCGGAGGACCCGGTCGAGCACCGACAGCCGCTGTTGCTGACGGACGGATTCGGTCACGTCCCGCTGGAAGCCGAGGTAGTTCGTGACCTCGCCGGCGGCGTTGCGGACGGGCATCACCTCCAGCGCGTTGTGGAACGGCTCGCCGTTCTTCCGGTAGTTGCGGATCGTCACCGACACGGGTCGCTCGGCGTCGATGGCCTGCCGGAGCTTCCGGACCGTCTCCTCGCTCGTGCCCTCGCCCTGGAGAAACCGGCAGTTGCGGCCGAGTGCCTCCTCCCGGTCGTAACCGGTGATCTCGGTGAATCGGTCGTTGACGTAGATCAGCGGGTTGTCCGGGAGCGAGGGGTCGGTGATCGAGATGCCGACCGTGGCCTCGTCCATCGCGCGCCGGTAGAGTTCGAGCCGCCGTTCGCGCGCGATCCGTTCTGTCACGTCCTGGGCGAGGACGAGGCGTTCGTCGCCCTCGCCGGTCAGGACCGCCGAACACTCACAGACCGCCGTCGACTCGTCCGTCTCGAAGGCGATCGTCCGGGGAGTCGGGCGGGCCGGCGTGATGTCGGCCGGCGCGGTATCGATGATCTCCCGGAGCGTCTCCCGGTCCTCGCTCGCGACGAACGACGCGAGCGGCTCGCCGCGGACGGCCTCGGGGTCGCGACCGAGCAGCCGCTCGGCGGCGTGGTTCATCGTCTTGATCGCGCCGTCCTCGACGAGGAACTTCGGGCTCGGCGCCAGCTCGAAGAGCCGCCGGTAGCGTCGTTCGGTCCGCCGTAGCTCCTCGTCGAGGCGACGCCGACGCGTCAGCGTGTCGATCCGGAACCGGAGCCGGGCCGGATCGAGCGGCGTCGTCACCACGTCGTCGACCAGTCCGTGGATCTCGGACGGGAGCCGATCGAACGCGCCCGAGCGCGTCTCGACGAGCAGGCAGGGCAGGAACGGTCGCTCCCGGGATCGACGCTCGCGGAAGTCGCCCGCGATCGCCCGGAGTCCGGCGGCGTCGGCGAGACAGATGTCGAACGCGGGGAGCCGGCCGCCCGGTCCCGCGTCGGGCGGGACCTCGACGAGCGAGTAGTCGGGCGCGTCACGGATCCAGTCCACGAGGACGCCGCGGTTCCCGGGATTCGAGACGGTCAGGAGGACGACCGTGTCGTCGGTTCTCGACGTCGATCCGGACATACAGGTCACTCGGTCGAGTCCGAAGACGGATCGCCCCCGGCGCCGTCCTCCCCGAAGGGGTGGTCGTCGCCCCAGTCCGGCATTCCGGAGAGGATCCCGCGGAGTCCGGTCAGGGGGTCGCCGACGCGGATCCCCTCGCCCGTGATCTCGAACTCCCGGAGCGTCCGCTCGAAGTCCCCGGTCCGCTTCTTGAGGACGCCGATCGCCTTGTGGAGCTCGCCGAACGCCTCCAGGTACCGGAGGAACAGGATGTTGTCGGCGAGGTAGCTGATGTGCGCGCTCGTGGGCTCGAAGTCGCCCGTCACCGAGTCGAGGTCGTCGATGAAGACGGCCGTCACGCCCGCCCGCTTGAGGTAGCGACCGAGCGCGTGGAGTTCGCGGACGAGGTCGTCCTCGTCGCCGCGGATGGAGAGCCGGTAGCCCGAGATGCCGTCGATCACGACGAAGTCGGCGTCCGCGGCCTCCACCTCCCGCCTGATCCGGTGGGCGAACTCGTCGGGCGAGATCGTCAGCGACTCGACCTCCTCGACGACGAGGTCGTCGGACGCCTCCAAGTCCTCGATCGGGATCCCGACGCTCTTCGAGCGCCGGAAGAAGGTGTCGCGGGTCTCCTCGAAGAGGTAGAAGAGCGCGCGGTCGCCGCCCGCGGCGGCCTCCGCGGCGAACTGGGCGGCCGTCGTCGTCTTGCCGACGCCGCTGGAGCCGCTGATGACGGTGACGGTGCTGCGCTCGATCCCCCCGTGGAGGAGGTCGTCGAGTTCGTCGACGCCGGACGGGAGCGTCCCCGAGCGCTCGCGTGGGTCGTGCGTGTCCGGTGCGAGCTTCGTGAACACCGCGATCCCGTCGTCGGAGATGCGCATCGTGTGCGCCCCCGAGAGCGTTCCCGACCCGCGGAACTTCGTCACCTCGATCGTCCGGCCCTTCGTCGCGTGACCGAGGCGGATGCTCCCGTCGCAGAGGTACTCGAGGGTGTCCCGCTCGCCCGCGAGCGCCTCGTGGCCGCTGAAGAGCACCGTCGCCGACTGGTCGGTGAGGTACTGGACGAAGCCCGAGACCTCCTGTCTGAACTGGTACTCGTCGGGCGTGAGATACTGGAGGTGCGTGAGCGGGTCGACGAACACGCGGTCGGGCTCGTGGGCCTCGACGGCGTCGACGATCCGCTCGGCGACGTCGCCGCCCTCGACGACGTCCGGTTCGAACACGTCGTAGGACTGTTCGGATACGAACCGCTCGGCGCCCGGCGAGAGGTCCAGGAAGTCGATCCCGTCGGTGTCGAAACCCAGCTGGGCGGCGTCGCGGCGGATGTCCTCGGGATCCTCCTCGAAGGCGACGAACAGGGCGTTCTCGCCCGCGTCGACGCCGGCGGTGAGGAAGTGGAGCCCGACGATGGTCTTGCCGGTCCCGGCGCCGCCGGTCACCATATACGCTCGCTCCCGGAAGAGCCCACCGCGGAGGACCTCGTCGAGGCCGTCGATCCCTGTCGAGACGCGAGCGCGTTCGCTCATTGGTGGATGGGAAAAGCCCGTGATATTGAGTGTTTGCCCGGACGACAACGCGACGACACCCGGATGCGACTCGTGGTCAGGTCTCCGGCTCGGGTGCCGAGCCCGCGTAGTCGGGAAGCCGCGCGGAGACCGCGCTCCCCTCCACGAAGGGGAGCGGCACGCGCTCGGCGTCGACGCGGTCGTCGCTCCCGCGGACCGAGACCGCGCCCCCGAGGTCGGCGTCGAAGTCGACGAGCGCGAGCGCGATGGGCGCGTCGAGCAGCGGGCTCCCGGTCGCGCGCGTCACCGCGCCCGCGACGTCGCCGCCGACGAGCACGTCGTCACCGGCGTCGGGGACCGCCTCGTAGTCGATCCGCAGGCCGACGAGCCGCTGGCTCGGCCGGCCGCGGTTCTCGACCTTCGAGACGACTTCCTGGCCGACGAAACAGCCCTTCTCGTAGTCGACCGCGTTGCGGAGGCCGAGGACGTTCGGTATTCGATTCCGGAGTTCCGTCTCGAACAGCGGCGTCCCGGCCTCGGTCGTGAGCGTCTCCCAGGTGCGGTAGCCGAACGGCACGGCGTTCATCCCGAAGGTAAGCAGCGTCTGGAACACCCGCTCTGCGGCGTCGGCCGCGCAGACGACCTCGTAGCCCTCCTCGCCGGCGAGGCCGTCGCCCGCGATCACCGTGACGCCCTCGTCGCCCATCGACCCGCGGACGAACGACAGCGGCGGCTCCGGCGCGCCCGCCTCGTTGAGGACGCTGGCGACCTTCTCGGTCGACTTCGGGCCGTGGACGCCGAAGACGGCGAAGTCGGTCGAGGCCTCTCTCACGTCGACGTCCTGGATGAACACCTTCTCGCTCCAGTCGTCGGCGAGCGGTCCGGCCCGCGTCGGCGGCGTGAAACAGAGGAGGCGCTCGCCGGCGTTGTAGACGTAGAGGTCGGTCTCGATTCGACCCTGGGGGTCGAGGAGCAGCGCGTAGACGCCCGCGCCGTCGTCGCGGGGGACCCGGTTCGAGACGGTGTCGTCGACGAACTCGATCCGGTCGTCGCCCTCGACGACGACGACGCCGTAGCCCATCTCGATCACGCCCGCGCCGTTGCGGACGGCCCGGTGGGTCCGCTCGGGGCGGCCGTAGTGGCGGACGAGCTTCCGGCCGTCGCGCTCTTCGAACGTCGCGCCGTGGTCCTCGTGTACCTCCGTGACGACGGTCATTGTCGTCAGTGGGGGCTCCGACGGGAAAACCGCAGCGTCCCGGCACGGCCGCGCGCCGGCGGCCTTCTCACCACAGAGGCAAGCGACCGGACGAGAGTGATCTCCATCAGAGCCCGAACTTGTCGCGTAACGCCTCGACGAAGCCCCGCTCGTCGTGGGGCTGTTCCTCCGGATCCGGGACCACCTTCTCGTCGACGAGGATGACGACCCGGTCGTCGTCGCCGTTCCGGACCGAGATGAGGCCGTCGCGCTTGAGGGCGGCCAGCGCCTCCTCGATGCCGTCGATGTCGGCGTCGACCGCGGCCCGCACCTCGAAGACGGTCATCCCCTCCTCGGCGCGATCGACAAGCGCGTCGAGCACCTCCACTTCGACGTCGGGCCGGTCTCGGAACTCGCGCCGCGCTCTCATAGCCCCACGTTCGCTCCCGTCGGGTATACGCTTACCGCCGCCGGGGTGCGAGCGGCGTCGGCGCCGGGGCTGCGGCCGCGACCGACTGCGTCTGCCGCCCGTCAGACGCAGGAGGTACACTTTTGGCGCTGACTGCCGGAACAGCGGGTAATGGGACTCAAGTGCCGTCTTCTCGGGCATACGTACGGGGCGCCCGAGGTCGAACGCGACCGGGAGGAACAGGGCGACGAGGTCGTCGTCACGATCCGCGAGGTCCAGGAGTGCGAGCGGTGCGGCGAAGAGCAGGTGGTCAGTCAGAACAAGGAGGTGACGGCGATCCGCTCGCCCGAGGAGGTCGGCCTCGACGAAGGGACGACCGCCGGCGGCGAGACAGCCGACGCGGGGGCTGGCGCGGAACCGCAGCCCGGTTCCGGCGGCGGCGACGCGGCGGACCCGCCGACCGGGGCGCCGGCGGACTCGTCCGCGGAGTCGGCGAGCGCCGACGCGGATGCGACCTCCGAGGCCGCGGACGCCGCCGAGGATGCCGGCGTGATCGACGAGGCCGAGGCCGGCGGGGCGGACGACGGCTGGGAGACCGGCAGCGACGACTGGGAGGACGTCGACGCGGGCGGCGACGCCGACGACGCGGTCATCCTCGACGGGAACGAGACCGAGCGCGACGAGACGCAGTGGCCCGAAGAGACCGACACGGACCCCGAGCGCGCCGCCCGCGAGTCGGCGGCGCGGGAGGGGAGCGAAGAGCCGACGCCCGACGGCGAAGTGACGAACGACGCCGAGATCATCGACGCCGACGAGGGCGGAGCGGGCGCGGACGCGAGCGCGGCCGACGCAGCGTCGGGCGCGGCCGACGAGTCGGACGGCCGCGGGCACGGCGAGTGGGTCGGCCGCGACGGCGAGGCGGCCTCGGACGGGTGGCCGGACCACGAGGGCGAAGACGAGGGCTACGCGGCGACGCCCGGCGGCGACGCGGACGTCGAGTTCGACAGCGGCGGCGGCCTGACGCCGGAAGTGAACGGCCACGCCGACCCCGACGACGCCGAGACGGTCGAAGGGATTGCCCCCGCCGCGGAGGGAACGGAGGCGCCCCCCGAGGAGGAGTCGGAGATCCGCTCGGAGGCCGTCCACGAGGCCGAGGAGGGCTTCGCCCGCGCCGGGGAGTCGACGACGCTGGAGTCCGACGTCCCCGACGACCGCGTGGAGTTCTACTGCCCGAACTGCGGGCACGCCCGCGTCGCCGGGGCGTCGTCGATGCGCGCCGGCGACATCTGCCCGGAGTGCAAGCAGGGCTACATCGCCGAGCGCGAGCGGTAATCCGCTCCCTGCTCGGTCGGTGACGAAACAGGTAAACCGCCACCTACCGAACCACGGAGTATGAAGGAGTACAAGATGCGTCGCGGGGAGACCCTCGAAGAGCGCATCCCGGATATGGAGGCGACGATCGAGGAGTACTTCGGGCCGATCACGGGCACGACCGAGTACAAGGGCAGCGACCTCTTCGTCGTCGAGGAACCGGACAATCCCGTGTTCGAGCGCGTCGTCGCAGGCACCGTCTCCTACGGCGGCAAGAAGGACCGACTCGGCGTCGAGTTCGAGGAGCGCGACCCCACGGAACTCGGTCCCGACGACCTCGAAGCGGCGGGCGACGCCGTCGACGCCAAGAACGACTTCCTCCTGGAGGCGACCGGTCGGGACGCGAAGTCCCGCCGCGACTCGATGAAGCGCGCCGTCGAGGACGACGCGCCGGACTACTGATCATCGCGCGACGGCGAGCGGCGAGGTCCCGCCGCCACTCCTACATTTAACTCGATCCGCCGTGTAGGATCCGGGAGAGATGGCAATCGAAACGATTCTGTTAGCCGTCGGTCCGGACGAACGGGAGCGAATCGACCGACTCCTCGAAGAGGTGATCGAGGTCGCCGGTCCGGTGGGAGCGAGGGTCGTCCTCGGACACGTATTCACCAGAGCGGAGTTCGAACGGGCGGTCGACAACCTCGAAGACCTCGAGCCCGGCGAGATCAGCGCCGACGAGGTGGCCGAGCGGTTCGCGAACGTCCGCGACGCCGCGAGCCAACTGGACGAGGCCGGAATCGACTACGAGATCCGCGGCGAGGTCGGCGAACACGGACCGGCGATCGTCGACCTCGCCGACGAGGTCGCCGCCGACCGCATCTTCGTCGGGGGGCGTCGCCGTTCGCCCGCCGGCAAGGCCGTCTTCGGGAGTACCGCCCAGGAAGTGATGCTCGAGGCCTCCTGCCCGGTGACGTTCGTCAGAGCCGACACGGAGTGATACGGATTACCTCACCGCCTACCGGCGAGCTCCTCCCATTCGACGGCGCTCGGCGGTGAGAGACGAGAGCGATCGTTATGACACGTGGCGCGCGACGGAAACGCAGTACCGCGGTCGGTTCGTCGCATCTCCACGCGAGGAGCGGACCCGAACCCGCTTAGTTAAGTGCCGCGGTCACACGTATTCGACACGATGGCCTACTACGTGGGCGTCGACCTCGGGGCGACGAACGTCCGGGCGGTCGTCGCCGACGGCGACGGAACGGTTATCGGGAGCGGTGACGACAGCACGCCGCAGGGGCCGACCGGCATCGCGGTGACGGAGGCGGTCCTCGGCGTCGTGCGGGAGGCGTTCGCCGAGGCGGGCGTCGACCCCGAACGGGCGAACGCCGTGGGGATCGGCGCGATCGGGCCGCTGGACCTCGCGGAGGGCACCGTCGAGGACCCGGCGAACCTCCCCGACACGATCGACCGGATCCCGCTCACCGGACCGCTGTCGGTCCTGTGTGACACGGATCGCACCTACCTCCACAACGACACGGCCGCGGGCGTGATCGGCGAGCGGTTCTACTCCGAGCGCAACCCCGACGACATGGTCTACCTCACGATCTCCTCGGGGATCGGCGCGGGCGTCTGCGTCGACGGCCACGTCCTCGCGGGCTGGGACGGCAACGCGGGCGAGGTCGGCCACCTGACGCTCGACCCCGAGGGACAGATCACCTGCGGTTGCGGCCACGACGGCCACTGGGAGGGCTACTGCTCGGGCAACAACATCCCCGACTACGCCGAGTACCTCGCCGACAAGCGGGACGCCGAGACGGCGCTGCCGGTCGGCGACCCGGACTTCTCGGCCGTCGACGTCTTCGAGCACGCCGACGACGACGCCTTCGCCGCGCACGTGGTCGACCGCCTCGGCCACTGGAACGCGATGGGCGTCGCCAACATCGTCCACTCGTACGCGCCGATCATCATCTACGTCGGCGGCGCGGTCGCGCTCAACAACCCCGACCGGATCCTGGAGCCGATTCGGAGGCGGATGGACGAGATGGTGATGTCGAACGTGCCCGAGATCCAGCTGACGAACCTCGGCGACGAGGTCGTCGTCAAGGGTGCGCTCGCGAGCGCGATGAC
>JBDGUM010000035.1:0-9392 GCA_042215855.1 Halobellus sp. | reverse complement strand
ATCTCGTGCCGGATTCTGCTGCTGGCCGAGCGACCGAGAGTGTTCGACGACGTCGGGAGTTTCGTCACCACGACGGTGACCGATCGGCTGTCGTTCGCCGGGGTCGAACTGAGCCGGGGGCGGCTGGAACACGTCCGCGGGCACGTCGTGTTCACCGAATCGGGCGCGATCACCGTTCCCACCGGTGAGTTTTCTTTCTACGACGTGTCCGACTCGACGATCGGCGACGTCGATATCGATATGCAGTCCGGCGACGAAACGGGCATCTTCCGCTACTTCCACGTCAGAAACACGGACTTCGACGGGTTCGATTTCGGCCGGTACAAGACCGAACTGGCCGAGACGAAGTGGCAGTTGCACTCGACTCACCTCGGCGAGTTCTGGTCCTCGAACGACCTCGACCGACTCTCGCCCGAGGCGGTCGCCGAGGCGTACGACCTCGACGTCGAGGCGCTCGAACCGTTCGACCTCGCGGCGGCCTTCGGCTCGGACGACGGCGAAGCCGACGGAGCGGGAGCCGCCGATGTCGGATCGTTCGGATCGCCACACCCCGAAGAGATGGAGAACACGTATCTGAAGGCGAAGAACGGTGCGTCCGCGAGCGGCGACAACAAGGCCGCCGCAGAGTTCTTCCGGTACGAGCGGAAGTACCGGCGGCAGGTGCACCTCAGGAAGCTGCTCGATTCGGGCGACGCCGGCGGGAGACGGGTGCTCTCGGGGTTCAACTTCGTCTCGAACCTCGTGATGGACAAGACGACCGGCTCGGCGAACGTCCGCGGAACGCGGTTCTGACGTCGCTGGCGACGATAGTCGGGTTCACCCTGCTCTATCGATCCGTCGACGCGCTTCCCGGCGGTGGCCTCTCGGAGTATCTCCTGTTCAGCCTCCAGAACTTCGTCACGTTCATCATCGGAACGCGGCCCGCAGAGGCCCTCACGGTTCGCTACCTGACCGCGATCGAGGCGTTCCTGGGGGCGTTCCTGATCGCCCTCTTCGTGTTCACGCTCACGCGCTCTGTGAACCGCTGACACCGGGATCGGAGTGGTTCCGGAGACTCCCGTCAGGGCCCGTCGCGGTCGCGCTAACGGTGGGGTTTTTGCGCCCGCGTCCGGATGCCCGCGTATGCAACGGCGGCTGGTGCTCGGGTGCGGCTCCATCGCACGCGAGACCGTCGAGCGGCTCGCCACCTGGTCCGGAGAACTGACGATCGTCGCCGGAGAGGACGAGACGGTCCCGGACGGCCTCGGGAGCGACGCGACGGTCGAACGCGGTGCACCCGACGAGGCCGACCTTCCGCCGCGGGCCGATCTCGTCTACGTCGCCAGCGACGACGACGCCGCGAACGCCGCGGCGGCGGAGCGGGGCCGCGCGGCCTACCCCGACGCGCACATCGTCGGTCTCCTGACCACGACCGCTGACGCGACCGTCCGCGACCGCCTCGAGCGGGCCGTCGACCGCGTCGTCGACGTCCGCGGGACGCTCGCCGACCGCATCGGAGAGCTGACGCTCGGCCCCGGCGCCGAGCGGCTGCAGCGCCTGTTCGCGACGCTGCGGCGGACCGACGGTCGCCTCGCGGTCGTGATGCACGACAACCCGGACCCCGACGCGATCGCGAGCGCCCTCGCGTTGGAGAGGATCGCCGCGACCCTCGATGTCCCCGCCGACGCGTGCTACTTCGGGGAGATCTCCCATCAGGAGAACCGCGCGCTCGTGAACCTCCTCGATCTGGACCTCGTCGAGCTCGAAGCGGACTCGACGCTCGAGGGGTACGCCGGCGTCGCGCTCGTCGACCACTCCCGGCCCGGGGTCAACGACGGTCTGCCCGAGGAGACGACCGTCGACATCGTCGTCGACCACCACCCGCCGCGGGCGCCCGTGGAGGCGCACTTCGTCGACCTCAGGCGCGACATCGGCGCGACGAGCACGCTTTTCGCGGACTACCTCCGCCGAGCCGGCATCACCCCCGACGAGTCGCTCGCGACCGCGCTCCTCTTCGGGATCCGGATCGACACCAACGACTTCGCCAGGGAGGTCTCGCCGACCGACTTCGAGGCGGCCGCGTGGCTCCTCACGTACGCGGACCTCTCGTTGCTCGACCGCGTCGAGTCGCCGAGTATGACCGCCGCGGTGGTGGACACCCTCGCACGGGCGATCCGAAACCGGGACGTCAGAGGCGACGCGTTGGCGTCGAACGTCGGCGCGATCACCGATCGCGACGCGCTCGCGCAGGCGGCCGACCGACTGCTGAATATGGAGGGGATCCGGATCGCCATCGTCTACGGATTCAACGACGGCACCGTCTACGTCTCGGGGCGCGCCCGCGGGACCGACGTCGACCTCGGGGAGACCCTCCGGGACGCCTTCGACGCCATCGGGAGCGCCGGCGGCCACGCGGACATGGCGGGCGCGCAGGTCCCGCTGGGGATCCTCGGCGAGACCGAGGAGGACTCGGCGGAGGACCTCGAGCGGATCGTCAGCGACGTGATCGCGAGCCGGTTCTTCGAGACCCTGGAGGACGCGACGACGCTGGTGGACGTCGGCGAGAGCGAGACCGAGTGGTCCGCGGAGTTCCCCTTCGGCTCGTGGGGGAGCGACGAACCGTAGCGAACCGTCCGGTCGGGACGCTTTTGCACCGGCGCCGCGTAGCCGGTGCCAATGAGCGGGAGGCCACAAGTGAAGGAGTACATGACGCGCGAGGTACAGACCGTCTCGCCGTCTGACACCGTCGCCGACGTCGCCCGGCGGATCAAGGAGAGCGAGGGCCACAACGGGTTTCCCGTCTCGGAGGGCCGGAAGGTCGAGGGGTTCGTCACCGCGCGTGACCTGCTCCTCGTCGAGGACGAGGACCCGATCTTCACCGTGATGACCGAGGACATCATCGTCGCCGATCCGGAGATGAACGTGATCGACGCCGCGCGCGTGATGCTCCGGTCCGGAATCCAGAAGCTGCCCGTCGTCGACGACGCCGACAACCTGGTCGGGATCATCTCCAACACGGACGTCGTCCGCTCGCAGATCGAGCGGGCCACGCCCGAGAAGGTGGGCAAACTGATGCGGACGCTCGAACAGATCCACGAGATCAGCGTCCACCAGGAGTCCCGAACGGTCGAACTCGACGACCTCACCCCCACGCAGGCGCGCGTCTACGCCGACGAACTCGAGGGGCGACAGTACGAACTCGAACGAGGGCTGGCCGAACCGCTCGTCGTGATCGACAACGGCGGCGACCTCCTCCTGGCCGACGGGCACCACCGGGTGATGGCCGCCTATCAGTTGGGCATCGAGGAGATGGACGCGTCGGTCATCGTCCTGGACGAGAAGGTCGAACTCGGGATGCAGCGCACCGCCGACAAGGAAGGGCTCTCGTCGATCGGCGACATCGAGATCGCAGACTACGGCCGGCATCCGCTGATCGAGACGACGGAGCGGCTCCAGGACGAGTAACCCCGGACCGGGACTTCGGAACGACCGCCTCGTCTCGTACCGGTGATCGCCGCCGCCGGACGGCCGGACGTTGCGATCGCCGGTAAACGGTGAGAGCGGTCGGTATCACCCGGTCGGTGCGGGGTCCGACTCGGGATCGCTCTCGGCCTTCCACCGTTCGAGCACCGACTCGGCCGCCTGCTCGTCTTCGACCCGTTCGCGGCGATAGCCGCTGCCGTCCGGCGCCTGATAGAGCCGATCGAGCCGGACGACCCAGCCCCCGTCGGGGCGGCGCCGACGGCGAAGGGTCACGTAGCCGTCCTCGCGCGTCCACTCCACGAGCCCCTCTTCGTCGCGGGTTCGCGACCAGTCCATACGCGCCGTTCGGCCGGCGCGACCCTGTACGTTCCGGATCAGTGGGACGCGCTTCGACTGGTAATACTGATGACTCCCGTCTCTTCTCGCCGAGCGCCGTCAACAGGGATGGCACTCGGCGGTGCAATGTGAGCGTGATCCGTATCAGTCCGCGACGCCGCCCTCGGTTCCCTCGCCGGCTTCCAGACTCGCCAGCGGCCCGGTGCGCGCCCGGCACTCGGGGCACTCCGGATAGCCCAGATCGTCGTATCGGACCGCATCGCCCGGGATTTCGGCTCCACAGGCGGCACACTGGAAGTAGGTCGGGAAGTCGAAGTCCATACCCCAACGTCCCACGCTACTGTAATAGTTAATCACCTGTTATACCGCCGCGGACGGCGGATTCAGTCCTCCTCGGCAGGTCACATTTCGAGTCGTCCGCCGTGCCGTCCGCCGATTCGATCCCCGCTTCCGAACGTTCCGGAATTCGAAACGGATCGGCTCCGGAACCGCTTCTCACCTACGTCGGCGCCCGTTCAGCCGTCCGCTTCGCCGTCGGTTCCCTCACCGCCCGCACGGCCACCGTCGGCCGGGCCGACGAGCGCGTCGACGTCGGCGTGGTCGTTGAGGAGTTCGCTCATCCGATCGATGGTCTCGGCGTCGCGGGCGCGGCCGGTGTTGACGACCGCCTCCGCGCGGTCGACCACCGAGAGCGTGTCCCCGGTGGCGAGCATCACGGGCACGCCCTTCTCCTCGGCTTTGCCCAGTACTGCCGGCGTCGGCCGGTGGCCCCCGGTGAGGATGATCGCGTTGACGCCGGGGGCCTCGAGCGCGGCGGTGACGATCTCCGAGCGGTCGCCGCCGGTGATTACCGCGGCGTTCTTCGTCCGCCGGAAGTACCGGAGGGCCGCGTCGCCGCCCATCGCGCCCACGAGGAAGCGCTCGACGTAGGCGTCGCGGTCGCCGGCGACGAGGTCGTCGGCGCCGAGTTCGGCCGCCAGCGCGTCGACGGTCACGCCCGCCAGGTCCCGCTCGCGGGAGACGACGCCGACGACGGGGACCCCGCGTCCCTCCAGGAACGGGACGCACTCCTGTTCGAGTTCGTCGAAGGCGGCGTCGGCGACGCGGTTGAACAGCACGCCGGCCAGTCGGTCGCCGAAGGCGTCGGCGGCCGCGAGGACGTCGTCGAGGTCGCCGGGCTGTTCGTACTCCGCGACGAGCAGCACCTCGGCGTCGAGGCGATCGGCGACCTCCGGATCGGTGAGGTCGACGATGCCGCCGGTGGTCCACGAGCCGCCGCCCTCGACGAGCATCAGGTCCGCGTCCGCCGCGAGTTCCGCGAAGCGCTCCTCGACGATGGCGCCGAGTTCGTCGGGGTCCTCCTGGCCGCGGACCGCCCCGTCGATGAACGTCGGCGAGTAGACGATCGGTTCCATCTGGTGCATCTCGCTGTCGAGGTCGAGGAGCTCCCGCGCGAGCATCGGGTCCTCGTCGAGCGTCTTGCCGACGTTCGACTGGAGCCGGGTGCCCTTCGGCTTCATGTAGCCGACGCGTCTGCCGCGCTCCTTGGCGAGTCGGCCGAGCGCGAGGGTGATTGCGGTCTTGCCGGTGCTTTCTTCGATCGAGGTGACGAGTAGGGTGTGTTCGGTCATTGGGTGTCAGAGTTCCTCGGGGTCGACCGTGAGCCGCACGTCGACGGCTTTGACGCCGTCGGGCGACGCCACGAGCGGGTTGATGTCCAGTTCCAGGATCGCGGGGAAGTCGGTCACGAGCTGCGAGAGCCGCTGGATCGTCTCGACGACGCCCGCGACGTCGACTGGGTCGCGGCCGCGCGCGCCCCGGAGGAGCGGCGCGGCGTCGATCTCTTCTGTCATCGTCTCGGCCTCGGACTCGGAGACGGGCGCCACGCGGAACGTCGTGTCCTCGAGCGTCTCGACGAAGATGCCGCCCAGGCCGAAGAGGAGCAGCGGCCCGAACTGCGGGTCGCGGTTCATCCCGACGATGGTCTCGACGCCGGCGTCGAGGTCGACCATCTCCTGGACCTGCACGCCGATGATCGTCGCGTCCGGCTGGTAGTTCCGGGCGCGCGAGACGAGGTCCTCGTAGGCGTCGTAGACCTCCTCGTGGGGGACGCCGACCTTCACGCCGCCGATGTCGGACTTGTGGAGGATGTCGGGGCTGACGATCTTCATCACGACCTCGCCGTCGATGCCCTCCGCGACCTCCAGCGCGTCGGCGGGCGCGTCGACGATGTCGCCGTCGGGCGTCTCGATCCCGTAGGCGTCGAGCAGGCCCATCGCCTCCACGCCGAGGCGGGTGTCGGAGCGGTCCTCGACGGACGAAAGGATCTCGCGGGCGCGCTCGCGGTCGACGTCGAAGGTCGTCGGCGCCGCGTACTCCCGCTCGGAGATCTCGCGGAAGCGCGAGAGGGCGTCGAGGCCGCCGACCGCCCGGGCGGGGTCGAAGTAGTTCGGGATCCCGGCCTCCGCGAGCGCGTCCTCGGCCGCGTCGACCCGCGCGCCGCCCATAAAGCAGGCCGCCACGGGCTTGCCGTGCTCTTCCTGGAGCGCGACGGTGTCCCTCGCCAACTGCTCGTAGTCGAGCACGGCCGTCGGGCAGGCGAGCACGATGACGCTGCCGACGTTCTCGTCGCCGAGCGCGACGTCGACGGCGTCGCGGAAGCGCTCGTTGTCGGCGTCGCCGACGACGTCGACGGGGTTGTAGACGTTGCCGCCGGCGGGGAGCGCCTCGCGGAAGGCCGCCAGCGTCCCGTCGGTGAACGAGGCCATCGAGAGCCGCGAGTCCCCGATGGCGTCGGTCGTCATCACGCCCGGGCCGCCGGCGTTCGTGATCACGGCGACGCCGTCGCGCTCGGGGACCGGCTGGCTCTCCAGGACGCGCGCGGCGTCGAACAGTTCCTGCACGGACTCCGCGCGGATGACGCCCGCCTGCTCGAGCCCGGCCTCGTAGGCCTCGTCGGAGCCGGCGATCGTGCCGGTGTGGCTGGAGGCCGCCTGTGCGCCGGCGTCGGTCCGTCCGGACTTCACGAGGACGATCGGCGTGTCCTGGGTCACCTCGCGGGCCGAGCGGACGAACCGCTGGCCGTCGTCGATGCCCTCCAGGTAGCCGATGATCACGTCGGTGTCGGGGTCGTCGCCCCACGACTCCACGAAGTCGGACTCGTCGAGGACGGCCTTGTTCCCCAGCGAGACGACGTCTTTGAACCCGATGCCCTGTTCGTTGGCCCAGTCCAGGACTGCGGTGATGAACGCGCCCGACTGGCTCATGAACGACATCCGACCCGAGTCGGCGTTCTCGGGGCCGAAGGTGGCGTTCATCCCGACCGGCGTCGACATAATTCCGAGGCTGTTCGGGCCGACCAGATTCAGGTCGTACGCCTCGGCGACGTCCTTCAGTTCGCGTTCGCGCTCGGCGCCCTCGCTGCCGGTCTCGCCGAAGCCGGCGGTGATGACGACGACGCTCTCGATGCCCGCCTCGCCGGCCTCGCGGACCGATTCGACCGCGACGTCCGGCGGGACCGCGATCACGGCCAGGTCCGCGTCGGTCTCGGCCACGCCGTCGCGCGCTGGCAGATCGAAGACCGACTCTCTGCGGGGGTTCACGGGCACGACCTCGCCGACGAACGAGTCGAGGAGGTTCTCCATAATCGCCCGTCCGACGGAGCCGTCGCGGTCCGTCGCGCCGACCACGGCGATGCGCTCGGGCGCGAACAACTCGGATAGCTCTCCCATCGCCTGACAATACTCGGGGTCGCCGCTTAAATCCCGCTACCGCGTACTCGGATCCGAGTTCACTACCAGGATTTATATACTATCGCCAGCGGGGGTGGGAAGCGGAGCGTGGTCCAAGCCGGAGCGACGAACCGGGCGGCCTGCCAGCGTTGCCGACGGCGCTCGGCGGTGAAAAGTGACAGTAGGCCTATCAGACTTCGACGACCGTCGCCTACGCGAGAAGCGACTCGTCGAGGTAGACCGGCAGGTCGGCGTCGAACACCAGGCTGCTGGCGATCTGGGCGACGTCCCAGCCGATCGCGACCGCGGCGTCCGCTGCGGTCTCGGTCCCCTCGGGGAAGGTCTCGATGTCGACGTCGAGCCCGTGACGCTCGCGGACTCGCTCGCGGAAGTCGACTGCGCGGTCGTGCACACGGGAACCCTCGGGGCCGCACCGCAAGAGCGCCTCGACGGACGGCGCCGAAAGTATTTCGCTACCGACACGAGAGCACGCGCGGCTCCGCGGCACCCACAGCGACAGACGTTTTAGGTCTGCCAAAACCTTTCAGAATTATGAAATATTTATACCCGCCGGCGGCCTAGCTCCGGTATGGTCGACCTGGGCGCGTTCGCGTTCGTCTTCGTCGCGGGGTTCGTCACCGCGCTCGCCACGGGACTGGGTGCGGTCCCCTTCTTCTTCGTCTCCGAGGTGAGCGACCGCTGGAACGTGGCGCTGTGGGGCATCGCCTCGGGGATCATGCTATCGGCGTCGGTGTTCGGCCTCGTGTTGGAGGCGCTCGGCGAGTACGTGCGGGTGTCGCTCTCCGGCTTCGCCGTCGCGCCCGTCCCCGACCGGGTGCTCTTCCTCCTGGGGGTTGGCCTCGTCGCGGGCGTCGTCCTGGTCTACGCCGCCCACGACGTCATCGAGGCGGCGGAGGTCGACCCCCGGCAGTACGAGGAGGCAGACTTCAAGAAGCTGATCCTCATCCTCGGAGTCCTGACGGTCCACTCGTTCCCGGAGGGCGTCGCCGTCGGCGTCTCGTTCGCCGATCTCGGATTGGCGGGCGGAACCCAGCTCTTCGGCTTCGTCGTCCCGCTGCTGGCGATCTTCATGACCGTCGCGATCTCGATCCACAACGTCCCCGAGGGGCTCGCGATCTCGATTCCGCTCCGGTCGATGGGCGTCTCGAACTGGAAGCTCGTCTGGTGGTCGGTGTTCTCCAGCCTGCCGCAGCCGATCGGCGCGGTGTTGGCCTTCTACTTCGTTCGGGCGGCCCGGGAGTTCCTGCCGGCGGGCTTCGGCTTCGCGGCGGGCGCGATGATCTACCTGGTGCTCTCGGAGTTCATCCCGGAGGCGCTCGAGGCCGGCGAGGGGCTGCCGGGCGGCGGTCGGCGCGAGTTGCTCGCGGGCGTCACCGCGGGCGTGATCGCGATGGTGCCGTTGCTGTTCGTTTGAAACAGGGCGTTTATTTCTCGGTCTCACCGCAATGTCTGCTGTGAGAGCCCGCGGTGGAATCACAGTCCCGACCAGTTAGACGAGAGATGGTTTGAGCACACGCCAAGCGACCCGCGGACGTAGTAGCGAAGTGGGCCGCCGCTCCAGGGACACGACTCTGGCATAAGCGTCGGCCAATGCCGAATCGTGATGGGCCCTGCGAGTCAGGCGAGATAGATACCGGTTCAGAAGGTCGGTCCCGGTCGGTTTCGGGCCATCTGTCTCGTCGAAACGGAAATCCGTACCGACGGCGACGTTCCACGCGTCCGCGATGACGGGCTGAACCCGGTCGAAGAATTGAACTGCGACATCTTCCATACCCGCTTTTGCAAGCGTGTGATGAAGCTGTAACGCTTGGAGAGCAGCGACGGACATCCCCTGCCCGTAGA
>JBDGUM010000124.1:0-9634 GCA_042215855.1 Halobellus sp. | reverse complement strand
CGTCGGCGTACTCACAGCCCGCGTAGTACCGCTCGCCCGGATACCCCTCCGCGTAGTTGTTCGTCAGTTCGGAACTCTGGGCCTCCATCACGGCCTCGCTCACGTGGTTCTCGCTCGCGATCATCGACAGCGTCTCGTTCTGCCGCCGGCGCTCGCCCTCCAGGGCGTCTGCCACGGCAGGATCGACTTCCGCAACGGTCTCGTACGCCATATCTCGGCGTCGGGACTCGCTGGGGATAATCTTACCTTCCGCTAAGATATAAAAATTATTTGGTAGTTTGTGGATCGCTCGCGGCGGGGGCCGCGCGCGAGGGGGGCCGCCGCAGTCAGTCCAGTCGACTCCGACGCCACTGTTCGAGGTCGGGCGTCTGGTTGAACGTGTAGATGTGGACGCCGCGGATCTTGTACTCCTCGTCGTCGACGTACGGCGCGAGGCCGTCGATCAGGTCGTCAGGCTTGTACCGACCGCGCGAGCCCACGAGCTGCTTGACGAAGCCGAAGATGCCCGTGGTCTTCCGGAGGAACTTCACGGAGTCGCCGACGCCGACCTTCTGGGAGATGCTCAGCAGCCGCTGGTAGTTCATCACGCCCGGGATGCCGACCTCGATGGGGAGGTCGACGCCGCGGTCGCGGACCTCCTCGATCCACTCCAGGATGGTGTCCGGATCGTAGCAGAGCTGCGTGACGATGTACGTCGCGTAGGGGGCCTTCTTCTCCATCGCCTCGACGAGCTCCTCGTCGGAGATGAAGTCGTGGCCCTCGGGGTAGCCCGTGATGCCGATCTCCTCGAACTCGTGGTCGAGGTCGTCGAGCGCGACGAGCAGGTCGTAGGCGGACTCGAACTCCCCGACCGGCTCCTCCTTGTCGCCGCCGGGGACGAAGATGTCGGTGATGCCCGCGTCCCGGAGCCGTCCGCAGATCTCGTCGAGCTGCTCGGGGCCCTCGATGTAGCGCGCCGCGATGTGCGGGACGACCTCGTAGCCCGCCGCCGCGGCCTCCTCGGACCGCTCGACGGTCCGCTCGATCCCGAGCTTCGGCGAGGTCGTGATGGCGACGCTCGCGCCGTCGGGCAGCTCCTCGATCTCCTCGTCGAAGCTTTCGAACGGCATCAGCTCGAACCGCGCCTCGGTCAGCAGGAACTCCGCGCCGGACTTCGATCCGCGTTGCGCACCTAAGGCCATACTGTCAGAAGGGCCCGAGCCTACTTTGGTTTATGGGCTGTCTCCGGAGCGCAGCGACGGCCGTCGATCGGTCGGATCTCCGCGCCTCATACTGTCTATTGTCAGCCATTACCGCTGGCTCGCCGGAACGGGATGGCGAACAGCGGTAACCAGTGACAATAGACAGTGTCACGCACCGTCGGGCGCGCTCTGTCGGATCCGCCCGGTCACGGTCTCGATGCTCACCTCGCGCCGCGAGGCCTCCGAGGCGCGACACAGCACCAGGTCGAGGACGTTGAGCTGGCGGAGCAACTGCCGCGTCCGATCGTGAGCCAGGCCCAGGTCGCGCTGCACATCGTAGACGGTCCGCCCGTCGACGACCGCCTTGACCACGTCCGGGAGCGTCAGTTCGTCGGGCAGCCCGATCCCGTCGGCCACCAACTGCTCGTCGGGCAGCGACTCCGGCGGCACCCGGCCGAGCGAGTCCGTCCGGGAGTCCTCCGACGCGTCCGCGGACGCCGACGCGTCGTCGACGTCCGCATCTTCACCGACGTCGGCGTCGGCGCCGGTGTCGTCCGTCTCGTCCCCGCCGTCCCCCCGTTTCACGGCGTCGTCGGCGTCGGTGGCGTCCGCATTCGCGCTCCCGCTCTCCGCCTCGTCCCCGGCGCTCGGTTCGCGTCTCGACGTCCCGCGGTCTTCCGGCTCGCCACCGGCGCCGCCGAGTTCGTACGACGTCGGCGAGTGGACGCCGGCGTCGATCATGTACCGGCGAACCGTCTCGGCGGAGACGTCCATCTCGATCCGGTCGCTCATCTCCGCGAAGGTGTCACAGGCCTCGTAGAGGCGCTGCAGATACGCCTCGTCCTCGTAGGGCGGAACCGACTCGTCGCGGGCGGCCGCGAGGCCGTCGGCGTCGCGTCCGCGACCGCCTCCCCGTCGGAACGACTCGCTCCCGGCGCCGCGTTCCGGATCGGGCTCCGGCGAGCGGCCGTCGCCGACGGCCCGGTCGCCGCGATCGGCGGTCCCGATCACGACCTCCAGCGTCGCGACCACCGACTCGGCGTCGAGCGTCGCCTCGATCGGACGAACGGTGAGGTCGGTCGCCTCGTCGTGGTCGAAGTCGCTCCCGTCGATGCCGGGAAGCTCGATGCCGAAGGCGAACCCCTCGCGGCTCTCGGCGCCGTCGAGCGGTTCGAGCGGCACGCGCCCGTCGTCTCGTGACGCGAGCGCCGACAGCGGGACCGCGACGTCGACCGTGGCGCACAGCGCGTCGTCCTCGTCGCCCGCCGCTGCCTCGGCCCGCCGTACGGTCCGCCCGTCTGCGCCGAGCTGTTCGATCACGGACGCGAGCGCGTCGAACGAGGAGTGCGGCTGAAACGCCATTTCTTGGTAGCGTACGACACATTGTGATCGGTTAACGGTGCGTGTGGAATGATGAGGGTTTTCAAATACTCGCCGTTCTGACCCGATGCGTTCTGTCGCGGACGGGCCGGGACGGCCGCGGGCTCACAGCCAGTACCCCGGTACCCGGCGTGAGTACTCATACTGTCGGACAGAACGATGTGAATCTCATCGGCACCACGGGGTGCCGAGATAGTTCACGGACTTCTGTCCGACAGTATCACTATCAGTAGCAGACGACGCTCGCGATGCTCGCAAGCCGCTCCCCCGTGACGACGACGCGGCCCCGCGCGACCGAGTAGAGAACCCCGTCGCCGCTGGCGCGGATCGTCTCCAGGTGCTCGAACGACGAGGGGTCGTACACCGTGCCGATCGCCTCGCCGCTCGCGACCTCGTCGCCCACGGAGAGGTCCGCCCGGAGCTCGAAGAGCCCGGAGGCCTCCCCGAACACGCGGGGGAGGTCGTCCCGGAGCAGGCGCTGGTCCGCCGGCTGTTCGACCGGCTCCGCCACCACGTCGCGCTCGCGGAGCACGTTCCACACGCCGTCGAGGCCCGTCTCCACGGCGGGGCGGCTCACCGTCCGGCTGTTCGAGAGCTCGGCCGTGATCGCGGGCACGCCGGCGCGCGCGGCCGCCTGCCGGAACTTCCCCGCGAAGCCGTCGTCGTCGCTCTCCGTCTCGTCCTCGTCGCCGTCGCCTTCGGTTGCGTCGTCGGAGCCGTCGAGCGGATCCTCGTCGGCGAGGAGGAACGCCGTGCCGAACGCCTCCGCGAGCGCCCGCGCGTCCGGATCGGACTCCCGGAACCGGACGTGTTCGAGCATCTCCGGCATCCCGGTGTGGAGGTCGACCGCGACGTCGGCGGACGCGACGAGCGGCCAGAGGTTCGCCACCAGCCGCTCCTGGAAGCTCCCGCCGGCGTCGCCGGGCCAGATCCGGTTGAAGTTCGCGTTGAACGCGTCGATCGCCTCGGGGGTCAGGTACGAGCGGTGATCGAACGCGATCGGGTTCGCCACCGGGACCGCGACGACCGTGCCCGCGATCTCGGCGTCGACGAGGCGCTCGTGGAGCCGCCGGAGGGTCGCGGGGCCGTTGAGTTCGATGCCGTGCTGGGCGGCCTGGACGTACACCGTCGGCCCCGGACCGCCCTCGTAGCGGTGGACCGTGACGGAGAGGTCCCGACCGGAGGGAAAGCGGCCGAGGCGGCGGTCGCTCGTCGAGTGAGTCACGGGGGCGTACTCCATACTCCGCACCGGGCGTCGGCGGACCAAAAACCCCGGGTATGGCACAGCGGGAACCCCGGCGTACCCGGGGGAGCGATTCGCCGGACGAGCCGGCTCCGCGCCGCGGGCCGTACGTTTATCCGACCGGTGAGCCACGGACCGAGTATGGATCTGGAGACCACGACGTGGACCGACGCCGACGCGGCGGAGACGGACCTCGCCCTGCTCCCGGTCGGCAGCACCGAACAGCACGGTCCCCACGCCCCGCTCGGCACCGACACCCTCGACGCCGAGGCGGTCGCGGACGCGGCCGCCGAGCAGTACCGCGACCCCGTGATGGTCGCGCCCGCGATCCCCGTCGGCGTCGCCGAGGAACACCGCCACTTCGCCGGGACGCTCTGGACGAGCGAGGACACCTTCCGGGCGTACGTCCGCGACGTCGTCGGGAGCCTCGCCAGCCACGGGTGGGACCGCGTCGCCGTCGTCAACGGTCACGGCGGCAACGTCCCGGCCCTGAAGGAGGTGACCGCGCGGATCGTCCGCCGCGACGACGCCTACGCCGTCCCGTTCACGTGGTTCGACGAGGTCGGCGACCACAGCGCCGAGATGGGCCACGCCGGGCCGCTGGAGACCTCGCTCCTGCGACACGCGAACCCCGAGACCGTCCACGAGGACCGCCTCGCGGAGGCCGCGGAGGGCGGGAGCGACCGCTGGGGCGACTGGCAGGGTCGCGTCAACCTCGCGGTCGACTCCGAGGAGTTCACCGACAACGGCGTCGTCGGCGACCCCCGCGAATCGAGCGCCGACCTCGGCGCGGAACTGCTGGACCGCTCCGCCGACGCGCTGTGTGATCTCCTCGATGCGATCCGCGACCGCGACCCGGCTCCCCGGCTCGGAGACGAGTGACGGCGGCGAGTCCGTGACCACACATATCGGTATCCTGTCAATCTGAGGTTGAGCGCGGTGGGAGGGCGCCCTCACCGCGCGCCGATCGGCTGTCTTGAAGGTGCTGTATTGTCCACCCTCAGAGGGTGATACGGCGGTTCGACCGCCCCGACCACCGTTGTCTTTATGCCCGTGACAGCAACACCGACGGACGAGAACGAATGAGTGCAGACCTTCCATCGCAGGCGGAGACCGTCGTCGTCGGCGCCGGGGCAGTCGGCTGCAGCGTCGCCTACCACCTCAGCGAACTCGGCGCCGAGGACGTCGCCGTCATCGACCAGGGGCCGCTCCCGGTCACCGGCGGCTCGTCGGTCCACGCGCCGGGCATTATCTTCCAGACGTCGCCCTCGAAGATCCAGACGAAGACGGCCCACTACACCAGTCGCCTCCTCTCGGAGGCCGGCGTCTACGACGAGGTCGGCGGCATCGAACTCGCCCGCAGCGAGGAGCGGATGGACTTCCTCCGCCGCCGCGTCGAGTGGGCCGAGTCCTACGGCCTCCCGGACCCACAGCTCCTTGCGCCCGAGGAGGTAACGGAGCACCTCCCGCTCGTCGACGAGGACGAGATCCTCGGCGGCTACTACTCCCCCACGGACGGCCGCGTCGACGGCATCGCCGCGCTCCAGTGGTACATCGCCAACAGCCATACCGCCGACTTCTACGGGAACACCGAAGTCACGGACCTCGACGTCAGCGGCGGCGAGATCACCGCCGTCCACACGGATCGCGGCACGATCGAGTGCGACCGCTGCGTGATGGCCACCAACAACTGGGGCTACCAGACGGGACGGATGGCCGGCCTCGACCTCCCGATCGCGCCGGTCGAACACCAGTACGTCGTCACCGAGCCCCTCGACGAGCTCGCCGACCGCGAGAGCGGCGTCGGCAGCAACACCGAGGGGCTACCCGTGCCCGGCGACCGCGACATCCAGGAGTACATGAGCGAAGGACCCCACCGCCCGGTCGGCCGCGACCAGGACAACTCCCTGTACTTCCGCACGCACGGCGACGCGCTCGGGCTGGGCTCGTACAACCACGAGACGCTCTCGGTCGACCCCGACGCGATGGGGAAGAACTCCGAGGACGGCCAGGCCTCCGTCCACGGCTTCACCCGCGAACACTGGGAGGAGCCGACGCATCCCGACAGAGAGAAGTCCGCGAAGCAGGCCTTCGACGAACTCCTGCCCGCGACGGCCGACGTCGACTACGAGATGACCGAGAACGGCATCTTCGTCTTCACGCCCGACGGGATGCCCGCGGTCGGTCCCACGAAGGTGGACGGCCTCTGGAGCGCGCTCGCCATCTGGTGGACCCACTCCGGCGGCTACGGGAAGATCGTCGCCGAGTGGATGGAGAACGGCGTCCCCCGCCTGCCCTCGGGACCGGTCGACACCGGCGGCGTCCACGTCCGCCGCTTCGAGCCCCACGCGGGCGAGAAGGACTACTTCGTCGACAAGGGCGCGACGCGCTACCGCCAGGTCTACAGCATCGTCGAGCCGCGCTGGCAGCCCGAGAAGCACCGCGGCCTCCGCACGAGCCCGTTCTATCACCAGCAGCAGGAACTGGGCGCGGAGTTCTACCAGTCCGGCGGCTGGGAGTCCGCCCAGTGGTACGACTCGAACGAGGACCTCGTCGAGGAGTACGACGAGGAGATCCCCGAGCAGGACGGCTGGCAGGGGATCAATCGATCGAAGATCGAGGCCGCCGAGCACCTCCACACCCGCGACGCGGTCTCGATGTTCGACATGACCTCGTTCAGCTCGATTATGGTGGAGGGCGCCGAGGCGGGGGACTTCCTCCAGCGGGTGTGCAGCAACGACGTCGACATCGACGTCGGCGACGTGCGCTACTCGCTGCTCCTGAACGAGGGCGGCGGCATCCTCGCGGACGTGACGGTCGTCCGGCTCGCCGACGAGGAGTACATGGTCACCACCGGCGGCGGCAACTCCCCCGGCATCCACGGCGGCTGGCTCGAAGACCACGCCCCCGAGACGGTCTCGGTGACGATCGAGGAGGGGGCGAAGAGCACCATCGGGCTGTGGGGCCCGAAATCGCGACTCCTGCTCCAGCGCTGCACCGACGCCGACGTCTCGAACGGCGGCTTCCCGTACTTCTCCGCCAAGCGGATCTACGTCGGCGAGGTGCCCGTCGTCGCGCTGCGAGTCTCCTACGTCGGCGAACTCGGCTGGGAGCTGTGGGCGCCGACCGAGTACGGGAGTCGGCTCTGGGAGACCCTCTGGGAGGCCGGCCGGGACCTCGACGTCCGGCCGATGGGCGGCGGCGCCCTCTCCTCGATGCGCCTGGAGAAGGGCTACCGCCTCTGGGGAACCGACATCGACACCGACTCGAACCCCTACGAGGCCGGCCTCGGCTTCGCCGTCGACCTCGACACCGACTTCGTCGGCAAGGACGCCCTCGAAGAAGCGAAAGCGGAGGGGATCGACGACGAGATCACCCCGATCACGCTGGACGACTCCGACGACATCCTGCTGTCGGGCCGCCCCGTCCTCGTCGACGGCGAGCCACAGGGCTACGTCCAGGCGGCCGACTTCGGCTACAGCATCGGCGAATCGATCGCCTACACGTACCTCCCGACGGAGTACACAGACGCCGGCACCGACGTCCAGGTCCGGTGTGAGGGCGAACTGTACGACGCGACCGTCCGGGACGAGCCGCTGTTCGACCCCGGCCGCGACAAGATCATCCGCTGAGCGACTCCCTCGGTTCACACTATGACAGAGACAGAATCCGACTCCGACGCCGACGCATTGCCCGTGCAGTACGTTGACATCGAACGCGCCCGCGAGCGCCTCGACGACGACACCGTCGTCAAGGAGACGCCGGTCGAACAGAGCACTTCGCTGGGCGGGTTCGTCGACGCCGAGGTGTACCTGAAGATGGAACACCTGCAGTGGACGGGCTCGTTCAAGACCCGTGGCGCCTACAACAAGATCCGCCAGGACGTCGACGACGGCGTCGACGAGTTCGTCGCCGCCAGCGCCGGCAACCACGCCCAGGGCGTCGCGCTCGCGGCCACGAAGTGCGGCGCCGACTCGACGATCTACATGCCGACCGACGCCCCCCAGGCGAAGGTCGACGCCACCCGGAGCTACGGCGCGACCGTCGAGTTAGTGGGGAAGGACTTCCAGGAGACGATGAGCCACGCCCAGGACGCCGTCGAGGGGAGCGACGCCGAGTTCGTCCACGCCTACGACGACGTCGACATCATCGCCGGCCAGGGGACGCTGGGCGCGGAGATGTACCACGACTGCCCCGACGCCGACACCGTGATCGTCCCGATCGGCGGGGGCGGCCTGATCAGCGGCGTCTCCACCGCGATCAAGCACCTCTCCCCGGAAACGCGCGTCGTCGGCGTCCAGGCCACGGGCGCCGAGACGGTCCACGAGAGCCTCGACAAGGGGATCCCCGTCACCCTCGACGAGGTCGACACCATCGCCGACGGGATCGCCACGGGCGGCATCTCCGAGACGACGCTGTCGATCATCCGGGCGAACGTCGACGAGGTCGTGACCGTCACCGACACCGAGATCGCCCGCGCGATCCTGCTCCTGATGAAGCGGGCGAAACAGGTCGTCGAGGGCGCGGGCGCGGCCTCCGTCGCGGCGCTTCTGAGCGACGACCTCGACGTCTCCGGCGAGACGGTGATGCCGCTGCTCTGCGGCGGCAACCTCGATATGACCCAGCTCCAGACCGTTCTGGTCCACGCGCTCACCCAGCGCAAACAGCGCATCCGGCTGCGCGTCCGCATCGACGACCGTCCGGGCAAACTGGAGGACATCTCGGGCATCATCGCCGATCAGGGCGCGAACATCCACGACGTCCGCCACGACCGCTCGGTCGCGGACCTGGAGGTCGGCGAGGCGTACCTCGTGTTCACGGTCGAAACCAGCGGCGCCGAACACGCCGCGGGCATCGTCGACGCCATCGAAGCCGAAGAGTACAGCGTCGAGGACGTCACGCGCTCGACCGGGTGACCGGGTCGGCGCGGCGTCCCTCCGTCTCCGACGCAATACCGACGGGACCATACCCCGCGAGACGGAAAGACGGGCAATGTCGCTCACCGACGCCGTCGAGGACCACCTCTTCCTGTGGGTGCTTCTGGCGGTCGCGCTCGGCTTTCTCTACCCGCCGATCGCAGTCCTCACGCGGGTCTCGACGCTCATCCTCGCGGTGATGATCGGCAGCATCTCCCTGACGCTCTCCGTCGAGCGGTTCGAGTCGGTCGACCCCGGAGCGCTCGCGCTCGTGCTCGGAGGTCACGTAGCGATGCCGTTCATCGCGTACGCTATTGCATCGGTGCTGGGGCTCCCGCCCGAACTGACCGTCGGCTTCGTCGTCCTCGGCGCCGTCACGCCCGAACTCGTCACGCCGGTGATGACCGAACTCGCCGGCGGCGACACCGCGCTGTCCTCGGCCGCGCTCGTCGTCATCGGCGTCGGGAGTCTGGCCTTCGTCCCGGCCGTCGCCGCGCTCCTCGGCGGCGGGGCCGACCTCCCGACCCGCCCGATCGTGGAGGGCCTCGCCGTCGCCGTCGTCGCCCCGATGGCGCTCGCGATGAGCGCGCGGGCCCGGCGGCCGACGCTCGTCGGCGCCTACGACGACTACTACCCCGCCGTCTCGGCCGCGATGGTCGTGCTCATCATCGGCGGCGTGACCGCGGCCAACGCCTCGGTCGTCCGCGCGAACGTCCCGATACTCGTGTCCGTCGCGACCGGTGCCGTCGCGCTGAACGCGCTGGGATACGGTCTCGGCTTCGCCGTCAGCCGCGGGCGGTCCCGGCCGACGCGGATCGCGTCGGTCCTCTCGGTGGGGATGCGCGACTTCGCCGTCGCCGCCGCGCTCGTCGTCGCCGCCGGCCTCCCGACGGTCGCGTCGCTGCCCGCGGTCG
>JBDGUM010000082.1:0-9727 GCA_042215855.1 Halobellus sp. | reverse complement strand
GGCGATCACCGGTAAACAGTGAGACTAGTCATTATCAGGCGATCCCGATCAGTCCGAGCAGCCGCGCCGCGATCGCGACCCCCACGCAGCGGTCGATACACGCGCCGAAGAACAGGAAGCCGGCGAACACGTACGTAAGCGCCATCTGCGCCCGGACCCTCCGCTCGCCGTCGGTCAGCGCCGTCGCCGCGAGACAGCCCAGCGGTCCGGTGGCGGCCGCGAGAGCGAACGGCGCACGGACCGAAACGAGGCCGACGTAGCCGCCGACCGCGACCCCCGCGGTCGCGAGCGCGGCGAGCGCGAAGACGCCGATTGCGACGCGGTCGGCCCCCCGCGGCCCGAGGACGACCGGGATCGTCCGCTTGCCGATCGAGCGGTCGAAGTCGGCGTCGAGGGCATCGATGCCGACCTTGATCCCCGCGAGGAGCACGCAGCAGACTGCGGCGACCGCGGCGACGGCTGGGGGGACGGCGGCGTCCTGCGCCGCGTACCCGCCGACGATGACGAGCGCGATCCCGATCGGGTAGTCGACCGTGACCGACACGGGGTGCCTGTCGAGATACGGCGCGTGGAGCAGTGCGAGTGCCAGCAGCCCGAGGAGCGTGACCGCGGCGAGCGCTCCCGCGACGGCGTACAGGGCGGCTGCGATCGCGATCCCGACGGCCGTCCCGATCGCAATGCCCCACCGGAACGCCGCGACCGGGAGCCGGGGATCCTCCTCGCCGCGCACGTGGCCGTCGACGAGGCCGTCCCGGAGGTGGGCGACGAACAGCGCGACCCCCACCGCGACGGCGTGAAGCGCGGCGACGCCGATATCGAGGGACGCCGCCGGTGCGAGGAGCGCCCCGTACGCGGACATCCCGACCGCCGGCAGCATAAACGTCGGTCGGACGTACGCCAGCGCGTCGGTGAGCGCCCGCGACATACCCCCCGATTCCGGTCGCGTACCCATAAAACCGCGAGGTTCGACTCGCGCCACAGCGGTCGCGTGCGGCCGTCTCCTTCGGGAATCAAAACAATTAATGTTGCAGTTGGCTTGGTCGTTCCTAACACGCACCTATGAAACTCAACGACGCGCTCGCACGCACGGTACGATGCCACCCCGACAAGCCCGCCGTCATCACAGACGAGGGCCGGTCGCTGACGTACGCCGAGCTCGACGAGCGGAGCACCCGACTCGCGAACGCCCTCACCGAACGGGTCGACGAGGGACGGTGTGCGGTGCTGTCGGTCAATCATCTCGCCGCCATCGAATCGATGTGGGCAGGCAACAAGCGCGGCGTCTCGACGGTCCAGCTCTCCTACCGCGCGACCGTCGGCGAACTCAAGAGTATGTCCGAGACGACCGCCGCGGAGATCCTCGTCTTCGACGACCACAACGTCGAGGACGCCCTGGAGCTGCTCGAACGCGACGGCTTCGAGCGGGCGATCCACGCCGGCGAGGAGGCCGTCGACCACCCGGACGTCGAGTCCTACGAGGCCGTCCTCGACGCCGCCGCCGCCGACCTCGACGAGTCGCTGCCGGCCGGGAAGGAGTGCGCCGTCCTGCACACCAGCGGCACGACGAGCGTCCCCAAGACGGTCCAGTTCGACCAGGACCAGCTCTGGTACGGCGCGATCCAGCCCGTGATGGAGCACGGCATCGACGAGACCGACGTCGCGCTCTGCACCTCGCCGTGGTACCATATGGTGACGACAGACGCGTGGCTGTACCCGCACTTCGTCGCGGGCGCGACCGTCGTCCTCCACTCGACGTTCGACCCCCAGGAAGCGCTCGAACTCATCGAGGAACACGGCGTGACGGGCCTGCTCGCGGTCCCGACACAGCTGAAGGCGCTCAACGACATCCAGCGGGGCGACGGGCGGAGCTACGACACCGACTCGCTGGAGTACATCCGCACCGGCGGCGCGATCGTCACCGAGAACCTGATCGAGGAGACCCACGAGCACCTCACCGAACACGTGTACAACACCTACGGGATGACCGAGGCCGGCCCGGACCTCACCTTCGCGCATCCGAGCGTCCAGGAGGACCACCCCGGAACCATCGGCAAGGAGTCGTTCACCTGGGAGATCCGGGTGGTCGAGACCGCGCCGCTCGACGAGAACCCCGACCCCGAGGCGGAGGTCGACCCCGGCGAGCGCGGCGAGATCATCGCCCGCGGTCCGGGGATGTCCCACGAGTACATCGACAACGAGGAGGCCTCCGAGCGGACCTACTTCGACGGCTGGCTCCGCACCCGCGACGTCGCCCGCGTCGACGAGGACGGCTACCTCTACATCGTCGACCGCGTCGACAATATGATCGTCAGCGGCGGCGAGAACGTCTACCCCGCCGAGGTCGAGCGTGTGCTCGGGAACCACCCCGACGTCGTCGAGGCCTGCGTCTTCGGCCGCGACGACGAGCAGTGGGGCCAGGTCGTCACCGCCGTCGTCGTCGTCCCGGAGGACGCCGACGTGACCGAAGACGCCCTCGAGGAGTACTGCCTGCAGCACGACGGGCTGGCGGACTTCAAGCGCCCGCGGACGTACGCCATCACCCACGAGGAACTCCCCCGGTCGGACACGGGGACGATTATGCGCGAACAGCTCGTCGAGAAGCACTTCGACTGACTGCGGGGGATTTTCTATCTCAAAACGCCCATCAGAACAGGAACACGAAGATCGCGATCTGGATCGGGAGCAGGAGCAGGTAGGTCGCGATCGTACAGAGGCTCGCCATCCGGCTGAGTTCCAGGGAGTCGACGACGCCGAGTCCCAGAATCCCGACGAGCACCGCCGACTGGTACGGGAAGAAGTAGCCGTTCAGGGCGACGGCCTCGATCATCGCGATCGGCACGAGGGGGAGTCCGGCGCTCTGCGCGAAGGAGACGAACACGGGCGTGAGTACGCTCGCGACCGCGAGCCCCTCCATCAGGAACGCGAGCCCGATCGAGATGGCGGTCACGAACACGAGCACCAGCGGGAGCGAGGGATCCGCCGGGAGGTACGAGAGCAGCGTCTCCGCGGCCAGGTCGGTGAAGGCGGTTCGCCGGAGGCCCTCGGCGATCGCGAAGATCGCGCCCAGAAAGAAGAGGATCGAGAAGTCGATCTCGCCGACCGCGGTGTGGTCGACGACGCCGACCTTCGGCGCGAAGGCGAGCAGCGCGACCACGACGGCGCCGAACAGCGGATGGAGGCCGTGGACGAAGTCGGTCGCCCAGACGCAGACGCCCACGAGTAGGAAGGCGAGCATCCGGCGTTCGGTCGGCGAGGGGGCGCTCGTCTCGACCGCCGACTCCGCGATCGCGTCGTGGCCGCTCGGCCGGTAGAGGAGGTACGTGACCCCCACGATGGCGGCGACGCGGCCGATCCCCATCACCGGACCCATATACAGCGCCCACTGCGCCCACGAGATGGCGGGCCCGCCGCCCGACTCGACGAGGCCGGTGACGATGATGTTCGCCAGCGACGCGGTCAGGAACCCCGAGCCGCCGTAGTAGGTCGCGAAGAGCGGGCCGAGGAAGAGCCCGACCTTCGCGCTCCGGTCGGTAAAGAGATCGCCCAGCGACTTGAGGATCGGCGCCAGGATCAGGACCCGGACCAGCGAGGAGGGCACGAGCACCGCGAGCGCGAGGCTGCCCGCAGAGAGGACGACCAGCAGGTAACGGTACACCGAGACCGCGTCGGTCGTGATCCGCTCGGGCATCCACTCGAGCGTGACGCGCTCGACCAGGTCGGCCAGGCCGCTCTCGCTGGCCGCCTCGCCGATGAGCAGGCCGACGACGACGAGCCACGTCGCGGGCGATCGGAAGCCGAACAGCGCCAGTTCCGTCGAGAAGCCGACGCCGATCAGCCCGATGCCGAGGAGCGCCGTGAACCACGGTTTCACCGGCGTCCCGATCCAGAGGGCGACGCAGAAGACCGTGATCGCGAGCATCAGGGTCGCGTCCGGAGCGAGCGGCGCGAACCCGAGCACCCCGCCGGCCGCGAGGACGCCCGCGGGGAGCGACAGCCAGGCCGGCTCGAAGGGAAGGGTCGCCGCACGCGCGGAGAGTCCGTCGGGCATATTCGCTGTTGGCGGGTTGTCACGGTCGACCGTAATGAGAATGGCGATGCGTGCGCCGTCCGGAGATCTCTCCCGAACGTCGTCGACGTACGTTTATGTCCCCCGGCACCGTACGCTGTCGATATGACAGCCGAGGCCCCCTCGATAACCGAGATCGCACCGGACGTGTACGACATCACCGTTATGGAGGCGGACGACGCCCGCTGGCGGGTGTTCCTCTTCGACGGCGAGACGCCCACGCTCGTCGACGCCGGCTTCGAGAACACCGTCGACGTCGTCGCCGACGCCGCCGCGGAACTCGGAATCACGCCCGAGCGGGTCGTCGTCACCCACGGCGACCCCGACCACATCGGCGGGCTGGCGGGTCTCGTCGAGCGCTTCGGCCTCGAGTCGTGGGTCCCCGAGGGCGTCGAGACCGACGTCGACGTCGATCATCGCTTCGGCGACGGCGACGCCGTCGGTCCGTTCACCGCCGTCTCCGTCGCGGGCCACGCACCGGGCCACCACGCCCTCGTCGACGAGGACCGGGGGATCGCCGTCATCGGCGACGCGCTGTTCGGCTCCGACGCCCGCGGCCTGCCCGCGGGGTACTTCGTCCTCCCGACGGCTCACTACTCCACAGACCTGGCGAAGGCCGACGAGGAACTCTCGAACCTCCTCGACTACGATTTCGAGGTCGGCCTCGTCTATCACGGGTCGAGCGTCACCGAGGGCGCGAGCGAGAAGGTCGCCCGGTTCGTCGACTTCGCGGGCAAGCGGTAGTCGGGCGTATGGCCAGCGAGAAGGAGAAGATGCTCGCCGGGGAGCGCTACGACGCGTCCGATCCCGAACTCGTCGCCGAGCGGGAGCGGGCCCGGGAACTCGTCGAGCGATTCAACCGCACCGCCGTCGACGACGCCGACGAACGGCGCGACCTGCTCGAATCGCTCTTCGGGTCGGTCGGCGAGGCGTGTCACGTCGAACCGCCGTTCCGCTGCGACTACGGGTACAACCTCCACGTCGGCGACGACTTCTACGCCAACTACGACTGCGTCGTCCTCGACGTCCGCGAGGTGACCGTCGGCGACGGCTGCCTGCTCGGACCCGGCGTCCACGTCTACACGGCGACGCATCCGCTCGACCCCGAAGTGCGGCGTGACGGACTGGAGTCCGGCGAGCCAGTGACGATCGGCGACGACGTCTGGATCGGCGGGCGCGCGGTGCTCAACCCCGGTGTGACGATCGGCGATGGCTCGGTGGTCGCCTCGGGCGCCGTCGTCACCGACGACGTCCCCGAGGGGGTCGTCGTGGGGGGCAACCCCGCCGAGGTAGTGAAAGAACTGGAGTGAAGAGCGAATCAGTCGCCGGCGACGGCGTCGTCGCCCGCGACCGCGTCGGAGAGGTCCTTGCCGGCGTGCTCGCCGAGGTACGCCTCGATGACCTCGTCGTCGTTCTGGATCTCGTCGGGCGTGCCCTCGGCGATGAGCTTCCCGTTGTCGAGCACCAGCACGCGCTCGCTCACCGTCATCAGCGCGCGCATCACGTGGTCGATGAGGAAGACGGTCTTGCCCTCGTCGATGATGTCGCCGACGAGGTCGATGATGCCCTCGGTCTCTTCGGGGTCGAGGCCGCCCGCGACCTCGTCGAACAGCACCATCTCGGGGTCGGTCGCCAGCACGCGGGCGATCTCCAGGCGCTTGAGGCCCCCGACGCTGAGCTCGCCGGGCTCGGCGTGCATCTGGTCCTCGAGGCCGACGAACTCCAGCATCTCGCGGGCGCGCCCGCGGGTGTCGTCGAACTGGCGACCGCCGTACTCGGCGCCGACGACGACGTTCTCCAGGAGGGAGAGGCTCTCGAAGGGGCGGACGATCTGGTGGGTCTTCGCCAGGCCGCGGTGGCAGATCTCGTGCTGGGACTTGCCGGTGATCTCCTCGCCGTCGAAGTACACCTCGCCCTCTGTCGGCGGGTGCACGCCCGTGATCGTCCGAAAGAGCGTGCTCTTGCCGGCGCCGTTCGGACCGATGAGCCCGACGGCCTCGCCGCGCTCGACGGTGAAGGAGACGTCCTCGATGGCGACGACCCCCCCGAACTTCTTCGTCAGGCCGCGTCCTTCCAGTAGCGTCATTGCCGTCCGATATCCCATCCACGATGATAAACTTACGGAATACCAGGGGGAGAACCGGGCGGCGAGCGGCCTTGGGACTCCCGCGGGGATTCCGCTCCCCGCCGCGGCCCCGTCAGAGGGGGAAAACGCTTTGATGGCGTTCGGGCAATGTCCGGGCGTGACGCTGCAACAGCTGTTCGATCCCTCGGGCGTCGCCGTCGTCGGCGCGTCGGACACCGAGGGCAAGATCGGATACGAAGCGATGGCGAACGCCGCGGCGTTCGACGGCCCCGTCTATCCGGTGAACCCCTCCACGGAGGGCGAACTGTTCGGCCGGGAGTTCGTCTCTTCCGTGACGGAGATCGACGGCGACGTCGACCTGGCGCTCTGCTGCGTCCCGGGGCCGGCCGTCCCGGACGTCCTCGAGGAGTGCGGCGAGGCGGGCATCGGGGCGGCCGTCATCTACGCCAGCGGCTTCGCCGAGGCCGGCCCGGAGGGCGAGGAGCTCCAGGCCAGGACCGTCGCGGTCGCGGAGGAGCACGACATCTCCCTCCTGGGCCCGAACACGAGCGGCTTCGTCGTGCCCGCGCTGGACCTCCGCTGCTCGTTCGCCAGCGGCGCCGAGGAGATCCCGGAGGGCAACGTCGCGGTCGTCGCCCAGAGCGGCGGCGTCGGGCTCGTCCTGGCCTTCCAGGCCCGCCGCCAGGGCCGCGGCGTCTCCGCGGAGGTCGGCCTGGGCAACCGGGCCAACGTCGGCTTCGCCGAGGCCATCGAGTACTTCGACGGCGACGAGAAGACGGACGCCATCGCCCTCCACGTCGAGGGGACCGACGACGGGCGCCGCCTCCTCGAGGCCTGCCGCGAGAGCGACACGCCCGTGATCGCGTACAAGGTCGGCCAGTCCGACGTCGGCGACTTCGCGGAGTCGCACACGGGGGCGCTCACGGGGGACCACGAGCTCTACACCGCGGGCTTCGCTCAGTACGGCGCGCCGACGGTCGACGCCACCGACGACCTGCTCGACGCGGCGGCCGCGCTCTCCGACTCGCCCGAGCCCGACGGCCCGAACGTCGGCGTCGTCACCGCGCAGGCCGGCCCGGGGATCATCGTCACCGACCGGATCCAGCGCGCCGGCGGTCGGCTCCCCGAGCTGACGGCGGAGACCCAGGAGGCGATCGACGGGATCCTCCCGGGGATCACCTACGCCGACAACCCCGTCGACACCGGCCGCCCGATGCCGGCGTTCGGCGAGGTCGTGACCGCCGTCGCCGAGGACGGTCGCGTCGACATCGTGCTCGTCTACGAGCTGTTCGAGGCGTCGATCGGCTTCCCGGTCGAGACGCTCGCGGGGCTCGCGGAGCGCGTCGGAAAGCCCGTCCTGTTCGCCAGCGAGGGGATCGAAGAGGACCTCGCGGACGACCGCGCACGGCTCGAGGACGCCGGGATCCCCTACTTCGAGACGCCCGAGCGCGCCGCCGACGCGGCGGGCGTTCTGGCCCGGTACGCGAGCCTCCACGCCGACGACGCCGTCGCCGACGGCGGCCGCGTCGAGGCCGCGGTCCCGGTCGCGGACGAGGGGGTGAACGCCGATGAGTGACGCCACGGAGCCGGAGCCGATCGCGTCCGCCCGCGCCGACGGGCGGACCGCGCTGACCGAGGCCGAGGGGAAGGACCTCCTCTCCCTGGCCGGCGTCGACACCCCGGAGTTCGCGGTCCGTTCGGACGCCGACGGCGCGGTCGCCGCGGCCGAGGCGATCGGCTATCCGGTCGTCGCGAAGGTCTCGTCGCCCGCCGTCACGCACAAGAGCGACTGGGCCGGCGGCGTCGGCGTCGCGGTCGGGCTCGATTCGGAGGAGGCGGTCCGTGCGGCCACGACGGCGATCCTCGACGCGGCGGCCGACCGGGGCATCGAGGCCGACGTCCTCGTCGAGGCGGCGCTCGACACCGACCGCGGAACCGAAGTGATCGTCGGCGGGCTCCGGGACCCCTCGTTCGGGCCGGTCGTCCTCACGGGGCTCGGCGGCGTCTTCACCGAGGTGTTCGAGGACGTCAGCCACCGGATCGCGCCGATCGACCGCGCGGAGGCGCGCTCGGCGATCGAGGAACTTCGGGCGGCCGAGCTGCTCCGGGGCTACCGCGGGCGCGAGCCGGCCGACGTCGACGCGCTCGCCGAGGCCGTCGCGGCCGTCGGCGACCTGGTGACCGAGCACCCGATCGCCGAACTCGACGTCAACCCGCTGCTGGCGGGGACCGATGGAGTGATGGCCCTCGACGCGCTTGTCGTGCTTGAGGATCAGTAATGTTCGAACGCACCTGGACGGTCCGATTCTCGGACACCGACCCGCACGGTATCGCCCACTACCCGCGCATCGTGGACGCGCTCCACGAGACCTCGGATATGTTTATGCAGGAGATCGGGTTCCCCTTCTGGGACCTCACGCAGAACTACGACTTCGGCTTCCCGCTCGTGGATATGGGCTTCGAGTTCGAGGCCCCGCTGCACGCCGGCGACGAGGTCCGGATCACGCTGACGCCCGACCCGAGCACGCGCGCGGTCCGCTTCGAGTACGAGGCCACCATCGACGACACCGTGGCGTTCTCCGGCTACGAACAGCGCGTCTGTGCGAAGACCGGCGGCGGCGGCGCGGTGGAGATCCCCGAGGAGATCCACTCGCAGTTCCGCAAGTACGCCGAGGAATAGGCCGAGCGATACGCTTTTTAGAGTTACGAGGTAATCGGAGGGTATGGCGGAGTTCGAGAACCCCTACGCGACCGAGGATCCGTTCGTCGAGGCGCATTTCGACTGCCCGGAGTGCGGCGGCAAGCTCTGGGAGTACGCGATCCAGCGACAGATGGTCTGTGAGGACTGCCGGTCGCTCTTCGCGTCGGCCGAGATCTTCGACGCACAGGCGAAGCCGAAGGCGGAGGCCGAAGCGTAGCCGTCTCGGTCGGTCAGCGGCCGCTTTGCGAACTGCTGTCGTGACGACGTCCAACACACTTATTATCGAGTTTTTCCAATATAACGGTATGGCACAGCAAGAGCCAGAGGAACTCCTAGAGATGAGTTCCGACACCTGGGACATTCTCGAGGAGCACAACCTCCAGCCGCTGTGGGAGATCGAGGACGATATGGGGAACGCCCTCGAGGATCCCGAGGCGGAGATCTGGCGGTGGGAGGATATGCAGGAGGCGATCGACGCCATCGAGCGCGACGTGCCGATCTCGGAGCTGCCGCCGGGATTCCAGCGCCGGGTCGCCGTCCCGATCAACACCGCCCACGCGATCTCGAACACGATCTACGTGGGCGTCCAGACCGTCTCGCCCGGTGAGACGGCACCCTCGCACCGCCACGGCGCCAACGCCCTGCGCTTCACGATCGACGGCCACGAGGATATGAAGACGGTCGTCGCGGGCGAGGAGTTCCCGATGAAGGACAACGACCTCATCACCACCCCGCAGTGGGAGTGGCACGACCACGTCAACGAGAGCGACGAGACCGCGGCGTGGCTCGACGTGCTCGACCTCCCGCTCGTGCTGGACTCGCTCAACGCGAAGAACACCTTCGAGTACCACGAACTCGAGCGCCAGCCCGTCAC
>JBDGUM010000139.1:0-9748 GCA_042215855.1 Halobellus sp. | reverse complement strand
AGCGCCTTGAACAGCGCCTCGACCTCGTGGTGGGCGTTCTCGCCCTCGACGTCCGCGTGTAGCGTCAGGCCGGCGTTCATCGCGAGCGAGTAGGCGAAGTGGCGGGCCATATCGCTCGTGAAGTCGCCGATCTCCGGCTGCGAGAAGGAGCCCTCGAACTCGAAGTGCGGCCGGCCGCTGACGTCGACGACGACGCCCGCGACCGCCTCGTCGAGCGGGACCTTGCGGTCGGCGTAGCGGACGATGCCGCGCTTGTCGCCCAGCGCCTCGTCGAAGGCCTCGCCGAGGACGATCGCGACGTCCTCGACGGTGTGGTGGTCGTCGATCTCCAGGTCGCCGTCGCAGCGGACCGTGAGGTCGAACAGGCCGTGCTTGGCGAACGCCTCCAGCATGTGGTCGAAGAAGCCGACTCCGGTGTCGACCGCGCTCTCGCCGTCGCCGTCGATCGCGAGAGTGAGTTCGATCGTCGTCTCGGCCGTCTCCCGGGTGACGGCGGCCTCGCGGGCCGCGGCGTCGCCCTCGTCGGCCTCCGCGTCGTCGGTCATACTGGCGCATCGACGCGCGCGCCTATGATGGTTGTGCCTTCCTCTCATACTGACTAGTCTCGTCCCTTACCGGTGATCGCCGTGGTCGTGGGTGGCGATCACCGGCAAACAGTGAGACTAGTCAGTATCAATCGACGCCCGGCGTCCGAAAGTGGTACGTCCCGGGCGCGTCTGGCTCCGATATGCGCATCGCCGTCCCCAACAAGGGCCGCCTGCACGACCCGAGCGTCGACCTGCTGGAACGGGCGGGGCTCCACATCGAGAGCGCCGCGGACCGGAAGCTCTACGCGGACACCGTCGACCCCGAGGTGACGGTGCTCTTCGCCCGCGCCGCCGACATCCCGGAGTACGTCGCCGACGGCGCCGCCGCGGTGGGGATCACCGGCCGCGACCAGGTGGTCGAGTCGGGATGCGACCTGGTCGAACTCGTGGACCTGGACTTCGGCCGCTGTCGGCTCGTCCTCGCCGCCCCTGAGGACGGCGACATCACGTCCCCCGAGGACCTCGCGGGCGGCAGCGTCGCGACGGAGTTCCCGCGGATCACCCGCGAGTACCTGGAGCGGGAGGGCATCGACGCCGACGTCGTCGAAGTGACCGGCGCGACCGAACTGACGCCGCACGTCGAGATGGCCGACGCCATCGTCGACATCACCTCGACCGGTACCACATTGCGGATGAACCGCCTGGCGATCGTCGACGAGGTGCTCGAGTCCTCGGTGCGGCTGTACGCCCATCCCGACTACGCCGACGACCCCAAGGTCGAACAGCTGGTGACGGCCTTCGAGTCCGTGCTCGCGGCCGAGGACAAGCGCTACGTGATGATGAACGTCCCGCGCGAGCGCCTCGACGACGTCCGCGAAGTGATCCCCGGCCTCGACGGGCCGACGGTGATGGACGTCGCGGGCGACGACACCGTCGCGGTCCACGTCGTCGTCGACGAGCGGGACGTCTTCGAAGTCGTCAACGACCTCAAGGCGGTGGGGGCCTCGGGGATCCTCGTCACCGAGATCGAGCGGCTCGTGGAGTAGGGACTCCCTTCAGCCGGGCGCGCTCTGGACGATCGCCAGCACGCCGAAGACGATCGTCCCGAGGATGACGCTGACGACGAAGTGAATCAGCGTGACGTACGCCGACAGCCGCGGCGCCTCGCCGTACAGGTAGTGGATCGCGACCCCGTCGAGGGCGATCGCGACGAGGAGGCCGGCGAGGGGGCTCACGCCGAACGTCGTCACGACGATGGCGACCACGGCCGGGACGGGGCCGACGACGAACGCGTTTCGGACGGGGACGTCGCCGAGGACGTTGCGGGCGGCGAGGTGCGCCGTGACCGAAAGGAAGAGCGCGAACGACGCGAACGTGCCGGCGATCGCGAGCGGGGTCGCGGGGGCCGACTGGAGTGCGAACGGAAGCGAGAGCGGAAACGCCATCGGGCGAGCCCGTGCTCAGTCTTCGAGCAGGCCGAGTTCGCTCAGCCGCGAGGTGATGACGTCGACGGCCTCGCGGGCGTCGTCGGGCTCCTTGCCGCCGGTGATCACCAGCTTGCCGGAGCCGAACAGGAGCGCGACGACGGAGGGCTCGTCGAGGCGGTAGACGAGGCCGGGGAACTGCTCGGGCTCGTACTCGATGTTCTCCAGGCCGAGGCCGATGGCGATGGCGTTGAGGTTGAGGTTGCGACCCAGGTCGGCGGAGGTGACGATGTTCTGGACCGTGATCTCGGGGTCGTCGTCGACGGGAATCTGGAGTTCGCGGAGCTTCTCGAAGACGATGTGGAGGCTCTCGTGGACGTCGTCGGTGGACTTCGCACCGGTGCAGACGATCTTGCCCGAGCGGAAGATGAGGGCGGCGGACTTGGGCTCCTGGGTGCGGTAGACGAGGCCCGGGAACTGCTCGGGGTCGTAGTCGGCCCCCTCGAGGTCCATCGCGACGCTCTGGAGGTCGAGCTCCTGGCCGATCCCCGTGGAGGCCACGACGTTTTCGATGTTGATGGTGTCCTTGGGATCGCTCATAGACGACTTAAATCTCGTATTTAAGGTTTAAAAAGGTTGGTGCGGCGTCGCCGCCGCGACCGACGCATTCGACACGCTGATTGGCGCCGGGAGAGAGGTGCGACCGTGTACTACCTGGAACTCGCGGGCGAGGCGCGGGACGAGTCCTTCGCCGCTCTGGAAGCCGAGCGCGCGGCCGCCTCGGCCGTCGAGCGGGTCGCCCCCGGTCTCGCCACCGCCCGCGGGATCCGCCCCGACCGCGTCCGGACGCTAGCCTACACCCGGCGCATCTCCGAGCTCGTCGGCCGGACCGACGCCGACGTCGCGAGCGCGGTCGCGGTGTTGGAGGCGGCCTCGTTCGACCGCTCGGGGACGGTCGCGGTCCGCGCCCGCAACGTCCGCGCGACGACCGAGGTGAGCACCGCGGAGGCAGAGCGAGAACTCGGCGGGGTCCTCGTCGACCGCGGCTTCGACGTCGACCTCGACGACCCCGACCACGTGCTCCGGGTCTGCTTCGCCGGCGACGTCTGCCTCGTCGGCTGGGCCGTCGCCGAGCGCGAGGCCGGGTTTGGCTCCCGAACTCCCACCGATCGCCCGTTCTTCCAGCCGGGGAGTATGGCGCCGATGGACGCCCGCGCGTACGTCAACCTCGCCGCGGGCCACGCCCTCCCGGACGCGACCGTCGTCGACCCGATGTGCGGGACCGGCGGCCTCCTGATCGAGGTGGGACTCGTCGGCGCGCGGGCCGTCGGCGCCGACGCGCAGTCGAAGATGGCCGCGGGAGCCGCGGAGAACCTCGCGCACTACCTGGACGACGCCGATAACGGCGCCGACGCCGATGCGATCTCGGCCTCGGACGCGAACCCCGACTGGGACGTCGTCCGCGGCGACGCCACGGACCTCCCCTTCGACGACGACGCCGCCGACGGCGTCGTCTTCGACGCGCCCTACGGCCGGCAGTCGAAGATCGCCGGCCACGAACTGGAAGACCTCGTCGCGGGCGCCCTCGCGGAGGCCGCCCGGATCGCGCCGTCGTGCGTCCTCGTCGCCGACCGGTCGTGGACGGACGCCGCCGAGGCCGCCGGCTGGGCGGTCGCCGACCGCTTCGAGCGCCGGGTCCATCGATCGCTCGTCAGGCACGTGCACGTCCTCGAACGGTCGTAGTTCAGGGCCGCAACAGCCACCCGAAGACGAGCGGCGAAAACAGCAGCGCCAGCGGGACCAGGACCCACACCTGCCCCGCGAGCACGTCGTACTGCGCGAGCGTCTCGCTCACGGGCGTCCCCTCCAGGTGCCCGACGAGGAACTCGAAGCCGACCGTGAGGACCGTCCAGCCGGCCCCGATCGCGAGCAGTTCCGCCGGCGCGTACTCGACGGTCGTCGTGGCGAAGAAGGCCCCCGAGACGACGAGGATCGCCGTCACGAGGATCGCGGTGCTGAGCACGTGACCGGGGTAGTCGCCGATCCGAGGGATGAGAACGAGTTCCCTGAGGGCGCCGTTCGCGACCGCGAGGACGGCCATCGCGACCCAGAGGCCGAGCGGGTAGAGGAGGGCGGGTGCGGGGATGGAAGCGAGCGAAGTCATCGTCGATCGGCCGTCGATACGACGGGCTCGGAGAAAGCCGGATCGGTGGTCTTCGGGGAGTGAGAACCGTCCGATAGCGGCGGCGCGTCCGTCGCCGATCCGACCGCGGCTCCGCCCCGCCTACCGCTCCCGGACCGCGACGATCGACTCGCCCGCGCGGAGGCGGTCGCCTTCGGCGACGAGGAGATCGTCGCGGTCGTACGCGGGCGGCAGCAGGACGTCGGCGCGGGAGCCGAAGTCGATGTGGCCGATCCGCTCCGCGCGGTCGAGGTCGTCGCCCTCGGCGACGTACGGGTGGATCCGGCGCGCGAACGCGCCCGCGACGAGCGAGACCTCGGCCGGGCCGTCGTCGGTCGCGACAGCGACGTCGACCCGTTCGTTGCGTTCGGAGTCCTTCGAGAACGCCGGCCGGTGAGCGCCCGAGCGGTGGGTGACGCGCTCGACCCGCCCGTCGAACGGCGCCCGGTTCACGTGGACGTCGGTGACGTTCATAAACACGCCCACGCGGACCTGATCGCCCTCCTCGCGGACGACCGAGACCCGACCGTCGGCGGGCGAGACGACGCCCGGCCCCGAGGGTCGCCGCCCGGGGTCGCGGAAGAACCACGCGACGAAGCCGCCGACGGCGAGCGCGACGAGGGCGAGCGTGAACGCGAACGGCGCCAGGGCCGCGGCCGCCGCGAACGCCGGGACGGCGAACCGCCGGACGCCGGGCGCGAACCGCATCCTCAGGCGAGCGCCTCCCCGTCGAGTTCGCGCTGGCCGCCCGCCCACGCCGCGAGCAGGTGCGTGACGTGGAGCCGCGGGTCGTTCCCCTCGGCGAGGTCGAGGTCGACCTGACCCGCGAGGCGGTGGAGCCGGACGAGGTTCGACTCGCCGAACGCCTCGGGATAGGTGTCGGCGACGCGCAGCAGTTCCGAGAGGAGCTCCTGGCCGCCGAAGCCGCGGTCGTCGAGGAGGTCGGTCAGTTTGTCGCGGGCGTCGGTGACGTTCCCCTCCGCGGCGGCATCGAGGACGGCCTTGAGCTCGTCGTCGTGGCCGGCCTCCGAGAGCGCCGTCTGCGCGGACTCGACGGTGATCTCGCCGTCGCCCTCGACGGCGGCGTGCTGGGCCGCCAAGACCGCGTAGCGGAGGTCGCCGTCGGCCTTCGAGGCGATCAGGTTCAGCGCCATCGGGTCGGCGTCGACACCCTCGCGGTCCGCGATCTCGGACAGGACGTCCTCGATCTCGTCGGTCGTCGGCGCGCGGACCGGGATCGGGAAGCAGCGCGAGCGTATCGGCGGGATGAGTTTGGAGGGCTGCCGCGTCGTGATCACGAACTGGGTGCTCCGGTGGTACTGTTCCATCACCCGGCGGAGCGCCTGCTGGAAGTCCTCGCGGATGGTCTCGGCGTTGTCCAGGAGCACCGTCTTGTACGTCCCCGAGGCGGGCCGGTACGACGCGAGCTCCTGCATCACGTGGGAGATCATGTCCCGCTTGGACCACTCCCGCTTGTACTTGTTCCCCTTGCCGCCGCGGCGGTACTGCTTCGAGAACTCGGTCTGCCCCTGGAGGAAGCGCGCGAAGCGCGGGTCCTCGCGGATCTCCTTCTTGCTCCGGTCGAAGAAGTCCGCGACGTTGATCTCGACGAGGTCCGCGTCGGGGTCCTCGTGGGCCTCGCGGGCGAGCGCGCGGACCGCCGCAGTCTTACCGACGCCCGGCGGGCCCTGTACCACGAGGTTCATCGGTTCGTCGACCGTTCGGGCGAGCCGCTCGCGGACCGCGGACTGCGGGAGGTCCGAGATCGAGGGCGCGTGCTTGTCCGTCCACAGGGGCGCGTCCATCGACGGGACGTAGTCGACGGGGGGGTAAGAAACTCCCCCTCCGCGCCGCGGCGTCGGGTATCGATCGGCGGTCGGCGACGACCGATCAGGACCGGCGATCGGACTCGCGTTCGAGATCGGCTGACGCGTCCGCTTCGGTACCCGCAGCGTCGCGGCCGCGTGCCACCCGTTCGCGGGCGTCCTCGGGCGTCTCGGTCTCCAGCAGCACCTCCAGCTTCCGCTCGAACTGCTCGTCGGAGAGCTCGCCGCGGGCGTAGCGGTCCCGGAGGCGGTCCAGAGCGTCGTCGACCTCCTCGTCGCTCGCGTGGCTCTGCCGCTCCTCCCGGTGCGCTCGGTCGGCGGTCTCGCGATCGGTGGCCGCGTCGCGGGCGCGGTGCCCGCGGAGGAGCGACACCAGCGGGACGACGACGGCGTAGCCGACGACGAAGAAGAGCCAGAAGTCGACCGCCGCGAGGACCGGCACGCCGAACAGCGAGCCGAGCCCCGCGCCGAGGACCAGGAGCGCGGTGGCGCCGACGACCGGGTCGTCCGAGTCCGCGGGGTCCGGATCGCTCCACCACCGCTCCTTCCGCGAGCCGTCGCGCCGCTCGCTCATAGCCGGAGTGTCGTTCGAGCGACACAAAGGTGTATCGCCGCGCGGAGGCCGCGGGACGGCCGATCCGACACGGGTTTACCACGCGGTCACCGAGGGCGGGTATGTCGATGCGCGTGACGTTCCTCGGGACGGGCGGGGCCGTGCCGACGACGGAGCGAGCGCCGAGCGCGTTCCTCGTCGAGCGCGAGGGCGAGCGGCTGCTGTTCGACTGCGGCGAGGGCACCCAGCGCCAGATGATGCGGTTCGGCACCGGCTTTTCGGTCTCGCACGTGTTCGTCACGCACCTCCACGGCGACCACGTCCTCGGGATCCCGGGGCTGATCCAGACGCTGGACTTCAACGACCGCGAGGAGCCGATCGCGATCCACGGCCCGCCGGGCTCGAAGGGGCACCTGAAGGACCTCGTCGAGGCCGGCGGCTACCGCCCCGGTTTCCCCGTCAACGTCCACGAGGTCCGTCCGGGCGGCGTCGCGCTCGACGCCGACGACTACGAGATCCGGACCTTCGCGACCGAGCACCGGAGCACCAGCTCGATGGGCTACGCGCTCGTCGAGGACGACCGCCGCGGCCGGTTCGACCGGGAGAAGGCCGAGGCGCTCGGCGTGCCCGTCGGCCCGAAGTTCGGCACGCTCCACGCCGGCGAGGCCGTCGAGCTCGACGACGGCACCGTCGTCCGGCCCGAGCAGGTCGTCGGCGAGCCCCGGCCCGGACGTAGATTCGTCTACACCGGCGACACCCGCCCCGTCGATGCGACCGTCGAGATCGCCGACGCGCCGGACCTGCTGATCCACGACGCCACGTTCGCCGCCGAGTGGGCCGACCGCGCGAGACAGACCGGTCACTCGACGGCCGCGGAGGCGGCCGAGATCGCCGACCGCGCGGGCGCGAAGCGACTGGCGCTCACGCACATCTCCTCGCGGTACGCCGGGAACGCGAGCCCGATCGAGCGGGAGGCGCGGGAGGCGTTCGACGGCGAGGAGGCGTTCGTCCCCGACGACGGCCAGACGTTCGAGGTCCCGTACCCCGACGCCGACGGGACGTGAGCGGCGGCTCGTCGAACGGAGTGGCGAACAGCCGGCAGCGGCGTTCCCGCGCGGGCGTGCCGGACAATCGCGAGCCGGCGCGGGGCGAGCGTCAGGTCACGGCGTGGGTGGTCCCGTCTTCGTATATAAACGCTCGCGGCGGCGTCACGCCCGCTCCGGCGTGGCATATATATCTACACGCGACCAACCGAGTGACGTGAGCGATCGGACGAGCGCACTCGACTCGCTTGTTTTCGGTGTGGACATCCAGAGTGGCGACGTCCGCGGCGATTCGCCCTCCTACGCCCTCGTCGCCTTCGACGGCGAGAACCTCGACCGCGACGTCGTCTCCCACCGGAAGCTCCGTCGCCTGCTCGACCGCGAGGAACCGGCGATGCTCGCGACGGACAATATGTACGAGCTGGCGGCCGACAAGGACGAACTCGTCCACTTCCTTCGAAACCTCCCCGAGGCGACGAAGCTGGTGCAGGTGACCGGCGCCGAGCGGCCCGAGCCGCTCTCGCGCGTCGCCTCCCGCCACGGCGTCCCCTACGGCAAGAAGCCGATGCAAGAGGCCGAGGCGGCGGCGCGGCTCGCGGCCGCGAACGTCGGCCACGAGGTGACGGCCTTCGGCGACACCACGACCGTGAAGGTCGCCCGCGGGCGCTCGACCGGCAAGGGCGGCTGGAGCCAGGACCGCTACACCCGGCGGATCCACGGGTCGGTCAAACGTCGGACCCGCGAGGTCGCAGACCGACTCCGACAGGCGAACCTCGACTTCGAGAAGGACGTGACCGAGAAGTACGGCGGCTACGCCAACGCCGTCTTCACCGTCGAGGCGCCGCCCGCCGACATCCCCGTCTCCGAGGGTCGCTCCGGCGACACGCGGATCGAGATCGAGCGCGAGCGCCGGGACGGCATCGAGTTCGAGCCGCTGGTGAAGCGGCGCGACCACGTCTTCGTCGGTATCGACCCCGGCACCACCACGGCGGCGGCGGTCGTCGGCCTCGACGGGAGCGTCCTCGACGTCTACTCGACGCGGACCGCCGACACCGCCGACGTGATCGAGTGGCTGATCGAGCGCGGCCGGCCCGTGGTCGTCGCGGCCGACGTGACGCCGATGCCCGAGACCGTCGAGAAGTTCCGCCGGAGCTTCGACGCCGCGGCGTGGACCCCCGACTCGGACCTGCCGGTCGACGAGAAGCTCCACCGCACGCGCGAGGCGTCCTACGAGAACGATCACCAGCGCGACGCGCTCGCGGCGGCGCTCTTCGCCTTCGACGACCACGAGGACCAGCTCGAGCGGATCTCCCGGAAGGTCCCGCCGGACGTCGAGCGCGGCGAGGTGGTCGCCCGCGTGGTCGCCGGCGAGGAGTCCGTCGAGGCGGTCCTGCGGGACCTCGAAGACGACGAGGACGAATCGGAAGACGAGTCCGAGCACCAGGAGCGCGAGCTCACCGAAGAGGAAGAGGAGATCCGGCGGCTCCGGACCCGCGTCGAGCGCCTGGAGTCCCACGTCGAGGACCTCAACGACACCATCGACGAGCGCGAGGCCGAGATCGAGGAGTACGAGGAGGAGCTCTCGGAGGCGAAGCGCGAGGAGCGCCGGGAGGCCAGGGAGCGCCGCGAGGTCAAGCGGCTCGAGCGCGAGAACGACCGCCTCGAGCGGCGCGTCGACGAGCTCGAAGAGAAAAACGCGGAGCTCGACGAGAAGCTCGAACGCCTCAAGCGGCTCTGGAAGCTCGACCACTCGAACTTCTCTGACGTCGACACCGACGGCGACCTCGTCTCGGTGAAGGTGATCGAACAGTTCACCCGCGACGCCATCCGGTCGGCGGAAGAGGAGTACGGCCTCGCGGCCGGCGACGTGGTCTACCTCCGGGACGCCTCGGGCGCGGGGCGCTCCACCGCGCAGCTGTTGGCGGAGATCGGGCCGCGCGTCGTCCTGCGGTCGGGCGGGGGGCTCTCGGAGGTCGCCGACCGGATCCTCTTCGAGCACGAGATCCCGGTCGCGCCCGCCGACGACGTGGCGATCCAGGAGGTCGACGAGCTCGCGGTCGCCAGCGAGGCCGACGTCGAGGCGGCGATCGACGACTGGGAGCGCCGCGCCGAGGAGCGCCGCAAGGAGCGGAAGGCCTCGATGGTCGACCAGATCATCTCCGAGCACCGCGCCGAGAGCAGGGGCGAGTCGCG
>JBDGUM010000080.1:0-9859 GCA_042215855.1 Halobellus sp. | reverse complement strand
ATCGTCGTGAACACCCCGATGCCGCCGATGGTGAGGAACCGGGAGATCTTGTCACGACGGACGGCGAAGACGCGCTGCCACGTCGCGAGCGACACGACCCCCCAGACCCCCAGGCCGAGGGCGTACGGCAGGAACAGTCCCTCGATGGCGCTGAAGTTCGCCATCGAGAGGAACGACGGCGCCTTCGATCCGAGGTTCGCGACCATCTGCTCGTAGACCTGTCCCGGTCCGCCGACCTCCAGGAGGAGCAGCGGGACGAAGATCAGCGTCAGCGCGAGGGCGCTCACGAACTGGACGAAGTCGGTGGTCATCGACCCCCAGAGCCCGCCCAGCAGGATGTAGATCCCGATGACGCCCATCAGGACTGCCATCACGATGTTGGAGTCGATGCCGGTCAGTCCTCCGATGACCGCGCCGCCGACGAACAGCTGGATCACGCCGCCGAGGACCATCGTGTACAGGATCACGAAGATCACCGCGAGGTGGGCCCAGTTGCCGAACCGCTCGATGAAGTACTCGCTGTAGGTCAGTCCCTGCGGGAAGAGCTTTCGCATCCGCAGGGCGAAGGGGATGACCACGAACGACGAGAGGACGGCGGGAGCGGCGTACATCCAGATGCCGGCGACCCCCGTGATCCCGACGTACTGCGGGACGCCGAGGATGTCGCCGGCCCACATCCACGTCACGGCGAACGACGCCGTCGTCAACCCGACCTGCGCCCGGCCGCCGGCGGTGATGAACTCCTCGGTATCCGTCACCGATTCCCGGCGGAAGATGTAGTAGCTCAGGGCGATCATCGCGACTCCCCACAGAGCCAGCAACACCCCGCCGGTGAGTTGGTTCACCATACCGTCGCACCTCCTGTGCGGATTCCGTCGCGCCGCCGACACCCCTGGTGGTAATATATTACCATATCAAGAGAAGCAGTGTGTGACAACGTTTATAAAATTTTTGTTGGTGTGTGGCATGGTTTACGTGCCCGTGTCCCGAACTACCGCCCGGATGCACGTCGACTTGACTCACGCGATCCGGAGCGGTATGCAGACGTACCCCGGCGATCCGGCGGTGGCGGTCAGCGATCACTCCTCGCACGAGACCGACGGGTATCGGGTGAGCGCGGTCGAACTGGGCAGTCACGCCGGGACGCACGTCGACGCGCCGGCGCACGTGGTTCCGGGCGGCAGGACGCTGGACGCGTATCCGCCCGACCGCTTCGTCTTCGACGCCGTCCGCGTGGACTGCCGCGATCTGGGTCCGCGCGAGCCCGTCCCGCCGGCGCGCGTGCCGGAGGTCGACGGCGATTGCCTGGTCCTCTGGACCGGCTGGGACGAGCACTGGGGCACGGATCGGTACCTCGATCACCCGTATCTCTCCCCGGGGGCGGCGCGGCGGTGCGCCGAGCAGGACCTGGCGGTGGCCTCCGACACGCTCAACCCCGATCCGACGCCGACGGAGTCGGCCACGGGGGACGAGCCCGAGGGGTTCGTGGCCCACCACGAACTCCTGGAGCGCGACTGTCTCGTCGTCGAGAACCTCACGAACCTGGGCGCGGTATCGGACCGCTTCGAACTCCGTGCGTACCCCATCGCGCTCGGCGGCGACGGCGCACCCGTCCGCGCCGTCGGTGTCGTCTGATAGTCGGGTACACCGACCGTCCTCGATCCTGGCAGCGCATCACCACCGGAGACCGGCATACGTATGCCACCATTTATTATCGATGCCGCCGTACGATTCCGTATGTTGCACACCCAGGGACCGCTCCTCTCGATCGACGTGGGTGCGCGCGAGGTGGCGACGGAGTCGATCGACGAGGTCCTCGCGGACTTCGTCGGTGGCAGGGGCGTCGCGACGGCGCTCGCACACGATCGGATCCCCTTCGACGCCGATCCGCTGGGGGCCGACAACAGCCTGATCTTCACCACCGGCCCGATGCAGGCCTCGCGGATGTCGTTCACCGGCCGGATGAACTGCACGGGCGTATCGCCGCTCACGGACGGCCTCTTCTCTTCGAACGCCGGCGGGTTCCTCTCCCGAAACTTCACCGGGACCGGCAACGCGGCCGTCGAGATCACCGGCGAGAGCGACGAACTCCTGGCCGTTCACGTCCGCGAGGACGGCGTCTCCTTCGAGCCGGTCCCGGAGCTCGCGGGCGCGGAGGTCCCGGAGACCGTCGCGTACGCGGAAGAGGAACACGGCCTGGAGCCGGAACACACCGCCTGTATCGGTCCCGCGGGCGAGAACGGGGTCCGGTTCGCGTCGATTATGACCACGGAGTCGCGAGCCTTCGGTCGCGGGGGACTCGGTGCCGTGCTGGGGGCCAAGAACGTCAAGCTGCTCACCTTCGCCGGCGAGGCGGAGCCCCCGGTCGAGATCCCGTCGGTGCAGATGGACGTCCACCGGGAGGCCGCGACCGACGACCACATCATGAAGCGACAGGGGACGACGTCGGTGACGGACCTCGCGAACGAGTCCGACGCGCTGCCCTCCTACTACTTCGCCGAGCAGTCCTTCGAGGGGGTCGAGGGGATAAACGGCGACCGCGTCGAGGAGAAGAAGTACAAGAAGGGCACCTGCTCGCAGTGCGCGTTCGCCTGCAAGCTCCCGACCCGCGACGAGGAGACGGGCGTCGAGACCGAGGGGCCCGAGTTCGAGACCGTGATGTCGTTCGGCAGCAACTGCGGCGTCGACGACGTCGTCGACGTGATGCGGGCCAACGACCTGTGCGACCGCCTCGGGATGGACGTGATCTCCGCGGGCGACGTCGTGGCCGCCTACCTCGCGAGCGAGGACGCCTTCGGCGACGCCGAGCTGATCCGCGAGACCGTCGAGAAGATCGCCCACCGCGAGGGCGTGGGCGACACGCTCGCGGAGGGGATCGACCGCGCGCACGACGAGCTCGGCGTCGACAACTGGACCGTCAAGGGGCTTGAGTTCCCGGCGCACGACGGCCGCGCCCTCAACGGGCAGGGCCTCTCTTTCGCGACCGCGAACCGCGGCGCGGACCACATGTACGCCACGTTCTACGCCTACGAGTACCCGCTCGTCCCCAGCGAGCAGAGCTTCGACCCCCGCGGCCTCGACAGGGAGAAGGCCGCGAAGCTCGTGGAGCTGGAGAACACCCGGGCGCTGGAGGACTGCGGCGTCGTCTGTCGGTTCTCGCGCGACTTCATGACGCCCGAGCGGTTCGAGGGGCTCTTCGGCGCCGACTACGACGACCTGCTGGAGGTGGGCGCACGCGTGGTCGAACTGGAGCGACACTTCAACAACCAGCGCGGCTTCGACCGCGACGACGACCGCCTTCCCTACGACATCGAGGGCTTCGAGGCCGCGCTCGACGCGTACTACGACGTCCGCGGATGGTCGGACGAGGGCGTCGTCTCCGACGTCGACGGCGGCGTCACGTCGGCGGCGGCCGACTGAGCGCGGCCGAACGCGCGGTCACGCAGCTCAGAGGTAGCCGTGCTCGGCCAGCCGATCGACCGCCTCGCGGAGCCGTTCCTCGCTGGCGGCGTAGGAGATCCGCGCGTAGCCCGGCGAGCCGAAGGCCGAGCCCGGAACGGTCGCGACGTGGGCGTCCTCGATCGCGCCCGAGCACCAGGCCTGGTCGTCCTCGTCGACTGGGAGCATCATGTAGAAGGCGCCGTCGCCGACCGGCACGTCGACGCCGTGCTCGGCGAGGAGGTCCGCGAGCATATCCCGGCGCTCGCGGAACGCGTCGCGCATCTCCAGCACCTCGTCGTCGGTGTTCTCGATGGCTTCGAGCCCGGCGTGCTGGACGAAGTTCACCGCACACGACACCGAGTGCGAGTGGAGCTTGCCGGCCTGAGAGACCAGCGACTCGGGCGCGTGGAGGTAGCCGAGCCGCCAGCCCGTCATCGAGTACGCCTTGGAGAAGCCGTTGATCGTGACCGTTCGGTCTCCCATTCCGTCCAGCGTCGCGAGGCTCGTCGGCTCGACGCCGTAGGTGATCTGCTGGTAGATCTCGTCCGAGATGACGGTGATGTCGTGGTCGACCGCCAGGTCGCGGACGCCCTCCAGCGCCGCGTCCGAGTAGACCGCGCCCGTCGGGTTCGACGGGGAGTTGACGACGAGGAGTTCGGTGTCGTCGGAGACGGCCCCGCCGAGGTCGTCGAGGGCGGGCTCCAGCTGGAAGTCGTACGGCGCGAGGTCGACGCGGTTGAGCGAGCCGCCCGAGAGCTTCGCCATCGCCTCGTAGGAGACCCAGGCGGGGTCGAGGAGGACGACCTCGTCCCCGTCGTCGATCAGCGTCTGGAACGTCTCGTAGAGCGCCTGCTTGCCGCCGGGCGTGACGATCACTTCTCCGCTTTCGGCGTCGATGCCGTCGTCCCGCAGCTTCGACGCGATCGCCTCCCGGAGTTCGGGGATCCCGTTCGAGGGGGTGTAGCCGGTGTGTCCGTCGGCCATCGCCTCCTGGCCGGCCGCGACGATGTTCTCCGGCGTCGGGAAGTCGGGCTCGCCGACCGAGAGGTCGACGACGTCGACGCCCTCCGCTTCCAGTTCGCTCGCCTTGTTGCTGATCGCCAGCGTCGCGCTCGGTTCCACCCGTTCGACCCGATCTGCGAAGTCGAAAGTCATGCTAACGTCTCCACCATATCGACCGCGGCGTTTACCGCTTCCGCACCTTTGTCGACCCGCTCCCGCGCCTCGGCCCCGCTCTGCCCCGGCCCGGAGACCCCGAGCGTGACCGGGACGTCGCGGTCGAGACTCACGTCGGTGAGCGACTGCGCCGCCGCGTCGGCGATGACCTGGTCGTGGTCCGTGTCGCCGGTGACGATCGCGCCGACGACGGCGACCGCCTCGACCGCCTCGCGTCGGGCCAGCCGGTCGGCCGCGAGCGGCGAGTCGTAGACGCCTGGCACCCGCAGCGTCTCCCTGATCGTCGCGTCGCGTTCGACGGCCGCCTCCTTCGCGGCCTCCGCCATCCGATCGGTGACCGAGGCGTTGAACTCGGTCACCACCAGTCCGAGCGTTACCATACCGGGGCGGTCCCACGGCGGCGTCAAAGAGGTATCGGCACGGGGCGGGACAGCGGCGGAACGTTCGACCGGCCGAGGGTCGAAACTCGATCCCTCGGAAATCCAAACACAAGAGTTGTAACGGCGTGGCCGACACACAGTGACGATGAGCCCTGATGCGGGCCCCAGCGAATCGGAGCAGTCGTCCTCCAGCGACCCGGCCGCCGACGGCGGTGACGAGCCGACCCCGTCAGCCAGCGGGACGGCCGCCCGCGGCGGCGACGAACCGCTCTCGGACACGACTGCGTTCGGCGAGTCGAGCGTCGGCGATCCGGCGATCGGCGGCGCGGAGACGCCGGCCGAACCCGGCTCGCGAACGCGCGGAGAGTACCTCATCTCCCGTCGGAACGCCTTCCTGGGCGTCGCCGCGTTCACCGTCGTCGCGCTCGTGCTCCGGGTCGTCGCGCTCGGCGGCCGGATCTTCCACTGGGACGAGGGCCGGGTCGGCTACTGGATCCTCCGGTACCACGAGACGGGCGTCCACGAGTACCGCCCGATCGTCCACGGCCCGTTCCTCCCGATCGTGAACGACTGGCTGTTCGCGCTGCTCCCGGTCTCCGATTTCACCGCGCGCCTCCCGGTCGCGGTCGTGGGCGCGCTCCTGCCGCTCTCGGTGTGGCTGTTCCGCGAGCGGCTCCGGAACGAGGAACTGGTCGCGCTCGCGGCGCTCCTCGCGCTGAATCCGCTCCTCGTCTACTACTCGCGGTTTATGCGCAACGACGTCCTCGTGGCGGCGCTGTCGTTCGTCGCGCTCGGGCTCGTCGTCCGCGGCTTCGACACCGGGCGGCTCCGCTACGCGTTCCCCGCCGCGTTCTCGCTCGGACTGGCGTTCACGACGAAGGAGAACGCGATCGTCTACGTGCTCTGCTTCCTCGGAGCGGGGGCGCTGCTCGCTGACCACCGACTGATCGCGGCGCGGGCACGCGGGGAGTCGGCGCGCTCGGTGTTCGGACGGTGGCGATCCGGGCTCGCTGCGCGACTGCTCGCCCACGGGCCGGGGCCGCGAACGTCGCTCGGCCGCGTCGTCGGGACCGCGGTCGGGTCCGCGGTCGTCTTCCTCGGCGTCGTGCTGTTCTTCTACGCGCCGCGGCCCGACCTCTGGCAGGCGTTCGCGACGCCCTCGATGATTCCGGGCGTCGTCGACGCCGGGACCGTCGGCGCCGCCGAGAAGTTCGTCGACACCTGGGCGGGCGGGAGCCACCAGGACCACCCGTACCTCCCCTACCTCGGTGACCTCGCCGAGACGCTCGCGTACGGCGCGCCGGCGGTGATCGCGTTCGGCCTCCTCGGCGTCGCCGTCGACCGCTACGGGATCCGTGGCGACGGGCCGCGGGAGCTCGTCACCTTCGCGACCTACTGGGCCGTCGCGTCGCTGTTCGGTTACCCGATCGCGACCGACATCCAGGCGCCCTGGGCCGGCGTCCACGTGGTCCTCCCGCTCGCGATCCCGGCGGCCGCGGGCGTGGGATTCGTCGTCGCGTCCGCCCGCGACGCCGTCGACGCTCGCGACGCGGTCAGCGTCGGCCTCGCCGCGGTCGTCGTGCTCGCGGCGTTGGGCGGCGCGGTCGCGGCCAACGCCGCGTACTTCAACTCCGCCTCCGAGGAGGACAAGCAGATCCTCCAGTGGGCCCAGCCCGCCAACGATCTCAAACCGACGATGGAGGTCGTCGGCGAGGTCTCGGCCGCCAATTCGGGAACGGACGTCCTCTTCGTCGGCACCCGGCCGCCGGGGGGCGACGGCGAGGTGTTCTACGTCCGGAACGAGTCCTCGCTGCGGACCGCACCGCCGGGGGGGCCGGCCTGGCACGACCGCCTCCCGCTACCGTGGTACCTGGAGCAGTACGGCGCCGACGTGACGAGCTCGGCGCCCGACGCCGAACTGGGGGAGGTCCTCGCGGACGCCCCGCCAGTGGTCATCGCGAAGGACTACGACCGCGACGAGGTCGCGGCCGAGCTGTCGGGCTATACTGCTTTCGAACACGACTTCCGGCTCTGGAACGACCGCGTCGTCGTCTTCATCGACACCGAGCGCCTCCGCGAGGCCGCGCCGGAGTACGCCGACCGCGGGACGCCGGTCGAGTGAGGACGGGAGAGAGCGAGAACGGGAGAGGACGTGGGTCGGATAGGCACGTTCCTGCACATTCTTCGATCAGTTCGGCAAGGTTTATTCACTATCCTCCGGTACTCCCGGCCGTGACCGTCACCGTACCCGGCCCAACGCTCGGCGTCGTCGGCGGCGGCCAACTCGGCCGGATGCTCGCCGAGGCGGCCGCCCCGCTCGGCGTCGAGGTGATCGTCCTGGACCCGACGCCCGACTGCCCCGCCGCGCCGGTCGCCCGCGATCAGGTCGTCGGCGACTTCGACGACCCCGAGGCGTTCCGCGAACTGGCGTCCCGCGTCGACGCCCTGACCTTCGAGATCGAACTGGCCGACGCGGATCTCCTCGATTCCGTGGCCGAGGAGTTCGGGCTCTCGGTGAATCCGTCGCCCGAGACGCTGGAGACGATCGAGGACAAGCTCGTCCAGAAGCGCGAGCTGGAGCAGGCTGGCGTGCCAGTCCCGCCGTTCCGTCGGGTCGACGACGCCGACGACCTCCGCGACGCGCTCGCGGAGTTCGGCGAGGTGATGCTGAAGGCCCGGACCGGCGGCTACGACGGCCGCGGCAACGTCCCCGTCTCTGACCCCTCGGAGGCCGAGGAGGCGATGGAGGCCGTCGGCGGCCCCGCGATGGCCGAGACCTTCGTCGACTTCGCGCGCGAGCTCTCGGTGATCGCCGTCCAGGGCGACGACGAGGTCCGCACCTTCCCCGCGGGCGAGAACGTACACAGAGAAGAGATCCTCCGGGAGACGATCCTCCCCGCGCGGACCGACGACGCGGCGCTCGAACGCGCCGAGGCGGTCGCCCGCGACGTCCTGGAGACGCTCGACGGACGCGGCGTGTACGGGATCGAGCTGTTCGAGACCCGGGACGGAGAGATCTCCGTCAACGAGATCGCGCCGCGGCCGCACAACTCCGGCCACTGGACCATCGAGGGCGCGCGCACCTCCCAGTTCGAACAGCACGTCCGGGCCGTCCTGGGCTGGCCGCTCGGCTCGACCCGCCTCCGCTGTCCGACCGTGATGGCGAACGTCCTCGGCACCGTCGCGGAGCCCCGACCGGCGCGGCTGGGTAACGTCGAGGCCGTCCTCGAGGAGGAGAACGCCTCGCTGCACTGGTACGGCAAGGACGAGGCCCGGCCGCTCCGGAAGATGGGCCACGTGACGCTGACGGGCGCGGGCGACGACGTCGACCCCGACGATCTCCTCGCGCACGCGAGAGAAACACGCGACGCGCTCCGCTTCGAGTGAGTCGCCACGAACCCAAACGATGACCGACTACACGCCAGACGACGACGCCGACGTGACCGTACAGGACCTCATCGATCGCCTCCGCGCGGAGGCCGACGCCGACGCCGATCCGGCGACGACCCCGGACGTCGGGATACTAATGGGCTCGGACTCGGACCTCGACGTGATGCGCGGCGCCCACGACGCGCTCGACGAACTGGGCTTCGCCGAGCAGACCGACTTCGACGACGCGCCCGAGGCGCGCTTCACCTACGAGACGTACGTCGTCTCCGCCCACCGGACGCCCGAGCTGATGTACGCCTACGGCGAGACCGCCGCCGACCGCGGCCTCGACGTCATCGTCGCGGGCGCGGGCGGGAAGTCCGCCGACCTGCCGAACATGACCGCCTCGATCGCGTATCCGATTCCCGTCGTGGGCGTCCCGGTCCAGGAGAAGTCCGTCGACTCGGTGATCGGGATGCCCACCGGCGCGCCGATCGTCGCCGTCGACGCCGGCAAGTCGTTCAACGCCGCGCTGTCGGCGGCGCAGGTCCTCGCGCGCGAACACGACGAACTGGAGGACCGACTGGTCGAGTACCACGAGTCGCTCGTCGGCGCGGTGGCGCGCGATTCGCGCGACCTCCACGACCTCGGCGTCGAGGAGTACGTCGAGAGCCGCGAGGGCGAGTAGGCGCCGTCACCGCATTTGGTCGAGGTTTTGCGCGCGCCGACGCCGATGGCGACGCACGCGCGTGACGAACTCGCAGCGTAGGAAGCGCGAGCGCCGGACTTGTGCCCGAGCGACAGTATAAATCAACGCTTATGGGGGGGCACTGCTAACTGCCGAACGTCAGGGAGACTTAGGAATGAGTGAATGGATCGCAATCGGCGCCCTCGGGCTCGTCGCCGTCGGAATCCCGCTCGGGATGATGGCGGTTTCGGCGCTGCTTCGCCCGTCGGTGCCAGAGCAAGGTAAACGCGCCACCTACGAGAGCGGGGAGGTCCCGACCGGGACGGCACGCGTCCAGTTCAACATCCAGTACTACATGGTCGCGCTGCTGTTCCTCATCTTCGACGTCGAGACCGTTCTCATCTTCCCGTGGACCGTGATCTACCGGTCCGCCCTCGACCAGGGAGTCGGACTGATGACGGTGCTGTGGCCGATGCTCGTGTTCATCGGCGTGCTCGTCGTCGGCCTGGTCTGGGCGTGGCGCAACGGCGCAGTCAAGTGGGTCAAGAGCCCGCTGGCGAACCGCCAGAAGACGGAGAGAAACGCATGAGTAGCGAACGAGACAGACCATTCGTCACGGACGACACGCAAGTACAGACCGACACCCGGGACGCCCGGATGACGGGCGGCGGCGCGGACAACCGCTTCAACTCCAAACTCCGGGAGGCGTTCGGCTCCTCGCCGTTCATCCTCACGAAGTTCGACCAGTTCATGAACTGGGTCCGCGGCTCCTCGATGTTCATGCTGCAGTTCGGGATCGCCTGCT
>JBDGUM010000149.1:0-9990 GCA_042215855.1 Halobellus sp. | reverse complement strand
TCCTGGCCGTGATTGAACCGATGAGGGACGACCCCGAGGAGGGGATGCTGTCGTGGGACGAGACCGTCTTCCGCGACGAGCACGTCTTCGAGATCGACTACGTCCCCGAGACGTTCGCGCACCGCGAGAGCCAACTGGAGAGCCTGAAGTACGCGCTCCGGCCCGCGGTCCGCGGGTCGCGCCCGCTGAACACGATGGTCCGCGGCCCGCCGGGGACGGGCAAGACCACCGCCGTCCAGAAGCTCTTCGGCGAGCTCGGCGCCCAGAGCGGCGTCCGGACCGTCCGCGTCAACTGCCAGGTCGACTCGACGCGCTACGCGGTCTTCTCGCGGATCTTCGAGCACATCTTCGAGTACGAGCCGCCCTCCTCGGGGATCTCGTTCAAGAAGCTCTTCAGCCAGATCACCGACCGCCTCGTCGAGGAAGAGGAGGTGCTGGCGGTCGCGCTCGACGACGTGAACTACCTCTTCTACGAGAACGAGGCCTCCGACACGCTGTACTCGCTCCTGCGGGCCCACGAGGCGCACTCGGGCGCCAAGATCGGCGTCGTCGTCGTCTCCTCGGACCTCGCGCTCGACGTGATCGAGGAGCTCGACGGCCGCGTCCAGAGCGTCTTCCGCCCGGAGGAGGTGTACTTCCCCGTCTACGACGTCGACGAGATCGTCGACATCCTGCGGGAGCGGGTGCGCCGGGGGTTCCACGACGGCGTCGTCGGCGCGCCCGAGCTCGACCGCGTGGCCGAACTCACCGCCGAGAGCGGCGACCTCCGCGTCGGGATCGACCTGCTCCGGCGCGCGGGCCTCCACGCGGAGATGCGCGCGAGCCGAACAGTGGAGGTAGAAGACGTCGAGGCCGCCTACGAGAAGTCGAAGTACGTCCACCTCTCGCGGCGGCTCCGGGGACTCTCCGATCGGGAACGGGACCTCGTCCGCGTCGTCGCCGAGCACGACGGCGACCAGGCGGGCGCGGTCTACGAGGCGTTCCACGAGGAGACCGACCTCGGCTACACGCGGTACTCCGAGATCGTGAACAAGCTCGATCAGCTGGGCGTGCTCGACGCGAGCTACGCGGACGTCGAGGGCCGGGGGCGGTCGCGCTCGCTGTCGCTGGCCTACGACGCCGACGCCGTGCTCGAGCGGCTCTGACGCGGCCGAGAGAGCGGAACTTTTGTGCCCGCGCGCGCCGAGGCGGCGCGTATGAAGACCACCGGCGGCACCGACGAGCAGAAGCGGCGCGCCGGCGAACGCGCCGCAGAGGAGGTCGACGACGGCGACGTGGTCGGGCTCGGGACCGGCAGTACCGCCGCCTACGCCATTCGCGCCCTCGGCCGGGCGGTCGAGGACGGCCTCGACGTCGTCGGCGTTCCCACGTCGTTCGACTCCCGTCAGCTCGCGCGCGAGGCGGGCGTCCCCCTGCGGTCGCTCGACGAGGTCGAGGTGATCGACGTCGCGATCGACGGCGCGGACCAGCTGGACGCGGCGCTGAACGCGATCAAGGGCGGCGGCGCGGCCCACGCCCGCGAGAAGGTCGTCGACGCCGCCGCCGAGCGGTTCGTCGTCGTCGCCGATCCCTCGAAGACCGCGGAGACGCTCTCTCGCGCCGTTCCGGTCGAGGTCCTGCCCGACACACGAGCGGCCGTCGAGCGCGACGTCGACGCCTTGGGCGGCGAGCCCGAACTCCGGCGGGCCGAACGAAAGGACGGCCCGGTCGTCACCGACAACGGGAACGTCGTCCTCGACTGCGACTTCGGGGCGATCGCCGAGCCGGCGGTGCTCGCGGCGGACCTCTCCGCGGTCCCCGGCGTCGTCGAACACGGCCTGTTCGTCGGGCTGGCGGACGCGGCCTACGTCGGCACAGACGACGGCGTCGAGGTCCGGACCCGGGAGTAGGTCGCGAGCGCGAAGCCGACGGCTGGTCGGCGTGGCGTCGCAAAAAAATCGGGGTCGATCGCCCGAGTTACAGGTCGCGCGGCTGGACCGTCTTGCGGTCGTTCTGTTCCGCGCGACGGGCCGCGTCTTCGAGCAGTTCTTCGACTTCGTCGTCGAGCGCGTCGTAGAAGTCAGAAGCGACGTTTTTGTCCTGGAGCGCTTCCTTGACGGCTGCCTTGACAATGAGGTCTGCCATACACGTCCTCCTATATCGGCCCTATATAAAAATATTTTCCAAAACGCCGGCGTCTCCGTCCGTGCCCGTCGTCTGCGGGGTTTCCCAGGGGAATGATTTATATACCCGGGAGTCGCATTGATCGGATTACCGAATTTTCCGGCTACGGGCACCCGTGCCGCCGCGGAACGGCCCGATCGCTCCCGGTCGCGCGGGCGACCGCGGCCCCGGAAGCGACAGGTACGTCCCCCTCGCCCACAGACGGCCGGTATGCGCGACGTACTTGAGGCGGTCGCCGCCGGCGACCTCTCACCGGCGGAGGCCGAGGCACGGCTGGCGGGCTACGTGACGACCGACGCCGGGCGGTTCGACGCGGCCCGCGAACACCGTCGCGGCGCCCCCGAGGGCATCCTCGCCGCCGGCAAGACGCCCGCCGAGGTCGCCGCGCTCGCGACGGCGGCGCTCGAATCGACCGGCCGCGCGCTCGCGACCCGCGTCTCCGACGCCGACGTCGACGCCGTGGCCGAGGTCGTCGCGGCGGAGATCGACGCCGCGGTCGAACTCGGCCACGACGAGCGCGCCCGGACGCTCGTCGCTCGGACCGAGGGGTTCGAGCCCCCGTCGATCGACGCGACGGTCGGCGTCGTCACCGGCGGCACGGCCGACGCGACCGCGGCGGGCGAGGCCGAGACCGTCCTCGACGCGATGGGCGCGACCGTCGAACGCGTCGACGACGTCGGGGTGGCCCACCTCGGGCGCATCCTCGACCACCTGGGCCTCCTCCGCGACGCCGACGTCCTCGTCGTCGCCGCGGGCCGGGAGGGCGCGCTCCCGACCGTCGTCGCGGGGCTCGTCGACACGCCCGTCATCGGCCTCCCGGTCTCGACGGGCTACGGCCACGGCGGCGACGGCGAGGCGGCGCTCTCGGGCCTGCTGCAGTCCTGTACCGTCCTCTCGGTCGTCAACGTCGACGCGGGCTTCGTCGCCGGCACGCAGGCGGGACTCGTCGCCCGCGCCGTCGCCGACGCGCGCGAGGAGAACTGACGCCGCGACGACACCACGAACGCCGAACTCGACGGAGAAGTGCGACACATTTACAGACAAACGTCCGATTATCAACTTTATTTCTGTACGAATCGAACGTTCACGCGCGTGCGCGGGAAGCCATATATGGGCCGCGCTCGTAGCCGGAGCACCGGCAACTGGTGGCTGCCGGACACACGCATGCCAACCTGTGACCATTGCGGGTCACACGTCTCCGACCGGTTCGCGCGCGTGTTCGCCGACGGGAACGGGCGACTCCTCGCCTGTCCAAACTGCTCGGCGAACGCGGGGATCGCGGAGGTCGCGAGACAGCGGACCCGCACAGCGTGACCACTGAAGCGGACGCAGACCACCACGCGAAGCCGTGTTCCGTTCTGCGACCGGGCGGGTGAACCGCCGTCCGGTCCGCCAATTCGACGCCGCCGAGCGGCGGCTCTCTCCCGCCCTCCGCCCGGGATCGGAAGGGCTACCTGGCTCTCCGCGAACGTACGCCCAATGAGCGACGGCCCCTCCCCCGCGATCCTCCTGACGAACGACGACGGCATCGACGCGCCGGGGCTCGCCACGCTCCGCGCCGAACTCACCGCCCTCGGCGACGTCACCGTGGTCGCGCCCGCCTCGAACCAGAGCGGCGTCGGCCGGACCCGCAGCCACGCCGCCGTCCTCCGCGAGCACCCCTGGGGCTACGCCCTCGACGGGACGCCCGCCGACTGCGTCGCCTACGGCCTCCGCGGCCTCGACCGGGAGTTCGACGTCGTCGTCTCCGGCGTCAACAACGGCCCCAACGCCGGCAACTACGTCGTCGGGCGCTCGGGCACCGTCGGCGCCGGCATCGAGTCGGCGTTCCTCGGCACGCCCGCGCTCGCCATCTCGGCGTACCACTCCACCGACTTCTTCCTCTCGCCGCCCGAGGAGTACGACTTCGCCCGCCCCGCGCGGATCGCCCGCCGCCTCGTCGCCCGCGCGCTCGACGCCGACGTCTACGACGAGGTCGACCTCCTGAACGTCAACGCCCCCGTGGACGCGTCGTCCCCGCCGGTCATCCTCACCGAGCCGTACCACGACTACGAGCAGGACGTCGAGCACGTCGGCCCCGAGGGCGTCGCGGCCGACGGCGCGCTCTCGGCGGACCTGGAACTCGGCGGGGTCGACCCCGACGAACTCGCTCCCGACGAGCACGTCGTCCGCCTGCAGGACCGGACGTGGCCGGGCGTCGTCGGCTGGGAGAACCCCTTCCCGCCCACGGACGAGCACCGCGAGCGCTACCCCGTCGGGACCGACCGGCGCGCGCTCGTCGACGCCGCGGTCTCGGTCTCGCCGCTCTCCGTCACCCACGCCTCGCCCGACAGCGCCGCGCTCGCGGACGTCGTCGAGACGATCTCCGTCGAGTAGGGAGCGAGGATGGCCGACGATCACTACGTCTACGTCGTCGAGTGCGCCGACGGCTCGCTCTACACGGGCTACACCACCGACGTCGAGCGCCGCGTCGCCGAGCACGACGCCGGCGAGGGCGCGAAGTACACCCGCGGGCGGACGCCGGTCGAACTGGTCCACGTCGAGTCCTTCGACTCGAAGTCCGAAGCGATGTCCCGCGAGCACGGGATCAAGTCGCTCTCGCGGGCCGAGAAGGAGCGGCTGGTCGGCCTCGACTGACGGACTGCGGACGCCCCGGCTCGGATCGGGTCAGGCGTCGGGGTGGAGCCGCCGCGCCTCTTCGACGACGGCCTCGCCCAGCTCTTCGAGTCGCCGTCGCGCGTCCGCGTCGGTGAGGGTGTCGCCGTCGTACTTGCGCGACGCGTTGCGGATCCCCACCTGTTCGGGGACGGTGTGGCCGTGGACGCCGCGGACCGTGCTCCGCATGTGTTCGAGGGTCGCGCCGTAGGAGCCGCCGCCCGCCGTCGCGACGAGCCCGACCGCGGTGTCGCGGTAGTCGTCCTTCGAGCAGTAGTCGTGGAAGTTCCGGAACGTCGAGGAGTACGAGCCGTGGTACACCGGCGAGCCGAGCACGACGGCCTCGGCCTCGCGGACGCGACGCGTCAGTCTCTCCGAGTCACCCTGCTCGTCCCGGTCGGGGTGGTACAGCGGCAGGTCGGCCTCGGCCAGATTGACGCAGTCGGTCTCGACGCCGGGCCCGTCGGCGACGCTGTCGAGGACGATCCCGAGCGACCTGCGGGTGTAGCTCCGCTCCCGGCGGCTGCCGCTGACCGCGACGACTTCGATCATCGTCCCCACTCGAACCCCGAGGGCGAAAAGCACGGCGGGCCAGCCGCGGTCTCGGCGCCGGCGCCGCACCTTTTTGGTCGCGCACGGAGACACCGGGGTATGGACGCGAACGCGAACGCGATCTCCTTCGGCACGGACGGGTGGCGCGCGACGCTCGACACCTTCACCGACGACCGGGTTCGGATCGTCGGCCAGGCGGTCGCCGACTACCTCCGGGACGAGGGGTTCGACGACCCCGTGCTCGTCGGCTACGACGCCCGGCCGAGTTCCGAGGGGTTCGCCGGGTCGCTGGCGGACGTGCTCTCGGGGAACGGCTTCGACGTCCTCCTCCCCCGGCGGGACTGCCCCACCCCGCTCGTGGCGTACGCCATCGTCGAGCGCGGCCTCTCGGGCGCGCTGATGATCACGGCCTCCCACAACCCCGCGGAGTACAACGGCGTGAAGTTCATTCCCGCCGACGGCGCCCCGGCGCTCCCCGGGGTGACGGACGCCGTCGCCGAGCGGCTCCGCGAGCCGGAACTCCGCCCCGAGTCCGAGCGCGGGAGCGTCCGACGGGTCGACCTCGAGACGCCGCACGCCGAGCACGCCCGCGACCTGATCGACGCGGACCTCTCGGGGCTGACGGTCGCTTACGACGCGATGCACGGCTCCGGTCGGGGCGTCACGGACGAACTCCTCCGCTCGGCGGGCGCCGAGGTCGTCTCGATCCGCGACGACCGGGACCCCGAGTTCGGCGGCACGCCCCCCGAGCCCAGCGCGGAGAACCTCGAGCCGCTCGTCGAGGCGGTCGACGACCACGACGCGGACTTGGGCGTCGCCAACGACGGCGACTCCGACCGCGTCGCGTTCGTGACGCCCGAGCGCGGCCACCTCGACGAGAACCTCTTCTTCGCCGCCGCGTACGACTACCTGCTCGACTCCGACTCGGGCCCGGCGATCCGCACGGTCTCGACGACGTTCCTGATCGACCGGATCGCGGAGGCGCACGGCGAGGAGGTCTTCGAGACCGCGGTCGGGTTCAAGTGGGTCGCCCAGGGGATGGCCGACCGCGACGCGCTCATCGGCGGCGAGGAGTCCGGCGGCTTCTCGATCCGGGGTCACGTCCGCGAGAAGGACGGCGTCCTGATGGCGTTGCTCGGCGCGGCCGCGACGGCCGAAGAGCCGATGGACGAACGCGTCGACCGCCTGCTCGACACCCACGGCGACATCGTCGCGGACAAGATCAGCCTCGCGTGTCCCGACTCGGAGAAGGAGCGGGTCATCGACGAGCTCGAGGGCGCCCTCCCCGAGCAGGTCGCCGGCCGCGACATCGCCGAGGTCGTCACCCTCGACGGCTTCAAGCTCCTGCTGGAGGACGGCTCGTGGCTTCTGGTCCGGCCCTCGGGGACCGAGCCGAAGATGCGCGTCTACGCCGAGGCCGCGAGTCGGGAGCGGGTCGACGCGCTCCTGTCGGCTGGTCGAGAACTGGTCGAGCCGCTGATCTAGTCACGAACCCCGAGCAGGCGCTTCTCCGATCCGCCCTCCCGGATCTCGAATCCGAGCGCCTCGTAGAACGGTCGTACCGGTTCGGGGAACCGCGCGATCAGCGCTCCCTCGGTCCGCTCACTGACCCCCTCGACGAGGTCGCGGCCGATCCCGCGGCCGCGCCGGGAGCGGTGGACGGCGACGTGTTCGATCTCGGTGACCGGGCCGTCCGCGTCGCCGACGCCCGCGACGTCGCCGTCGCGCTCGCGGAACACGCAGACGCCGACCACGCGTTCGCCTCCTGCTCCGTCGTCCGCGACGGCGGCGACGAGCGCGCTCCCGCGGCCGATCCGCACTCTCACCTCCGCGCGGTCGAACTCCAGCATCGCGGCGTCGAGCAGCCGCTCGACGGCGTCGGCGTCGCCGGGGAGCGCCTCGCGGACGGTCGCGGTCATCGTCACCCCGCTCCGCCCTTGATCAGCCTGAGCACGCGGATTTCCGCCACTTCGACCGGCTGGTCCTCCGGCACCGGCGACCCGTCGACGAGAACCGACACCTCGTGCGGCGAGTAGCCGACCGCGCGGACGACGTCGGCGTAGGTCGCGCCGTCGTCGATCTCGACTACCTCGTCGCCCTCGCCGACGACCTCGACGCTCACGTGCATACGCCCGCTTGACGTCTCGCGGGCTTGCGCGTTTCGCTCCGCGGGGCGTCGCGAGGCGTCGGGGTCGCGGACGACGCTCGACCGGAACGCGGGTGGTTTATCACCCGCCGGTTCCCTCTCACCCGTATGAGCGAGGCCGACGCGCCGGCGGACGACGACACCCCGGCCGGGCGCGAGATCTGGATCGAGAAGTTCCGGCCCGAGCGGCTGGAAGACATCCACGGACAGGAGGAGATCGTCGACCGCCTGCAGTCCTACGTCGACCGCGACGACCTGCCGCACCTCTTATTTGCAGGCCCAGCGGGCGTGGGCAAATGCGTAACCGGCGACACGCCGGTACTCACGAACCGCGGCGTCGAGCGTATCGGTTCCGTCGTCGGCGACGTCGAGGGGTTCGACGACCCCGACGACGACCTGGAAGTGCTCTCGCTCACGGACTCGAACGACTTCGAGTACGTTCGCCCCTCGCACGTGTTCGGCAAGCGCACCTCGAAACTCCGGCGGATCGAGACGCGCGACGGGAACGTGATGGAGGTCACGCCCGAGCACAAACTGCTCGTCGTCACCGAAGATGGCCTCTCCTGGGAAGAGGCGGCCGACGTCGACGACGACGACCGGATCGCTCGCCCGCGGCGTGCGCCGACTCCTCCCGCGGACGTGACCGGAGAGCGGGTCGATCTCGACTGGCTCGACGCGGTCGACGACGATCGACTCCGAGTTTCTGTCACCGACGCGTTCGCCACCGAGTTCGGCCTCCCCGAGACTACCGTTTCGCCGGCGGCACTTCGCGCGCTGGACGCTTCTACCGACCGGCTGCGCGCGGGCGTCGAATCGATCCAGTACGTCAGCGCGTCCGGCGGGCGCTCTCGATCGATCACGCCGCCGTGGCGACTGACGCCCGAGCTGGCGCGGTTCGTCGGTCTCGCGGTCGCCGAAGCGCGGATCGACGGCGGCCGGATCAAGTTCTACAACACCGACGAAGGGCTCTGTGATGCGTTCGCCGGTGCGGCCGAGTCGCTGTTCGACCTCGATCCCGCGCGCGGCACGCAAAAGGACGTCCCGTACGTCGCGCTCCGGTCGAAGACGCTCACGCATCTGCTCCGTGCGTCGTTCGACGTCTTCGAGAGCGCGAGCGGGGGTACGGGGATCGGATCGACGCTCGTCGTCGGCGACGACGAAAGCCGGGCGGCGTTCCTCCGCGCGATGTTCGACGGGGAGGCGTACGTTTCGGACCACGGCATCATCGAACTGACTCAAAAGAACGAGGCACACATCACGTTGCTCTCGTACCTCCTCTCGTCGTTCGGCATCCCGAGTCGTCGCAAGACGGTCGAGAAGGCCGCGACGAACGGAACCGGGATCGAACGCGAGTACCACGTCCTCTACGTCTCGGGGACGCGGGCACTCCGACGGTTCTCCGAACGGATCGGATTCGATATCGGTCGAAAACAGCGGCGGCTCGACGCGCACACGAGTAAGGCCTCGAATCCTAACCACGACACGATCCCGCGGCAGCACGCCGCTCGGCGGCTGTGTGAGCGGCTCAACCTCCCCGTTCAATCGCTCCTTTCGGAGACGCTTGATCCGGACACTCCCGGACGAGAGGCGCACGAATCGGAGCTCACAGACGTCGTCGACGCCGCGACGGAGCGACTGGAATCCGCACAGGAGGTACTTTCTCGAATCGAGACGCTCTCCGCCGAACTGAACGCTGCAAGCGCGATCCCGGCGATGTGGTTGCAGGCACGAACGGAATTAGAGCCGACGGCCGTTCGACGAACGGTCAGCGACTCGACCGGCGTGCGGAGCGATCGACTCCTCGAGTACGCCGACGGACGTCGAACGCCGTACGCATCACGCGTCTGCCAACTCATCGGCGAACTCGACGCGAACGGATCAGCCAATCGCAGCACTGATCCACATCCCGGGAGCGAGCCGGACATCCGACGCTTGCAGGGGGAGCTCTCGACGTGTATCGACGACCTCGGTGTCTCCTACGAAACGCTCGCCGACGGAACTGATCTCCGCGGGCCCGAGGTGAGTACTCTCCTACACACAGACGATCACGAACTCGGATCGCTGGCCCGATTCGAGACGGTCGCGGACCGAATCCGCACGGTAGCCAACGAGATGCTCTCGCTTGACGTGATCGAACTCCTCGATACGGTCTCGCGTGTCGCCGACTCCAATCTGTACTACGACGAGGTGACCGAAGTTGAGGTGATCGAGGAACCTCGCCGCGTGTACGACCTTACCGTTCCATCCTCGCGAAACTACGTCGCCGGGGACGTCCCGACGGTGATGCACAACACGACAGCGGCCACCGCCGTCGCCCGCGAGCTCTACGGCGACGACTGGGAGGAGAACTTCCTCGAACTCAACGCCTCCGACGAGCGCGGCATCGACGTCGTCCGCGACCGGATCAAGAACTTCGCGCGCTCGTCGTTCGGCGGCTACGACTACCGGATCATCTTCCTCGACGAGGCGGACTC
>JBDGUM010000104.1:0-9999 GCA_042215855.1 Halobellus sp. | reverse complement strand
GGAAGTGTTGCTTCGGCGCGGTGCCGATCCCGGCCGCGTCGTCGGTGCGCTCCTTGCCGCTGATCGGGTGGGTGATCACGTTGCCGTCGAACTCCGGCAGCGCGACAGACAGGGCCAGCTCGAAGCCCATCACGCCGGTGTCGCTCGCCCCGTAGCGGGAGCGCGAGCGCATCGTCGTGACGGTCTGGATCACGGGCACGCCGAGGCGGTCGAGGAAGACTTCCTCGGCGCTCCCCTCGTCGTCGGCGTCGCGGCCGCGCTCGTCCATCGACAGCGAGAACATAAAGGACGAGAGCACGGCGTCGACGACCGGTTCGCCGTTATCGTCGAGGAGCCACTCCTCCGTCACCCGCTCGGCGTCCCACCCCTCGTCGGCGTCGCTCGCGGGATTGCAGAAGATCGGCAGCGCGTCGGCGCCCTGCGCCTCGATCGCGCGGACCTGCGCGTCGACGTAGCGGGTGTTCTCGTGGGTCCAGTGGGACTCGTAGAACCAGACCGCCACGGTCGGCGTGTCGGGGTCGTGGGTCGCCCGGAGCTCCTCGTAGGAGGCGCCGGGGTGATCGGGGTGGTAGACGCCCTCGGTCGGGAGCGTCACGGGGTCGTCGTGCTCGCGGTCGGCCTCGCCGTACCCGTCGACGAGGAACCGTGCGCAGTTGGCGAGGTTGCTCGCGCCGCCGCGCTCCAAGTACTCGTAGACGCGGTCGCGGTCCGCCGCGGGCACCGACGTGTCCTCGACGGCGTAGGCGTCGCCGGTGGACTTCACCACCAGGGGGACGCCCTCCTCGTCGAGCCGCGAGACGGCGCGGTCGTAGCCGGGCATACTCTCCTCCGCGCCGTGCAGCCAGAGGACGGCCGCCGTCGCGTCGTCGATCTCGTCGAGGAACGCGTCGACGTCGGCCACGTCGTCGAGGTCGCTCTCCGAGCGCACGGCCCACTCGACGTCCGTCCGTTCGGCGGCCCGCTGGACGGCGCCGAGCTCGTTCTCGGTCGCGAGGTACAGTCCGATTGTGGGTTCGGCTGGTGGCATAACGTTGTTAAACCTCTGTTACTCTAACTCAAGTGTGATTGAATTAGGCGGCGACAAAAATCCTTCGCAGACGAGGGGGAAAGGCCTCTCATTCCCGGAGATCGTGGGTCAGGCGGACCTCAAGCAGGCGTTACTCGCCGTCGCGGCGAACGACGACCTCGACGGCCTTCTGATCCGCGGGGAGAAGGGGACCGCGAAGTCGACGGCCGTCCGGGCGCTGACGGATCTCCTGCCGGAGCAGCGGGCCGTCGCCGACTGCCCGTACGGGTGTCACCCCGGCGATCCCGAGCGGCAGTGTGCCGACTGCCGCGAGCGCGCTGATCCGCCGACCGAGACGCGCTCCGTCCCGCTCGTGACGCTCCCGCTTGGCGCGACGCGGGACCGCGTGGTCGGGACGCTCTCGGTCGCGGACGCGCTCTCCGGCGACCACGAGTTCGATCCCGGGCTGCTGGCTCGGGCAAACCGCGGCTTCCTCTACGTCGACGAGGTGAACCTCCTCGACGACCACCTCGTCGACGTCCTCCTCGACGCGGCCGCGAGCGGCGAAAACCGCGTCGAGCGCGACGGCGTGAGCGTGCGCCACCCGGCCGAGTTCACGCTCGTCGGCACGATGAACCCCGAGGAGGGCGAGCTCCGCCCGCAGCTCCGGGACCGCTTCGGGCTCTGTGCGACGGTCACCGCCTGCGACGACCTCGACGACCGGGTGGCGATCGTCGAGCGGGCGCTCGGAGGCGACGAGAGCATCGCCGAAGAATCCGACCCCGAAAGCGAACTCGCCGAGTTGCGGGAGCGACTCCGGACGGCGCGCGCCCGCCTCGACGACGTGGCTCTGCCGACGGAGTTCGCCCGAGAGATCGCGGAGCTGTGTCGGGACGCCGGAATCGACGGTCACCGCGGCGACATCGCTACCGCGCGAGCCGCGCGGACCGTCGCGGCGCTGGACCGGCGTGAGAAGGTGATCGAACCCGACGTCCGACGCGCGGCCGAACTGGCGCTCCCCCACCGACTCCGGTCGCGGCCCTTCGAGGACGCGCCCGACGCGGAGGAACTGCTCGACGAGCAGTTCGGCGACCCGCCCGACGAGGGGGACGATGCCGGCGCCGACGATCGCGAATCCGAGAGTTCCTCCGATAAAGACGGGCCCGACAAAGAGCAGGCCGGGGACGAGGCCGATGAGACGCCGCCGGGAGAGGGCGAGACTCGGACGGAACGCGAATCCGGAGATGGATCGCCCGAGAGCGCCGGGCAACCCGACGCCGAGGATTCAGGTCGGCAGAGGCCGGAACCTAACGAAGTTCCGGAATCGACCGCGCAGTCGGAATCGGCCGATTCCGACCCAGGTGGCGTCGACGGATCCGATCAGTCGGGATCCGTCGGCGAACCCGAGGAGGATACCGAGGAGCGAACGCCCCTCCTCCCGGGGGAGTCGCGAGCGCCGCGCGCCGACCTCGGGACCGCGAAGGCGCCGGATCTAGCGACGCCGGACGTCCACCGGAACGGCGACGGAGGGGACGCCGGCGGCCGCTCGCGAGCGTTTTCGGTCGACGCGACGGACGGTGCTCGGGTCCGGACCCGGCGGACGGAATCGGAGCGCGACGTCGACGCGGCGGCCTCGGTCCGCGCCGCGAGCGCGCGCGGCGCTTCGACCGTCGAATCGAGGGACCTGCGCCAGTCGGTGAGGCAGACGGACGCCTCGACGCTCGTGGTCTTCGTCGTGGACGCGAGCGCGTCGATGCGCCCGGCGATGCGAGCGGCGAAGGGGACCGTCCTGGAACTCCTGAAGGACGCCTATCAGGCGCGCGACGAGGTCGCCTTCGTCGCCTTCGCCGGCGACGGCGCGGAGGTGCTTCTGCCCCCGACGGACAGCGTCACGCTGGCGGCGCGCCACCTGAAGGAGCTGCCGACCGGCGACCGGACGCCGCTGCCGGCGGGGCTCCGGACCGCGGACGACGTCCTCGACCGGGCCGACCCGGCGGCGAGCGTCGTGGTCGTCGTCACCGACGGCCGGGCCAACGTCGCCGACGGAAGCCCGGTGACCGAGACCCGCACGGCGGCCCGCCGACTGGCCGAGCGCGACCCCCGCGTCCTCGTCGTCGACGCCGGAGAAGAGGGAAGCCGGGGACTGACCGCCCTCGTAGCCGACGAGACCGACGGCGAGCGCGTCCCGCTCTCGGCGCTCTCGGCGGAGCGGATCGACGCCGTCGCGGGCGCCGCCGAGGAAAGCTGAGTTTCGCCAGTCCGGAAGTTTTACAATCGAACTTGTTCTTTTGAAACTGTGGTTTAGAATGGCGACAGCCAACGACACCGTACACGGCCGGATCGAACAGGCACGGATCGACCTCTCCCCCGCGCAGGTGGCCGCCGGGCTCGCGCTCGCCGCGGCGCTCGGGTTCGCCCTCCTCTTCGTGCAGGAGCCGATGCTCCACGACTCGATGCACAACTTCCGCCACGCGGCGGGCATCACCTGCCACTGACACGATGAGGATGCTCGCCCGGTACGTGAAACGGGGCGTGATCGCCGGCGCCGTCGCGGGCGCGGCCTTCGGCCTGCTGATCGCTCTCGTCGCCAACCCACTCGTCGCGGTCGCGGAGGAACTCGGACACGGCGGTCACGCGGCGGCCGGCGGCCACCACGCCGGAGTCGAGAGCGGTCACGCACACGACGGGCACGGCGGCGTGGTCTCCGCGACCGTCACGAACGCCGTGAGCGCCGTCTCCGGCGTTCTCTGGGGGATCCTGCTCGGCGGCGTCGTGTTCGGGGTCGGGTTCTACTTCCTGGAACCGATCGTCCCGGGCCGGGGGACGGTGCAGAGCTACCTCCTCGCGCTGGCGGGGTTCGTCACCGTCTCGGGCGCCCCCTGGCTGGTGCTGCCGCCGCGACCGCCGGGCGTGCCGGAGGCCCTCCCCGCAGACGCCCGCATATGGATCTACGCCGGGATGATGGCACTCGGCGCGGGGGTCTGTCTGCTGTCCGCCCTCGCGTACGATCGTCTCAGCGACGTGCGACGTCGGCCGACTGCAGTCGTCGGCGCGTCGTTTCCCTTCGGCCTGCTCGCCGTTCCGGCCGTGCTGGCGCCGGACGCGTCCGTCGCAGCCGCCGGGAGCGCGCTTCCGTCCGAGTTCGGAGCGGGGCTGACCGGGCTGATCGTCCTCGGCCAGACCCTGCTGTGGTTCCTCCTGGCGGGCGTTCACGCTCACCTCCGTCGGAAGAGCGCCGAGAGCGAGCCCGGCGCCTCGGTCGGCGTCGACCATCCGGTGGCGGACTGATGCGCGACCGCACCGCCGAGGTCCGCGAACGCGGCTTCTCCGATCACGTACTGGTCTGTACCAACGAACGGGAGAGCGAGTACGCGGCCTGTGCAGAGGCACACGGCCCGGCCGTCTACGAGGCGGTCGCCGAGTGGCTCCGCGACCGCGACGTGTTCTGGTCGCGCGTGCACCTCGCCCGGACGAGCTGTCTGGGCCTCTGCAGCGCCGACGGGACGGCGATCGCGATCCAGCCGCGCGGCCGGTGGTACTCAGACGTCACGCCGGACGACGTCCCGGATCTGCTGGCGTCCGAGTTCGGTCCGGACGCGACGCGGTTGGATCTGCCCGGTTCGGGCGAGTGAAAAACGGCTGCTACTCGTATTCCGCTGCCTATTCCTCGGCGGGGAACGTCTCGTGGAGCACGTCGTGAGCGTCGCCCAGTCCGGCGAGGACGCTCTCGCCCTGATCGGTCAGCCGGGCGAGCGCGCGCTCGGCGTCGCGGACGGCGACGAGCCGGCCGCGGAGGTAGTCGTATTCGGGATCGTCCGAATCGGTTTCGGCGATCTCGGCTTCCAGGTCGACGAGCGCGGCGTCGAGGTGCCGCTGGAGTTCCGAGAGCGTCTCCGCGTTCGACAGGGCCTCGATCGGCCCCTCCAGATGGCCCTCCAGCTCCCCTTCGGCGTGTTCGCGCACGCTCCGGTCGGCAGTGCCCAGCACGTTCATCAGTCCGAGTCGTAACGCTTCGATTTCGTGGCAGCTCATAGGTTCGTCGTCGTGGTCCAGTTATAACGTCTGATCGACGAGGTCCGAGACGATGCGGTCCCGATCCAGGTGGGACGAGACGATGCGACCCGCGTCGTCGGCGTCGACGCCGCCGTACCAGACGCCGTCGGGGTAGACGGCGACCATCGGGCCGTCGCCGCAGCGGCCGAGACACGACGAGCGCGTGATCCGCGCGTCGCAGGCGTCGGAGTCCCTGGCGGCCTGTCGCAGCCGTTCGAGGACCGCCGGCGAGCCGTCGGCGGCGCAGGTCTGGTTCGTGCAGACCGCGACGTGATGGGCCGGGGCGTCGTGGACGTGCGGCTCGTCGTCGACATCGTCGCGGTCGGCGTGGGAGGCCTGGTGGGTCAGCGCGCGCAACGTTGCCCGCGCGCCCCCGACGTCCTCCTCGTAGCCGTCGAGTTCGACCTTGTACTTGCAGGTGTCGCAGGACATCTCCACCGAGTCGGTGCGGGCCTCCTGCCAGCGGTCGCCGAGGACGTCGAGGATCCGGGGATCCGTCCCCAGCGGATCGCCGGCGGCGGCGTCGACGTACGGGTAGTCGGCGTCGAAGTCGGCGGTCCACTCGCGGACCCGACCCGTCAGGACGCCGTCGCCGAGCATATACGGGAGCACGACGACGCCGTCGGGGCGGTCCTTCGCGACGGTGTGGAGCGTGTCCTGGAGTTGCGGGTCGGTGACGCCGACGAACGACGTCTCGACGCGGTCGAAGGCCCGCCCCTCGTAGAGCAGGCGGGCGAGCTTGTGCGCGTCGCCGTTGGCGTCGGGGTCGCTGGAGCCGCGGGCGCAGACCACGACCGCGACGTCGTCGGCCTCGCGATCGAGCCCGAGGTCCGCCTCGACGGCCGCCGTACGGTCGTCGAGCAGGTCGACGAGCGCGGGGTGGATCCCCAGGTGCGCGCCGTTGTGGATCGTGAGCGACGGGTGGGCCGCGCGGGCGCGCTCGACCGCCAGCGGGACGTCGTTCTTGACGTGGCTCGCGGCGAAGAGCGACAGGTGCACGACCGAGATCCGCGAGACTGCGGCGGCCAGCCCGTCGATCGCGTCCGTGAGCGACGGGTCCGCGAGTTCGAGGAAGCCCGCGTCGACGGGGACGCCGAGGCGGTCCTCCAGGTCGGCGGCGAGCGCCCGCACCTGGTCGTTGGACTTCTCGCGGCGGGAGCCGTGGCCGGCCAGGAGCACGGCCTCGTCGTCGAGGCCGGCCGACGCGGCGGCGGCGTTCGTCGTCATCCCGAGAGCGACCCCACCTCGCGGCCGGTCGCGCGCTCTATGCTCCGCCGGAGCTTCCGCCGCCGTTCGGCCGAGTACAGCCCGGAGGCCTCGCTCCCGGCGTAGAGCCAGCGGGCAAACCCCTCGGTGTCGGCTCCATCGGCCAGCCCGAACCAGTACCCGCCCGAGGACGTCTCCGAGAGGTCGTCGGTCGGGGCGTGCGGCTCAGCCGAATCGAGGAGCGAGCGGACCGTCTCCAGGAGCGCCGCGTCGTCGTGGACGAACGACACGCCGACCGACGCCGACGACTCCCGGAAGCAGACGGTCCCGCAGGCTTCGAGGATCCCGCGCAGCAGCCGCGCGCTGTGGTCCGCGAACGCGTCGAGGCGGTACCCTCCGGGCTCGTCGTCGATGGGGAGCCCGAGCGCGGCGCCGGCGCGCTCCGCGGGCGCGCCGAACACCGAGAGTTCGTACTCGTCTTCGAACCGGACGATCGAGGCGTCGTGGGCGGACTCGCGCTCGGTTACCTCGTGGTCCCGCTCCGTTCGAGCCGTCCCCGCGACGGCGGCGAGCGCGTCGGCCGCGGTCGCGTCCTCGGCGCGGACGGTCACGCGGTCCCGCGAGAGGTCGCCGTCGCCGACGACTCGGCCCCAGAAGTACGCCGTCTCGGGCGTGGCGGAGAGCAGGTCGTCGGGGGGTTCGGGGATCGGTGGGGTGACGGCGTCGCTCATCGGTCACCCCCGTCGGTCGCGGTCGGCGTCCGCTCCGCGTCCGTCGCGCCGGACTGCGCGACGTCCGTCACCGCGATCGCGTCGAACGGGCAGGCGCGGGCGGCCGCTTCGGCGTCGTCGCGGCGGTCGTCGGCGACCTCGACGACGATCTCGTCTCCCTCACTTGCCCCCGCGACGCCGGTTCCGCCCTCGCCGGGATCGATGGCCGCGAGCCCGTCGTCGGCCTCGACGAACCGGTCGTCGCGGACGAGGCACGCGAAGACGCCGTCGCAGGCCGCCCTGTCGAGCCGGATGCGGTACTCAGTAGTCATACTTGGACTCGTAGCCCCGCGGCGTCACCATCCGATCGTCCCAGACGTAGGTCTCCTCGTTGCCGACGAGGATCGTGGTCGTCATATCGATCAGGTCGGTCTCGCCGAGGTCCTCGAGGTCGCCGAGGTCGACGATCTCGACCTCCTCGTCGTCGCGGCCGGCGCCGTGGACGACCCCCACGGGCGTGTCGGGGTCGCGGTGCTCCAGCAGGATCTCGCAGCACTTCTCGAAGTTCTCCCGGCGCTTCCGGCTCCAGGGGTTGTAGATCGCGATGGTGAAGCCCTCCTTCGCGGCCGCGTGCAGGCGCGACTCGATCGTCGGCATCGACGTCAGGTGATCCGAAAGTGAAATGCTGACGGTGTCGTTCACGAGCGGGGCGCCCAGTCGCGCGCCGCAGGACTGCGCCGCCGGGACGCCGGGGACGACCTCGAAGTCGACCAGGTCGGCAGTGGCGCCCTTCGACTCGAGGATCTCCAGCGCCAGGCCCGCGAGCGCGTAGACGTTCGGATCGCCGCTGCCGACGATGGCGACGTCGTTGCCGGCGAGCGCGCGGTCGATCGCCTCTTCGGTTCGGGAGACCTCGCCGCACATCGGGGTGTCGTACAGCTCGTCGGCCGATTCCCGGACCTCGTCGGGCAGGAGCTCGATGTAGGTCGTGTAGCCGACGACGTGTTCGGCGTCGAGCAGGGCTCCGCGGGCGCGCTGGGTCATCCCCTCGGGTTCGCCGGGGCCGAGGCCCACGGCGACGAGGCGGCCCGGATCGGCGTCGAAGTCGTCGACGCTCGCTTCGACCTTCTCCTCGGTCTGCTCGCGCTTCGAGGGACCGCAGGCCGAGTCGGAATCGGCGGTCGACGAGGACTGGGACGACGAGGCGCCGCAGGCGGACGATTCGCTCGCGCTCGCGACGCCGCCGTCCGTCTCCGCTTCGGGCGTCGAGGCGCCGCACTTCGAGGTCGAGGTCGTCTCTTCGGTCGGTTCTCCTGTCGCGTTCGCGTCGGTGTCGTCAGTGCTCATTGGTTGTCAGAAGTCGTCGACGTCACGCCCGCCGCGCGGGGTGACGAGGTATTTTCCCTCCCGGTTCTCCCAGACCGACGTCTCGTGGTTGCCGATCAGGATGGACGTCCCCATCCCGCCGACCTCGTCGTCGTGGTCGGTGGCCTCGCCGAGGGTCGTGATCGTGTGCGTCTCGTCGTCGAGGTTGCGGCCGGCGTCGCCGCGGCCGGCGTCGTTGAAGATGCCGACCGGGACGTCGTCGGCGCGCTCTTGGCGCACGACCTCGATCGCGCGCTCGTAGTCGCGCCAGCAGTTGTAGAGGACGATCACGAAGCCGCTGATCGCCGCCGCGCGGAGCTTCTCTGCGATCTCCTCCCAGCCGCGCCACTTGTCCGAGAGCGAGACCGTGCAGAAGTCGTTCGACAGGGGCGCGCCGAGGTTCGCCGCACCGCCGAGGGCCGCCGTCACGCCGGGGACGACCTCGATCGGGACGTCGTCGGCGTCCTCGGCGTCGGCCATCGTGAACAGCAGGTCGCTCTTGCCGTAGACGTTCGGGTCGCCGCCGGAGACGTGGGCGACGTCCTGGCCCGCGCGGACGCGCTCGAAGGCCTCGCGGGCGAGTTCGATCTGCTTGCCCATCGTCGACCGGACGAGGGTCTGCCGGCGCCCGTCCGGGCGTTCGAGGGTCGTCCCCGATTCCTGGCCGGGCGACCCGACGCCCGCTGACGGGGCCGCGTCGCTCGCGGTCGAACCCCCGTCGGCGGCCGCCTCGACCGCGGCGGACTCCGGCGGGAGGGTCCCGTCGCGCCGGAGGAACTCCTGGTAGAGGTTCGAGGCGACCACGCAGTCGGCGGTCGCGATCACGTCCTTCGCTCGCTGGGTCATCGCGTGCGGAAGGCCGGGGCCGATGCCGACGACGTAGAGCGTGCCCCGGTCGTCGGGGTCGGCGGAAGCGGCCGAGTCGTCCGACGAGTCGCCCGCCATCCTACCGCCCCACCGCCACGGTCACGGCGTCGTCGAAGCGCTCCTTCTCCCGCAGGAGCTCGTGCTCGCGCCCGCCCGCGATCGCCGACGCCTCGGCGATGCCGGGCCACCCGATGAGCTCCTTCGAGCGCGAGGGCGACGGCCCCTCGAAGTCCTCGAGCGTCTCCTTCTCGAAGAGGACCACGCCCGCGCCGATCTCTCGGGCGGCCCCGTAGAGGCCCTCCTCGCCCCCCTTCCTGGTCCCGGTGGCGACGAAGTCGACGTCGTCGAAGTCGCGGTCGACGCGATCGAGAGCGGCCTCCCAGGCGTCGAGGACCTGGTCCTTCTCGACGCCGGCGACCGTGCCGGTGCCGAGGACGACGCCCTCGTCGGCGTTCCGCTTGAGGACGGTCACGTCGTCGTCGACCAGCACGGCCCGCGGGCCGTCGAGGCGGGCCACGGGGCCGAGCTCGTCGTTCAGGACGGCCAGATTCGTCGCGACCGTGGAGTCGCCGTTGACCACGTGGGCGTCCAGCGCCTTCGCCTTGCTCTCGACGCCCTGCTCGCCCGCGGCCTCGCTCGCAGTCGTCATCGCGGGCACGGCCCCGAGCTGCGAGAGGTCGTGGGCGACCTGGTTCGCGCCGTGGTGGCCGCCGGTGATGGGGATCGCCCACGTCAGCTCCTCGTCGACGACGACGATCGCGGGGTCGTCCCACTTGTCGTCCAGTAAGGGAG
>JBDGUM010000078.1:0-10205 GCA_042215855.1 Halobellus sp. | reverse complement strand
CGCCCTTGATCGCGACGAGGTCGTGGATGCCGATCGCGCCCTTCGCGCGCTTGCGCCCCATCGTGGCGTGGAGCTTCTCCTGGAGCTGGATCAGCGAGTCTAAGCTCCGCTCGTCGAGGTCGACGCCGCGGACGATCGCGCCCGTGACGTACGGCCGCTCGTCGGGCACCTCGCCGTCGACGACGTAGGTGAAGTCGGGGTCGTTCGTGTCCGGGACGTCTACCCCGCGGTCGTCGCCGTAGTGATAGCGTAAGGAGCGCGCGACGCCCTCGACCGACAGCCGATCCAGCCTGTCGGGCCCGAACTCGAACTGCAGCAGTCCCGCCTCGGTCTCGCCCTCGTACTCCAGGCCGAGGCCGAAGAGGTCCGATTTCAGCTCCTCGTCGTCCTTCTCGTCGTGGCCGGTCAGTTCGCGGAGTTCGTCGGGGTCGATGTCGACGACGGGCATCAGTAGGTCACCTCCGCGCCGCGGAGGAAGTCGAGGTCGGCTAACGTCCCGTGCAGGTCGCGGATGTCCTCGGCGCCGGTGGTCAGCATCGCCAGGCGCTCTAAGGCGAGTCCCCACGCCATCACGTCGTGCTCGACGCCGAGCGGTTCGAGCACCTCGTCGCGGAACATCCCCGAGTTGCCGATCTCGATGAGCTCGCCCGTGGTGGGATGCTTGCCGAACAGCTCGAAGGACGGCTCCGTGTAGGGGTTGTAGTGCGGTTTGAACTGGATGTCAGTGATTCCGAACTGCTCGTAGAACTCGACGAAGGTGCCCATCAGGTCCCTCACTGAAAGATTCTCGGCCATCACCCAGCCCTCGATCTGGAAGAACTCCAACAGGTGGGTCGCGTCCAGCGTGTCGTTGCGGTACACCTTCTCGACGGAGAAGTACCGCTGCGGGGGTTCGAGTTCGCCGACTTCGGTCCCCGAGAGGTAGCGCATCGACAGCGACGTGGTGTGGCCGCGGAGCGCGATGGCGCGCGCGAAGTCCTCCGACCAGGGCGAGTGGTAGCCGTCGCCGTCCTCGCCGACGCCCTCGCGGTGAGCGGATTCGACGTTGTCGACGAGGTCCTCGGGGAGCTCGTCGATCGGCGGCACGTCGAGCGCGAACCGGTCCCAGTGGGTCCGCGCGGGGTGGTCCTGCGGCATAAACAGGCAGTCGTTGATCCAGAAGTCCGCGTCGGCGTGGGGGCCCTCCATCTCCTGGAAGCCCATCCCGACGAGGACGTCCTTCACGCGCTCGGCCGTTTGTCGAAGGACGTGGGTCTTGCCGCCCCGGACCTCGGGCGCGTCGGCCTCGACGTTGTACTCGGTGAACTCCACGTCCTGCCACTCGCCGGAGGTGAGCAGTTCGGGAGTGAGGCGGTCGACCGTCTCGGCGGTCTCGACGCCCTCCATCAGCGCAGTGACGCCCGCGTCCGTGAGCGTGACCGTCCGGACGGTCCGCTCGTGGCGGTCCAGCAGGTTCCGGGAGACGAGCTGATCGAGGACGTCGTCGTCGACGTCCACGACGCCCTCGCCCTCGGCCAGCGCGGCGAGCGCCGTCGCCTCGGGATCGTCCTCGGCGTCGGCGTCGGGGTCGGCCGAGAGTTCGCCGCTCTCGATGTCGCCGTAGCCCTTCCGGCCGAAGTTCGCCAGGGCGATGTCGACCTCGGGCCCCTCGAGATCGGAGGCGCCGATGACTCGGCCCATCTGAACGGCGCCCTCGTCGGCACCGGCCTCGACGGCGGCGCGGTACAGCCGCACCTCGGGGAGGCCGGCCTCGACGTACTCGGCGCCCTCGTCTGTCAGTTCGTACTCGATCGACTCGCGTTCGGTGACCTCCAGCAGACCCTCGTCGCGGAGCTCGAAGACCGCCTGGGTGGCGGTCTCGGGCTTCAGGCCCGCCTCCTCGGCGAGTCGATCGATCGGCGTCTCGTCCGTCGCGCTCGCGGCGTTCAGCGCCGCGACCTGTGATTCGGGAAGCTTCATTCTGATATCGGGGAGTCGTTGTCGCGTCTACTGCGCGGCCGCCAGTTAGCAGTTCCGAAGACCGCGGATCCGCCGCCCCCACACGACCGGGAAGAAAAAGCCGGACCCGTCGATGGCGGTCGGTCGGCTGGCGACGCCGCGCGCGGGATCGGGTCCGTGGCGCATACGCGACGGTGAACGCGCCCCCGACAAAACCGTTCCGAAACCGTGCGGGTCGTTGCCACGTGTCGGGACGGATCGAGCGCGCGTTTATGAGGCTGTGCGGCGAACGGGATGGTATGCCGGAAGAAGTCCTCTTCGAGTCGGAGAGCAGCCAGGAGCGAGCCGCGATCGCGTCGTACCTCCGCGACGTCGCCGCGAAACTGGAGTCGGGCGAGGCGGTCACGCTCTCGGCCGGCGACCAGTCGGTGACGATGGATCCGCCCGCGTCGGCGACCTTCGAGGTGAAGGCCGAGCGCGAGGGGCCCACGGAGGGAACCGGCGAGCTCTCGATCGAGTTCGAGATCGAGTGGAAGGAGGGCGCGAGCGGCGAAGCGAGCGGCGAGCTCTCGATCGAGTAGCGACGTCGTTCCCGGTCAGTCGTCGCCGGGGGCGACGCCGCGCCGCGACGACGTCAGGGAGATGTCCAGGTCCTCGAGGAGGCCCTCGACCTCCGCGCGCTTCTCCTGATGATCCTCGAGGAACTCCCGCATCAGTTCGGCGGCCTGCTCCTTGCAGCCGCCGCAGAGGCGCTCGCCGCCGACGCACTCGTCGTAGACCTCCTTGGCGAACTCGTCGTCGTCCCCCGCGAGCAGGTAGGCGTACAGCTCGTAGACGGGACACTCGTCGGCCTTACCGCCGAGTTCGCGCTGCTCCTCTGCCGTGTCGCGGCCGCCGGTGGTCGCGGCCTTCACCTTGTCGTAGCCCTCCTCGGGGTCGTCCAGCAGGGAGATGTGGGACGCCGGGATCGACGACGACATCTTTCCACCGGTGAGGCCGGTCATGAAGCGGTGGTAGATCGACGACGGCGGGACGAAGCCGTAGCCGCCGTGGTCGAGTTCGACCTCGCGCGCGAGTTCCTCCGCATCCGCTGCGTCCAGATCGAAGGCGTCGACGTGCTCCTCGTAGCGCCGCTTCTCGCCGTCGATCGCCTCCACGAGCGCCTCGAACGCCTCGTCGGTCGCGTTGAGATCGAGGAACCGCACGCGTGGGCGGAGCGGCTCCATCCCGCCGTTCTCGAGCTTCTCGACCGCCGACTCGCGGACCGCGTCGTCGACGACGACGCCGAGTTCGTCCAGGTCCGAATCATCCAGCCCGGCCAGCCACGCGCCGGCCTCCTCGCAGCGCGGGCGGTCGGGCTCGTCGGCGTACTCGTCGCGCTCCTCGTAGACGGCGCCGACGAGCGCGCGCTCGGCGTCGTCGAGCTCGAAGCTCGCGTACGCCTCCGTCACCCCGAAGAAGCGCATCCGCGCCGCGAGGTCGCGGGCGAAGCGGACGTGGGGGTCCTGATCGGGACCGACGGGGATGACCGTCGGCTTGGGCTCGTCCAGCTGGGGGTAGAGGATGTCGGCCATCTGGGTCACGACCGACTGCATGTGCGAGACGTTGGTCTCGCCGTCGAAGCCGTAGATTCCCTGGAACTCCGAGAAGTTCGCCTTCGAGCCGAGTTCGAAGGCGAGGTCCTGGAGCTCCCGGTTTTCCGATTGTCGGTAGAGCTCGCCCTCCTCGGGATCGAAGCCGAGCGCGAGCAGGCTGAGGAGGTAGTCGCGGGCGTGCTCGTCGATCTCCGCCCAGCTCATCCCGCGGGCGGAGTGGGCCTCCAGGTCCGCGATGAGCCCGAAGGCGTCGGCGCCCTGCTCCTGGTGCCAGATGATCTCGTCGAAGACCAGCTTGTGGCCGATGTGGGGGTCGCCGGTCGGCATGAAGCCCGAGAGGACGGCCGCGGGCTCGTCGTTCCGGAGCGCCTCGGCGACGGGGTCGTAGTCGCGGTGGCCGAAGATGACCCCCCGGCGCATCAGGTAGTGAGGGTTCGGGACCCCGGGGAGGACGTCGTCGAACTCGCCGATGCCGAACTCCTCGAAGAGCTTTCGATAGTCGGCGATAGCGGAAGAGCCCCACGGGTCGAGCGCGACGTCGTCGGCGCCGGCCGCGCTGTCGGTGCCGCCGTCCGGACGCGCCGGCGGCGTCTGCTCGTCGTCCGTCGCCTCGCGCTCGGGGGCGTCGTGGTCTCGTGTCATATGCGGGGAGTGGCTTACGGAGTGAGTCGGGCTACCGAGAGCCAGTCTATCTCGCCGTTGGCCGCGGTGAGCGCAAAAACCATTCGCTTCCGGACCCCGCCGGCGAGCCGGACGTCCAGGGAGAGGTCCCGGGGGTGGAAGACGTGGTCGGGCGCGACCGCGCGCACGAGGTCCGTCGAGTGCGAGAGGGAGTCGACGCCGGTGAACTCGGCGTACACCCGGAAGTCCGCGCCGAACTTGAAGCCGCTCTTGGGGACGACGCCGCGGTCCCGGAGGGCCGCGTACGTCCGCAGCCGGCGGTCGAACCGCTCGCCCTCGACCTCGCGGCCGAGCGCGACGACGGCGTCGGGGTCGGCGTCGACGACGCCGCGCTGGGCGAGGTACGCGCCCTCGACGAGCGAGAGCTGCAGCGGCCCCGTCTCGGCGTTGCGGCCGAAGAGCCGCTGACCGTAGAACCGCCGCTCGTAGAGCGCGTCGGCGTCGCCGTAGCAGACGACGCGGTCGCCGAGGAGGTCGGCCTCGACGCTCTCGGGCAGGTCGGACGCGGACTCCGTGTCGCGAGGGGAGGCGCTCTCATCGGCGTCCGCGGCCGCGCCGTCGGCGTCGACCTGCCCGGACGCGTCGGCGACGAGGGCGGGCTCGCCGTCGGTCTCGAAGTACGTCAGCTCGCCGTCCTCGTCGACGACCGCGAGGGTGACGCCGCCCAGGGAGTCCGCGCGGACGGGCTCGCGCTCGCCCGCGACGCGGATCCGATAGGCGACCGCGTCGTCCCAGGGACCCTTCCCGCGGGGGTAGACCACGAAGTCGACGTCGTCGGCGGCCGTGTCGTCTCCGACGCCCGGCCACTCGGCGCGGGCGGGCGAGAGGTAGAAGCCGCGGTCGCGCAGGTCCTTGTAGACCGCGAAGCGGAGCGTCGCGCCCGTCCGGACGAGGAAGCCGCGGAAGTCGAGGCGGACGGTCTCGTCACCGTCCTCGTCGACGACGGCGTCGAGGTCGCCGCGCGCGAGCAGGTGGGCGGCCTCGACGGGCGCCAGTTCGATGCGGTTCCGGTCGAGCGGCCGACCGTAGCCCCGGGCGTCGTAGAACCGCTGTCTGGCGTCCTCGCCGACGCGGACCGCCCCGTCGGTCAGTGTCCCCTCCATAGGTGAGAGCGGACGCGGCGGGGACATAGGGCCTGCGGTCGGCGGGTGGGCGGCCGCGGGTCGGGGGCGGCTATCGCGAGGCGCTCGCTTACCCCTCGAACCGGTCGCAGGTCGCGTCGAGACATCGGCGCCCCCGCGCGGTCTCGAACAGAGGCAGGCCGCAGGGGCACTCGTCGACGACGACGCCCGCGGGGATGGCGAACGCCGTCTCGCAGTCGGGGTAGGCGTCGCAGCCGGCGAGCAGGCGGCCGCCGCGACGGATGATCCGGAGGTCCGAGCCGCAGTCCGGACACGTCCACGCGCGGTCGAACCGCTCGCGGACGGCGTCGTCGAGCGACTCGCACGAGCGATCGAGGCAGAGCTCGAAGGCGTCGCCGGCCTCGGCGCGGATCTTCGGCAGGCCGCACTCGGCGCAGGTATCGTCGAGGACGGTCGCGCCCGACGGGAGCGGGAAGCGGGCGTCGGAGTCGAGGCCGACCACGGCGCCGCCCGCGCGGACCAGCGGCTCGCCCGTCTCGGGGTGGGAGCCGACCGGGACGCCCGCCTCGGTGACGGGGTACTCGACCCAGCCCGAGGACTCGTTGGCGACGACGCGGAGGACTTGCTCGTCGGCGCGGGCGACGAGGCCGAAGCCGCCGGCGTCGGTCTCGACCGTCAGGGAGTCGGGGCGCGTCAGCCACGCCACGGGCTGGTAGCCGTCGGCGTCGTGGACCAGGACGGTTCGGTCGGGCTTGACCACGACCGCGACGCGGCCGCGTTGGGTGCGGGCGCGAGCGCCCTCGAAGGTCGTCGTGCAGTCGCCGGCGAAGACGCGGATCGTCTCGGACATACGTCGGGGGTGGTCCCGTCCTCGGTCAAGAACCCCCGCACGAAGGTCTTTGTCCGAAGGGGTGTGAGGGCGGGTATGAACGCAGACCACGACGGAAGCCGGACGGCCGACCCCGAACCGCCCGAGGGCCCGGTGCTGTTCGATATGGACGGCGTCCTCGTCGACTCGGAGACGTACTGGCACCGGTTCGAGGACGAGTGGGTCTTCGACGAGGCGATCGAGGGCGGCGACCCGGCCCACGAGGAGGTGACGGGGATGCAGTACCGCGAGATCTACGACTACCTCGACCGGGAGTACGGGACGACCGTGACGAAAGACGAGTTCGTCGCGGCGTACCAGGACCGCGCCGAATCCCTGTACGGCGATGACGTGACGCTGACCGAGGGCGTTCCCGAGGTGTTCGCCGCGCTCCGCGCCGCGGGGCGGCCGATCGCCGTCGTGTCCTCGGCGCCGCAGGCGTGGATCGCGATCGTCCGCGAGCGCTTCGACCTCGACCCGCTCGATCTGGTGTTGAGCGCCGAGGACATCGACGCGCCCGGCAAGCCCGAACCCCACATCTACGAGCGCGCGGCCGCCGAACTCGGCGTCGAGCCCGAACGGTGCGTCGTCGTCGAGGACTCGCTCAACGGCATCGAGGCCGCCGTGGGGTCGGGCGCGTACACGATCGCGTTCCGGACGACGCACAACGCGGAGTTGGACCTCTCGCGTGCGGACGTCGTCGCCGACGGGCCCGAGGGACTCAGGCGGGTGCTTCTGGGGGGCGAGTAACGGGGGCGCTCACTCGACGGCGGTTCTCACTCGACGGCGACGGTCCGCGTCGCCCGCACGGGATACAGCGGGTCCTCGGGGAACGTCACCTCGACGGCGTACTCCAGTTCGTCGGCGTCGGCGCCGAAGACGCCGACCGGGACCGAGAGCGAGTCCGAGAGGTACGCCTCCTTCGTCGTCATCTCGACGCCGTTGACCGTCACGCGGACGCCGACGGCCGCCCCGCCGCCGCGGTTGCGGACGACGACCTCGCACAGCTCGTTCTCGCCGGTCGCGACGCGGTCGGGAAAGTCGCCCCACGAGACGTCGATCGCGGGGTGCGAGCGGGCGTTCTCGACGACCCGCTCGGCGACGCCGGCGGAGAGCCCGGCGCGTTCGAGCTCGTCGGTGCCGGCCGCGACGACGTCGGCGGGGCTGCGGAGCCCGCCGGTCGCGAGCGTCCGCGCGCGGTTCGGCCCGATGCCGTCGACCGCGGTGAGCCCGACCGCCTCCCGCGGGACGCCGTGTTCGACCCTGGCCTCGACGCGGCGGGCGAGGTTGGCCGCCCGCGGGCCCGCGAACTCGGCGAGGAACTCCCGGAGCGCGGAGACGAGCCGCAGCGCGTTCTGCCGGATGATCCACGCGTCCGAGCGCAGGTCCGCGGGCGTGCTGTTCCCCATCCCGGCGTGGAGGATCGCCAGCACCTTCCGGGGTCCGTCTTCCAGGCCCGTGTCGACGTCGGAGAGCACGGCGTCGACGGCGTCGGACTCGGACTGCCGGGCCGACACCGAGCGGAACTCCGCGGCGCCCGCGACCGTCTCCAGGATGCCGTCGGCGTCGATCGTCTCCCGCGCGCAGAGGTCGCGGAAGCGCTCCGCGGTCTCGAGTCGGAGGTAGTACTTCGAGGCCAGGCGGCCGAGCGCCGTCCCGTCGACCGAGAGGTCCTCGCCCATCTCGACGAAGCCGCGGTCGACGAGCGACTCCAGCGTCTCACGCACCCGATCGCGGAGGTTCGCGAAGTCGTACTCGTCGGGCTTCGACTGCGCCCGGCGGTAGTAGAAGGTCGTCTCCAGCCACGAGATGACGTCGTCGAGGTCGCGGATCGTCCCCATCGCGATCTCGGCGTTGAGGTGGGAGTCGAGGTCCTCCGCCAGTCGCGACTCGATCTCCTTGCCCTCGCGCAGGAGCCGCCGGTACTTGTCGGCGTCCGCGCGGTCGCAGACGACCCAGCCGTAGCCGACGTCGTCGTAGCCCGGCCGGCCCGCGCGCCCCAGCATCTGGAGGACGTCGAGCGGCGAGATGTCGACCTCGCCCTCGAGGGGGTCGTGGTACTTGGTGTCGCGGATGACGACGCAGCGCGCGGGGAGGTTCACGCCCCACGCGAGCGTCGACGTCGAGAAGAGCAGCTGGATCTTGCCCTCCTTGAACCACTGTTCGACGCGGTCGCGGTCGTCCTTCGAGAGCCCCGCGTGGTGGAAGGCGACGCCGTCGGGGACGCCCTTCGCGAGCGCGTCGTCGTCGAGTTCTTTGGCCTGATTGTGGAAGTCGTAGTCGCCGCGGGCGCCCATCGGGATGTCGCGCTCGGCGATGACGTCGCGCGACTTGCCGGCCGCGCGGACGGCGTCCTGCCGCGAGGAGACGAACACGAGCGCCTGGCCGTCCTCGCGGATGTGCTCTTCTGCGAGGTCCAGGGCGGTGTAGAGCCGCCGGTACTTGTCGGCGAAGGCGTTGTCGCCGTGGGTGTAGGTCTTCACCCCCGCGTGGAGGTCGACCGGGCGGTACTCCTCGCCGAACTCGAAGGTCGTCTCCGGGACGGCGTCGAGCCACGCCGCGACGTCCTCGATGTTGGGCATCGTCGCCGACAGCGCCACGATCCGCGGGTCGCAGATCCGGCGGAGACGCGAGACGGTGACTTCGAGGACCCCCCCGCGGGTGTCCGAATCGAGCAGGTGGACCTCGTCGATGACGACGCAGTCGACGTCGGCGACGAACGAGTAGCGCGCGGACTCGTGCTTCCGCGTCGCGGAGTCGGTCTTCTCCGGGGTCATCACCAGGATGTCCGCGCGCTCGGCGCGCCGGGGGTTGAGGTCGCGCTCGCCGGTGACGACGTAGACCGAGTAGCCCAGGTCCTCGAAGCGCTCCCACTCGGACTCCTTCTCGTTGGTGAGCGCGCGCATCGGCGCGACGAACAGCGCGGTGCCGCCCTCGGCGAGCGTGCGGCAGATCGCCAGCTCCGCGAGCGCCGTCTTCCCGGAGGCCGTCGGCGCGGCCGCGACGACGTTTTCCGCCCGGTCGAGGATCGCCGGCGCGGCCTCCCGCTGCATCCGGTTGAACTCATCGAAGCCGAACGCGTCGGCGAACTCGGGGACGACCTCGGCGACCTTCACGCGGGGCACCTCCGAGCGGGTCTGATCGTAAAACTCCCCGGGGCCGGCCGGGGTCGGCGAGAGAGGAGAGCGAGACGAGTCATACACGGGAGGGGGGCCTCCGGCGGCAAAGTCGTTTCTCCATCGGCGCGGTGGAGTCGCGAGCGCGCCCGCGATCCGATCACCCCTCGTCACGGGGACCGTCGCCGCCGTCGTCCCCGCCGCCTCCCCGCCGCCGCGGCAGCACCTGTCCCCAGACGTGCTTGTCGAGGAGCCGGACCGTCGTCGGCTCCGTCACCGCGATCTGACAGGAGAGCCGGGGATATCCGAACCGCACCGCGGCGGCGTCGTGCCAGTGGGTCGGGTCGGGCGCGGGGTCGACCTCGACGGTGCAGGTCGCACAGAGCCCGCGTCCCCCACAGTTGGCGTGCGTCGAGAGCGTCCCGTAGACCGAAAAGCCGCGCTCGAGGAGCGCCTCGCGGAGGTTCGTCCCGCGCTCGACCTCCACGACCGTCTCCTCGTCGCCGTCGACGACCGTGAGCGGGACGGGGTCGGCCATATCCGAGCGTGGGGGCCCGCGCACCTCACCCTGTCGGCCGTCGGCGATCCCCACACCTCATTAGTCCCGCCCCCGAAGCCTGGCTATGCGAGTGGAGTGCAGTTTCTTCGGCCCGTTCCGCGAGCCCGTCGGCGAGAAGACCGTCGTCCTCGACACCGACGCCGACACGGTCGGGGAGGTCCTCGCCGAACTCGAAGCGCAGTACGACGGACTGGCGGGGGAGCTCCGGGACGGCGAGGACCTGGCCGGGGACGTCGTGGTGACGCTGAACGGCCGCCACGTCCAGCACGAGGAGGGGACCGAAACGGAACTGTCCGACGGCGACGTACTGCGGGTGACGACGGCCGTCTACGGCGGGTAGCGGCGCGGAGGCGTATCCCGTTCCGG
>JBDGUM010000148.1:0-10301 GCA_042215855.1 Halobellus sp. | reverse complement strand
TCGTTCGATCCGGCGCCGGCGCGTTCCGCCGCCCGGGGGACGTCCCCGAACTCGGGGTCGAAGAGCGCCATCGCCGTCTGGATCGTCGACCAGTCGTCCTCGACGGCGGCCTCGCGCAGGCTCTTCGTCGGCGCCGAGAGCAACTGCCCGACGAGAGCGTCGGCCATCGACTCGACGATCTCGCGCTCCTCGTCGGAGAGGTCGCCGTCGGAGTGGGATTCGAGCCGCGAGAGGGCCGTCTCCACCTCGCGGGACTTCACCCGCTCTGCGGCCTCGTACATCGTGCTGATCGCCTCGTCGGCCTGCCGGCGCTTGTAGGCGTCGAGCAGCCGGTCGAACTCCTCGTCGATCATCGCCTCGACCTCCTCGGCGGCGTCGGTTCTGATCTCGCGGGTCTCTTCTGTCACTGACTCCAGGGCGTCGATGTCGTGGACGACGACCTCCTCGACGCTCGCGGCGTCGGGGTCGACGTCGCGCGGCTGGGCGAGGTCGATGAGCAGCGTCTCACCCGCGTCGTCGACGTCCGCGGGATCGAGCAGGTACTCGGGGTGGCTGGTCGCCGTGACGACGATCTTCGCGTCCCCGAGGACGTCCGCGACGTCGTCGAGCGAGATCGCGCGGGCGTCGGTATCGATCATCTCCGCGAGGTGTTCGGCGTGCGGCACCGTGCGGTTGGCGACGATCAATTCGGCGACGCCAGCGTCGGCGAGCGCCTCGGCGGCGAGCTTGCCCATCTCGCCGGCCCCGACCACGAGGGCGGTCGCCCCCTCGAGCTCGGCCTCGGTCTCGGCCAGCCGGACGGCCGCCGAGCCGATCGAGGTCGCGCCCTCGTTGATCTCGGTCTCCGTCCGGGCGCGCTCGCCGACGTGGACGGCCTTCGTCAGCCCGGTCTCCAAAATGGGGCCGAGCGCGCCGAGGCCGCGGGCGGTCTCGACCGCGCGCTTGAACTGGCCGAGGATCTGGTCCTCGCCGAGAACGAGCGATTCGAGCCCCGCCGCGACGCGCATCAGGTGGACGAGGCTCTCCTCGTGGCCGGTCTCGACCACGACGTCGTCGTCGACGCCCGCGGTGAACGAGTCGAGCGCGCGCCGCCCGGCGGCGACGCTGTCGGCGACGACGTACGCCTCGGCGCGGTTGCACGTCTGGATGGCGAAGGCCTCGCTGACGCCCTCGCGGCCAAGCAGGCTCTCGATGACGGTGCGGACGTCCTCGCCCGTCGCGGCCTCGATCTGGTCGACGTTGGCTCTGTCGTGCGACACACGAGTGCCACAGATCACTCCGGTTTCCATCGGTCACCCCCCGTGTTCCGTATCACGCGTGTCGCCTCTCGCCGAGGATTGGACGCCCCTGTACGTAAAGCCTTCCAAACTTCCGGGTCTCTGACGACCGCCCGAATCGCATCACGACGCGTCGCCGGATCGAGGTCCGAGGCCCGCAGCTCCTGTCTTAACTCCGCCGTCAGTTCGGCCATCGCCTCCGCGCCCTCGATCTCGGCTTCGATCCGTTCGCGGAGGTACTTCGCGAGCGCCGGGCTCCGCCCGCCGGTCGAGATCGCGACCCGGACGTCGCCGTCCGCGACGGTTGCGGGGACGACGACGTCGCGGTGGCCGCCCTCCGTGGGAGGCGCGTCGGAGTCGTCGTCGGCCTCGGCGCTCCCGCCGACGCTCGCGCTCCGATCGGCGCGGTTGAGGAGCACCCCTCGCTCGCGACTCGCAGCCTCGACGGCGTCGTTCACCGCGTCGCTGTCAGTCGCCGCGACGGCGAGCGCCGGCGCCGCCCGGTCGAACCACGCGGGGACGTCGTCGGGATCGGGTCGGGCGCGGACCAGCTCGGCGCCGCCGAAGTCGGCGTCGGCGAAGTCGGGGCTGACGACCACCACTCGCGCCTCCGCGGCGAAGCCTCGCGCCTTCCGCGCGCCGACGGGGCCGCCGCCGAAGATCAGCACCGTCTCGTCGGTGAAGTCGTGGTAGAGTGGGATCATCGGCTGGATCGTTCTCTGGAGTGCGCTGGTCGGGTCGGCCCGTTCGTGCGATCGGCGCCCGTGTCGTCCGTCCGCTCGGTAACTGCCCCGGTCACTCGGTGTTCGCCGCCGCGCGTTCGTCCAGACGGATGCCCGTCTTCTTCAAGATTCGCGTCGAGAACAGCGTGTCCCAGTCGCCGTCGTCGACGTCCCAGTGCTCGGCCATCGTCTCGCGCACCTGCTCGATGCGGCGGTCGCTCTCCGCTTCTGAGCGGCCGTGGGTCATCGCGAAGAAGTTGTACGGCCAGACGCCCTCGTGTCGCGGCCGCTGGTAGCAGTGGGTGACGAAGGGCAGCGACGCCACCGCGGGGCCGACCTCGTCGACGCGGTCGTCGGGGACGTTCCAGACGGTCATCCCGTTCTCCGTGTAGCCGAGCGCGTAGTGGTTCGGTACGACACCGACCCGCCGGACCTTCCCCTCGCGCTCGAAGCGCTTGATCGTCTCGACGACCCAGTCCGTCTCCTGACCGATCGCGTCGGCGACGTCCGCGTACGGCGTCGCCGTGATCGGCAGGCCGCCCTGGATCTCGACGACGAGGTCGCGCTCGGCGGGCGTCAGGGTCTTTCTCTCCCCGGGCGTCACGTCCGGCCCGAGGTCCGAGAGGTCGACGTCGCCGTCGGGGATCGGCCCGTCCACCAGGAACTTCGCCTCGACGCGGAACTCCCGCTGCTTCGGGAGGTCGTAGGTCTCCTGGCCGGTCTCGGCCTCGATCTCGGCGAGCACCTCCTCGACGCGGGCCTCGTCGGCGACGCTGACGACGAACCACATATTCAGGTGCGGGTGCTCGCGCTCGTAGTTGTGGGCGACCTCCCGGTGGTCGTTCACCGTCTCGGCGACCGCCTCGAATCGCTCCTCGGGGGCGTGCATCGCGACGAGCGTCGCGGTCCCGCCGATCTCCTCGGCGTTCACGAGCGCCCCGAAGCGGCTCAGCGTCCCCGCCTCGTCGAGGTCGCGGACGCGCGCGACGAGGTCGTCGGCGGTCACGTCGGTCCCGCGTTCGCGGAGGGCGGCCGCGGCCGGCTCGAACGGTCGTTCGACGACCGGAAAGCCGCCCTGGAACGCGTTGATGACGGCGCGATCGAGGTCCGACAGCGCCGCCTCCCCGGCTGTGTCGGTCATAACCGCCGTTCGGGGTCGCGCGAGGATAAGCGTCTCGGAGCCGTCCGAACCGCCGCGCTCGGCCGAGTCAAACGACCGACGCGACCGGAAGTTCGATCCGGACGCGACACTCGTCTTCGACCGACGGGAACGCCACGGAGCCGTTCGAGTTCTCGGCGATCCACTTCACCATCCAGAGGCCGACTCCGCGGCCGTGCAGGAGCGAGGTCTCGCGGCCGCGCCGGAGCGCCCGCTGATCGTCTGCCGGGATCTGATCGCCCGGATTCGCGACGTCGATCGCGACCGCACCGTCGACGCGGCACACCGAGACCGTCACCTCCGGCGGCGAGCCGTCCTGGTGGCGGACCGCGTTCTCGATCAGTTCCTCGACGGCCTTCGGGAGGCTCTCGTCCGCGATCACCGTCCACGACCCGCCGAGCGCCGTCGCGATCTCGGCGTCCGGATAGCGCTCCGACGTCGCGCCCACGGCCTCATCGACGAGCGGGCCGAGCTCGAACACCTCCAGGCCGTCCTTCGAGAGGGTCTGCTCGGCGTATCGCGCCTTCTCCGAGGTCCGGGAGATGTTCTCGGCGTACCGCTGCGCGGTTTCGATCTTGCGGCGGTCGGACTCGGTGAGCTCGCCGTCGGCGTCGTCGAGGACGTCGCCGAGGTACCCCACCACGACGTTGATTTCGTTTCGGATGTTGTGCCGCAGCGTCCGGTTCAGTACCTCGATGCGCTGGCGGCGGCGATTGACCTCGCGGCGCGCCCGCGACAGGCTGTGGGTCTGTTCGAGCATCAGCTCCGCCCCGGTCTGGTCCGCCGCCGACTCGCGGAACTCCTCCGGCGGGACGTAGAAGGGGTTCTCGCAGATCTGGCCCCGGTAGACGACGTGCTCGTGGGTCCACAGCGCCTTCGCCACCGACTCCTCGTCGAACCGGTCGAGGTCGTACTGGCACATCGCCCTGACGGGCAGGTCGGGCACGCGGGCGTCGAAGTCGGCCTCGAACCGGAGGACGTGGTCGAACGAGTGGTCGGTGTGGAAACACCAGGTGTTCTCCCCGGCGACCGCGAGGCCGTCGTACCGCTCCTCGACTGCGTCGCGGGCGACGGCGCCGAGCGAGTCGATCATCCGGTCGGGGTCGAACCCCCCGTCGAGGTATACGTCGCTGGCGTCCTCGAACAGGAGGTCGTCGGCGTCTCGTCGCGCGCCGACGTCGATGTCGAGCATCCGGAGCGCCGCCGCGATCTCGTCCGGATCGTTCTCGTCGTACAGGTAGAGGAAGCGCCAGCCATCGTCGAGGTGGCGCTTCGCGAAGGCGGCACAGACCGCGAGTTGTGTCTCGACGGAGTCGTAGAACAGCGCGAGGTGACGCGGGAGGTCGCGGCCGAGGAACTCCGGAAGGACCGTCTCGGGCGACAGCTCCGGTTCGCGGTTCCCCATCCAGGCCTCTCCCGCGTCAGAACTCATACGCGGTACGTTTCTGGGGGGAACGGGATGTATCTTTGCCGTGGACGTGACCGGCGGCCGAACGGGCGGCTCCTTACGGAACGGGCGTCACGCCCTCGACGTGGTCGATCGCTTCCAGGTCGGCGGTCAGCTCCGCCTGGTCGGGGCCGGCCTCGTAGTAGAACACGATGTCGAAGGTCCCCTCGCGGAGGAGCTGCTGGCACTCCCAGACGAAGTCGTCGTCGTCGAGAGTGAGCCCCTGGAACTGGTTCGAGGCGAACTCGTCGGTGTCGTTGCCGGCGTAGATGTACGTCTCGCCCTTCCCGGCGTGGTCGGCGATCACGTCGTTCGCTTCCACGGTGAGCTCGTGCATCTCCAGGTCCTCGTCGCTCCCGAGGTCGGTGTGGACGATCGCGCCGACGAGTTCGATCTCGCCGGGCTCCAGGAGCTGCAGCGTGCGTTGGTAGAGGTCCTCGTCGAGAGTCTCGCTCATATCCGTGGGTCGGACCGGGGCGATAAACGGGTGGCGGTTTCCCGTCGGTGGCGACGAGCCGCGGACGGAATCCTTTTTTCGCCGCGCGTCGCCGATCCGCTATGGCAATCGGCGATCTCACTCCCGTCGACGGCGCCGAAGACGTCTACTACGTCGACGTCGGTACGCACGGGGTTCCACAGTACGGATCGGTCTACGTTATCGACGCCGACGAGCCGGCTTTCGTCGACGCCGGGCTCGGACGCAACCGCGAGTACCTCTTCGACGCGCTCGACGAACTCGGCATCGACCGCGAGGCGGTCCGACACGTCCTCCCGACGCACGTCCACCTGGACCACGCGGGCGGCGCGGGCTACCTCGCCGAGGCGTGCCCGAACGCGACCGTGCGGACCCACGAGGTCGGCGCGCCCCACCTCGTCGACCCCGAGCGCCTCGTCGCCGGGACGAAGGAGGCCGTCGGCGAACTGTGGGAGTTCTACGCCGAGCCGAAGCCCGTCCCGGAGGGTCGGATCGAGGGGCTCGAAGACGGCGACGAGATCGACCTCGGCGACCGGACGCTCTCGGTGATCGAGGCGCCGGGCCACGCGCCGCACCAGGTGATCTTCCTCGATTCGAAAGACGACCTCCTCTTCACCGGCGACGCCGCCGGCATCTACGTCCCCGAGCGCGACGTGGTGAGGGAGACGACGCCGCCCCCGCAGTTCGACCTGGAGGGCTGTCTCGAAGACGTCCGCACGATCGAAGAGCTGGCCCCGGAAACGCTCTGCTTCGGCCACTTCGGCCCCCGCGAGTACGACCCCGATCTGATGGAGGAGTACAAGCGCGCGCTCGTCGAGTGGATCGAGGCCGTCCGGCAGAAGCGCGAGGAACTCGGCGACGACGAGGCCGTGATCGAGTACTTCGGCGACAACTCCGACCTCGAGGACGTCTGGGGCGAGCGGAAGGCCGCCGCCGAGGAGCGGCTGAACGCCAGGGGCGCGCTGGTGGCGCTCGACCGCGACGCGGCGTGAGCGGCGCGGCATAGCGGAGCGCGGAGCCGCGGCTGGCGGCCGGTTCTGTCGTCGGAAAAGTCGGGGCGCGTGGTTCGACCCCGCCGTCCTCGTGCGGCCGCCGTTCCGGCGTCGCGCGCCGCGACGACGTCCACGGTCCGGCCTCAGGACCGGACCGGTATCAGTGTTACCGTCCGAGCGGGGCGGCGGCGATCAGTCGTCCGCCGGGGCCGGGCTGTCGCCGCTGGAGACGCCCGTGCCGGGGCCGACCTCGATGTCGAGTTCGTCGAGGCGCTCGTCGGGGACGACGCCGTCGACCCACTCGCGGCGCTCGTAGTACTCCTCCTTCATCTTCTCGAGCTCGCAGAGCTCGCCCTCGACGCCGCCCTGGCCGGGGATCGCCTCGTCGCCCTCGACGAACCGTCCGGGCAGGGAGTCGTCGGCGCCGTCGAAGCCGACGAGGTTGTTGTAGTAGCGTTCGAGGGTGTAGATGCGGTCGCCGGCCTCCATCAGTTCGTCCTCGGTGACGTCGCGACCGGTCATCCCGTTGTACTGCATCACGTACTCGTCGATGCCCTCGGCGAAGGCGTTGAACTTGCAGATGTCGAAGGAGTCCGAGATCGCGTGGAGGTCCTGGAAGAGCGCGCACAGCTCGCCCTTGCCCTCCCACTCGCTCGGGTCGACCTTCTCCGGGATGCCGAGGATCTCCGCCGACGGCGTGTAGCCGCGCAGGTGGCACGCGCCGCGGTTGGAGGTGGCGTAGCCGATGCCCATCCCCTTCATCGCGCGCGGGTCGTACGCCGGGATCGTCTGGCCCTTGACCGCGAGGGAGTTGTCGTGGGCGTCGCGCTCCTCGGCGATGCGGCGGGCGCCCTTCGCCAACAGCTCGCCGAGTTCGGAGCTGTGGTGGCCGATCTCGTCGAGCAGTTCGATCATATGCTCGGTGTCGCCCCACTCGAGGTCGTCGTCGAGGTCGTCGAGCTTGCCCTCTTCTGTCATCTCCATCGCCATCGCGAGCATGTTCCCGGCCTCGATGGTGTCCATCCCGAGGTCGTTGCACTTGTTGATCATCACGGCGATGGAGTCGCGGTCGTCGTTCATCGAGTTCGGGCCGAGCGCGAACGCCGACTCGTACTCGTAGGACTCGCCGCGGACGTTCAGCTCCTCGCCCTTGTGCTCGTAGGTGACCTCGGTCTCCTTCTTGCAGGCGACCGGACAGGAGTGACACGTCGGCTCGTCGACGAGGATGTTCTCGCGGACGTTCTCGCCGGAGACCCTCTCGGCGTCGATGTTGGGCTCGCCGGGGTCCTCTTCGGCTTCGGAATGCGTCGAGGTGTACTTCGCGTTCCGGGTCGGCAGCCCGTCCATCTCCTCGGTGAGGTTCATCAGGACGTTGGTGCCGTACATCGAGAGCCCGCCCTCGTTGGGCGCGGTGACGTCGGACTCTCGGATCAGGTTCATCGCCTCCTGATAGCCCTCGGTGAACGTCTCGGGGTCGGCGGGCTTCGGCATGTCAGTCCCGGACTTGACGACGACCGCCTTGAGGTTCTTCGAGCCCATCACACAGCCCGTGCCGCCCCGGCCGGAGGCCCGGTCGTCCTCGTTGATGATGCAGGCGTACTTGGTGCCGTTCTCGCCGGCCGGGCCGATCGCCATCGCCGAGAGGTTCTTGCCGAACTGACCGTCGTGGTCCTCCTCGATCCTGTCCATCGCGTCGTGGACGCCGAGCCCCCACAGGTCGGAGGCGTCGCGGAGCTCGACCTCGCCGTCCTCGACGTAGGCGTAGACCGGCTCGTCGGCCTGGCCCTCGAAGAGGAGGCCGTCGAAGCCCGACCACTTGAGCCGGGCGCCGGACCAGCCGCCGTGGTGGGAGTCGGTGACGGTCCCCGTCAGCGGCGATTTCGTACAGACGGCGATTCGGCCGCTCATCGGGGCCTGAGTGCCCGTGAGCGGGCCGTTCATAAACGCGAGCAGGTTCTCCGGGCCCTCGGGGTCGACGTCGACGCCCTGGTCGAAGACGTACTTCACGCCGAGTCCGCGTCCACCGATGTACTTCTTCGCGTCCTCGTCGTCGATTCCCTCGTACCGCACGTCGCCGCTCGACAGGTCGATGCGCGCGACGTGATCGTTGAATCCACCTAGATCTGTCATAGTTAATGCCCGTACTTACATACGGACCGAATTCTGTTAGGCGTTGTCACCGTACTATAACCACAATCAGTTACATCAGGCGGAAGCACTCGATCCGTCGTCCGATCCGCCCGCGGGGCGGCCGCGACGTAGGTGAGGTCGGGGTCGGTCGTCCGGGGCGCACAGACGGAGGAGATATACCGGACCGCCGGCTACGGATCGGTAATGAGTCAGCCGAGCCCCGAGGTCTACGAGCGGGGAAAGGGGATGGACGCCCACAATCAGGTGATGCGCGAGGTCCGTTCACAGAAGGACAAGCACTACGACCCGCACGAGCCGACGCGGGTCTGGCTCGACGAGGACAACACCCCCGACGGCGTCGTCCGGTCGCTGACGATCATCCTCAACACCGGCGGCTGCCGGTGGGCCCGCGCCGGCGGGTGCACGATGTGCGGCTACGTCGCCGAGTCCGTCGAGGGCGGCAGCGTCGCCCACGACGCGCTGATGGACCAGATCGACGTCTGTCTCGAACACGAAGAAGCGAACGCCGAAGAGCCCGCCGACCTGATCAAGATCTACACCTCCGGGTCGTTCCTCGACGAGCGGGAGGTCGGCGCCGAGACCAGGGAGGCGATCGCCGAGACGTTCGCCGACCGGCAGCGGATCGTCGTCGAGTCCCTCCCCGACTTCGTCGAGCGCGAGAAGATCGCGGACTTCACCGACGTCGGCCTCTCGACGGACGTCGCCGTCGGCCTGGAGACGGCCACGGACCGGATCCGTCACGACTGCGTGAACAAGTACTTCGACTTCGCGGACTTCGAGGCCGCCTGCGCGGAGGCGCGCGACGCCGACATCGAGGCGAGCGGCGTCGACGTCGGCGTGAAGGCGTACCTCCTGATGAAGCCCCCGTTCCTCTCCGAGTCGGAGGCGATCGAGGACATGGCCTCGTCGGTCAGACGGTGCGCGAAGGTCGACGGCTGTCACACCGTCTCGATGAACCCGACGAACGTCCAGCGGTACACGATGGTCGACGAGCTGTTCTTCGCGGGGGGCTACCGCCCGCCGTGGCTCTGGTCGGTCGCGGCGGTGCTGGAGCGCACGGCCGACGTCGACGCGATCGTCGTTTCGGATCCGGTGGGCCACGGCTCCGACCGCGGGCCGCACAACTGCGGCGAGTGCGACGACCGAGTACACAAGGCGATCAAGGACTTCGACAAGCGCCAGGACCCGACCGTCTTCGAGCAGGTCTCCTGCGAGTGCGAGGCCACCTGGGAGTACGTCGTCGAGGCCGAGACGAGTTACGGGATGCCGCTCGCCCGCTGAACGGGGGCGCCGATTCCGCGCTCCGATAACGGCGTAACAGCATTAATGCCCCTGGACCGCCGAGGGGAGGTTATGGAGTTCCGTCGGGACGACCGGGGGGTCTCGGGGGTGATCGGGGCGGTCCTCGTCCTGGGCTTTCTGATCATCCTCCTCTCGATCTACCAGGCGTCGTACGTACCAACCGAGAACGAGGGGGTCGAGTTCGCCCACAGCCAGCAGGTCCAGAACGATATGCTGGAGGTCAGGAACGCGATCCTCTCGGCCGACGCCAGCGGCGAGACCGCCTACAGTTCGGTGAAGCTCGGCACCCGCTACCCCGTCCGGGTCCTCGGCATCAATCCGCCGCCGGCCTCGGGGACGCTTCGGACCGGTCCGCCCGAGCCGGTGAGCGTCGTCGACGGCGGCGGCACGCCGGTCTCGGACCTCTGTCCGTCCGCCGGGACGATCCAGACGCGGACCCTCGAATACGACCCCGGCTACAACGTCTATCAGAACGCGCCGACGATCGTCTACGAGAACACGGTCCTGTACCTGAACTTCAGCGGCCGGACGGTGCTCCTGACCGGCCAGCAGCTGGTCCAGGGCGACACCGTGACGATCCGCCCGCTGAACACCAGCCTCTACGAGACCGGGGTCGAGCGGACCTCCGTCGAGGCGGTACCGGGCAACCTCAACGACGAGGAGGTCCAGAACGCCAACGTCACCGTCCCGACGGAGCTCAGCGAGGACACCTGGGAGCAACTGCTGGCCGGGCAGGTGGATCCGGCGAACGTGTCCGTCTCCAACGGTAATCTGAC
>JBDGUM010000117.1:0-10336 GCA_042215855.1 Halobellus sp. | reverse complement strand
ACGCCGCCCGCTCGTCGGGCGCGTCGAAGGCGAGCCAGCGGCTCGTCGCCGAGCCCCGAGTAAGAGAGGCGATGAAGCTCGCGGAGTCCTTCGACGGGACGCACCCGAAGTTCTCGCGCGCGCGCATCCTGCTGGCGCAGACCCTCGGCATCGAGGGCGGCGAGCGCGTGATCGTCTTCACCGAGTCGCGGGACACCGCCGAGGCCCTCACGGAGTTCCTCTCGGCGTCGTTCGCGGTGGAGAAGTTCGTCGGCCAGGGCGACAAGGAGAGCTCCGAAGGGATGACCCAAACGGAGCAACAGGAGACGCTCGACGCCTTCCGAAACGGGGAGTTCGAGGTGCTCGTCTCGACCTCCGTCGCCGAGGAGGGGCTGGACGTCCCCGAGGTGGACCTCGTGCTGTTCTTCGAGCCGGTGCCGACCGCGATCCGGTCGATCCAGCGGAAGGGCCGGACGGGCCGCCAGGCCGAGGGGCGGGTCGTCGTGCTCCTCGCGGAGGACACCCGCGACGAGGCGTACTTCTGGATCTCGCGGCGGCGCGAGAAGGAGATGGAATCGGAGTTGCGGGAGCTCAAGAGCGTCGCGGGCGACATCGAGTCCGAACTGAATCCGCCGCAGGAGGCGCTCGACGCGTACGAGGGCGCGGAGAAAGGCGAAGCCGATGACGGGAGCGGGTCGGCATCGACGTCGGGGGGAAGCCCGGCCGACGAGGCCGAAGCGGACCCCGAGAGTGACGCCGGCGCCGAATCGTCCGCCGGCTCCGCCGCACAGACCGACGGTCAAGCGGGGCTGACGGACTTCGGCGCCACCGACGAGGAGATCGAGCGGGCGCGCGGGGAGAGTGAGGAAGCCGACGGTGAGGTCGACAGCGACGACAACGACGCGGACGGCGGCGACGCAGAAAGCGAGGAGGGGATCGTCGCGACCGCCGGCGACGACGCCGAGGAGACCGAGATCGTCGTCGACCAGCGCGAACTCGACGCCGCGATCGCGAAGGACCTCTCGAAGCGCGACGGCGTGCGGACGCGCCTGGAGACGCTGGCCGTCGGCGACTACGTCCTCTCCGATCGGGTCGCCGTCGAGCGGAAGTCCGTCGCGGACTTCCTCGACACCCTCCTGGACGGCGAGCGCTCGCTGTTCGAGCAGATCGGCGACCTCGCCCGCGCGTACGCCCGGCCGGTCCTGATCGTCGAGGGCGACGGCCTCTACGAGGAGCGGAACGTCCACCCCGGCGCGATCCGGGGGGCGCTCGCGTCGCTGGCGGTCGACTTCGACGTGAGCGTCCTTCGTACCAGAGACGAATCCGACACGGCCGAGCTCCTCCTGACGATCGCCGAGCGCGAACAGGGCGAGCGCGACCGGACGGTGAGCGTCCACGGCGAGAAGAGCGCGAAGACGCTCGCCGAGCAGCAGGAGTACGTCGTCTCCGCGATCGCGGACATCGGTCCCGTGACCGCCCAGTCGCTGCTCCGGGAGTTCGGGACCGTCGAGGGCGTGATGACCGCGCGCGAGGACGACCTCCGCGAGGTCGACGGCGTCGGCGAGGTGACGGCCGAGCGGATCCGCGAGGTCGTCGGCAGCGACTACGAGTAGCGGGCTCAGCCCTCGTCGCCCGCGCCGACACCCCCCTCGGATTCGGCCAACTCCGCCGAGAGCAGCGACGCCGACTCCACGAAGAGCGCGACCGCCAGCGGGCCGGCGACGACGCCGAGCGCGCCGAGGGTGAGCGCGCCGCCGAAGAACCCCACGAAGTAGAGGCTCCCCGGGATCCGCGCCGTCTCGCGGGCGAGTCGGGGGCGAATCAGCACGTCGGGGAGCCACGCGACGACGAAGCCCCCCAGGAAAAAGACGAGCGCCGCCTGGACCGGCTGGCCGATCGCGACGTGGTACGCGGCGAGCCCCGCCAGGAGGACGCTCGGACCGACGATCGGGACGAACTGGAGGATCGCGGCGAGCGTCGCGAGCGTCACGACGGCGTCGTAGCCGAGCGCGAGGAAGACCGGGAGCGCGAGGACGAACGTGCCGAGCGCGGTCGCCGCCTGGAGGACGTAGATCGCGAAGAGCGTGTCGCGGGCACGGCGGTTGAGCGCCCGGGCGACGTCGCGGTAGGTCGGCGGGACGATCGCGATCGCCGCGCGCTGGGCGTCCTCGCCGTAGAACAGCAGCGAGTAGATCAGAAAGACGAACAGCGTGACCTTTACCAGGAGAACGGGGGCGGCCGTCGCTGCGCGGCGGGCCGTGCGTTCGACGTAGCCGACGGCGAGGTCGGTGAGCGACTCCAGCGTCACGACGTACTCGAAGCCGAAGACCGAGACGTCGATCGCCTCCGGGAGGAGCCCGATCACCGCGACGAAGGAGTCGAAGCGGAGGTACGCCACGACTGCCAGCGGCGCCAGGAGGAAGAGCGTCGCCGCGAACGCCGCGGCGGTCGTGCCGGCGCTCGCGACGCGACGGGACTGGCCGCGGTCGACGAGCTGCTGGCGGAGCGGCCACAGGAGATACGCGACGGTGACGGCGAAGAAGACCGTCCCGACGACCGACGCCAGGAGGACGGCCGCGAGCGCGCCGGCGGCGACGAACAGTCCCCCGAGCGCGTACCGGCGATACCGTGACATACCTCGGGACTCAGGGCGCGGCGGCAAGAACGTTGCTACGGGCGGGCCGATCGCGCGTCGGGGAGCCGGTCGACGATTCACCACGGTTAAATACCACTGGGTGTGATTACCCGGTAATGAGACGGAGAACGTTCCTTCGAACGGTCGGTGCGGGCGGCGTCGCCGGGCTCGCCGGCTGTGCCGGCGGCGACGGCGGCGGATCGACGGCGACGAGCGGCGACAGTTCGACGGAGACGCAGACGGCGACCGGAACGACGACCGGGACGGCGAGCGGGACGCCCGAACTGACCGTCGCGACCTACGGCGCGTTCGTCGACGCGCCGTCGACGAGCCCCGGCCCGTGGATCAAGGAGACCTTCGAGTCGGAGTTCGACGCGACGCTCACCTTCAAGACGCCCGACAGCGAGATCAACTACTTCATCGAGCGGGCCCTCCAGGGCGTCGAGATCGACGCCGACGCCTACGTCGGACTCAACGTGAATATGCTCATCCGGATCGACGAGAAGCTCGAGGACGGGCTGTTCACGACGCTGGACGACATCGAGGGCCGGAGCGAGGTCAAAGAGGGGCTGAACTTCGACCCCAAGGGCCGGATCGTTCCCTACGACACCAGCTACGTCAGCCTCGTCTACAACGAGACGATGGAAGGCGGGGACTTCAGCGCCCCTCAGACGTTCGACGGCCTGTTGAAGCCGGAGTACCAGGGCGATCTCCTCGTGCAGAACCCGACCTCGAGCGCGACCGGGAAGTCGTTCCTGCTCCACACGATCAAGGTCAAGGGCGAGGACGGGTACCTCGACTACTGGCGGAAGCTCCAGAACAACGACGCCCGGGTCGTGTCGGACTGGTCGACCTCGTACACCGCCTACTCGAACGGGGAGGCGCCGATGGTGGTCTCGTACTCGACGGACCAGGTGTACGCCCACCGGAAGGGCCAGAACCTCGCGAAACACCAGATCCGCTTCCTGAACGATCAGGGGTACGCCTACCCGGAAGGGATGTCGGCGTTCCGGAACGCCGCCAACCCCGACCTCGCCCGACGGTTCCTCGAGTTTATGCTCCGTCCCGAGGTCCAGGGCGAGATCGCCCAGCGGAACGTCGCGTTCCCGGCGACGACGACGGCCGAACTCCCCGACGACTTCGCCGAGTACGCCCAGGCCCCGCCGGAAGCAGTCACTTTCACGTACGACGCCCTGCGAGACAACGTGAGTGAGTGGACCACGGCGTGGGAACGGCAGTTCGCCAGCAACTGAGCGGAGCGGGGAATCCGTGAGCGACACGCCCGCGACGGAGCCCGACGGCCCGTCCGCGACCGGCGCGCCGGGGCTCCGCGAGCGCGTCGCGTGGGCGGCCTCGGCGGTCGAGGCCCGCATCCTCACCCTCGGGATGGTCGCGACCGCGCTCGTCCTCCTCGTCGTCTTCTACTACCCGGTCGCGACGGTGTTCGTCGACAGCGTCGTCGTCGACGGCCGGTTCACGGTCGAGCCGCTGGTCTCGGTACTGACCTCGCGGTTCTACCTCGTCGAGATCTTTGGATTCACAGCGTATCAGGCCCTGTTGTCGACGGTCGCGTCCGTCGCGCTGGGGCTGCCGGGGGCCTGGCTCCTGGCGCGCTTCGAGTTCCCGGGCCGGGAGACCCTTCGGTCGCTGACGATCCTCCCCTTCGTGATGCCGTCGATCATGGTCGCGATCGGCTTCGTCGCCACGTTCGGCCGGAACGGCACGCTGAACGCGGTGCTACGGGCGCTCGGGCTGCCCACGATCGAACTGCTCTACACGCTCCCGGCGATCGTCGTCGCGCACGCGTTCTACAACGCCCCGCTCGTGGCGCGGGTGACGACCGCCGCCTGGGAGAGCGTCGACGCCTCCGCGATCGAGACCGCGCGGAGCCTCGGGGCGTCGCCGACGCGGGCGTTCCGCGACGTCGTGGTGCCCCAGTTGCTCCCCGCCGTGGCGGTCGGCGCGACGCTGACGTTCGTGTTCACGTTCGCGTCGTTCCCGATCGTGTTGGCGCTCGGCGGCTTCCGCCTGGCCACCGTCGAGGTGTTCATTTACTCGCGGATCCAGAACCTGGCGTACGCCGAGGCGGCCTCGCTCGCGGTCGTCGAGACCGCGATATCGCTTGGGCTGACGTACCTCTACCTGCGCTACGAGGGCCGACAGCGGGCGTCCGGACAGGGCGCGCGGCCGCAGCCCCGCCGGTCGCTGTGGCCCGGACGCGGCGCCGACTCCGGCGACAGTTCGGCGTCGGCCGACTGGAACGTCCGCGAGGCCGCGACGCGGGTCGGGATCGGAGTCTACGCTCTGGTCGTCCTCGCGGTGTTCGTCGTCCCGATCGCGTCGATGGTGATCACGAGCCTGACAGGTCCCCAAGGCGGGCTGAGCCTGGAGCACTACCTGTTCCTGCTGGAGCGGCAGCAGACCGGGGCGGCCTACCAGGTCCGGCCGCTCCCGGCGATCGAGAACTCGCTCCTGTTCGGCGCGGGGACGCTGCTCGTCGCGGTTCCGATGGGCGTCCTGCTGGCGGTGTTGACGACGCGGGACTTCGCGGGCCGGGCAGTCGTCGACGCCCTGTCGATGGCGCCGCTCGCGGTCTCGGGAATCGTCGTCGGGCTCGGCCTCCTTCGGGGCCTGGTGTTCGGGATTGAGGTCTTCGGGACGCGGCTCACCGCGACCGGCGCCGTCGCTATCGTCGCCGCCCACGCGGTCGGCGCGTACCCGTTCGTGACGCGGAACGTCGCGCCCCTGTTGCGGAACCTCGATCCGAAACTGGTGGAGTCCGCCCGGAGCCTCGGCGCGAGCCGGGCGCGGGCGCTCGTCGACATCGAACTGCCGCTCGTCGCCGCCGGCGTCGTCGCGGGCGCGGCGTTCGCGTTCGCGATCAGCATCGGAGAGTTCGACTCGACGGTCGTCCTCGCGGAGGGCTCGACGAGCTACACGATGCCCGTCGCCGTCGAGCGCTACCTCGGCCGGCGGCTCGGCCCGGCGACCGCGATGGGATGTCTGCTCCTGCTGGTGACGAGTCTGAGTTTCGTCGTGATCGAACGGTTCGGCGGACAGTTCGAGGGTCGCGGGGGGTTCTAAGATGGAACTGACACTCGACGGCGTGCGGAAGGCGTACGGCGAGACGGTGGCGCTCGGGGGAGACGACGCCGGGGATATCGACCTCCGAGTGAACGACGGCGAGTTCTTCACGCTCGTCGGCCCCTCCGGTTGCGGGAAGACGACGACGCTCCGCCTCGTGGCGGGGTTCGAGCCGCCGACCGACGGCGAGATCCGGTTCGACGGTCTGGAGATGGACGGCGTTCCACCCGAAGACCGGGGCGTCGGCGTCGTGTTCCAGAACTACGCGCTCTTCCCGCACCTCTCGGTCGCCGAGAACGTCGCCTACGGGCTCCGGTTCGCGGATCCGCCCGGCGGGGTGTCCCGGGACGAGCGGGTGGCGTCGCTGCTCGACCTGGTCGACCTCCCCGGCGCCGGGGACCGGGACCCGGCCGAGCTGTCCGGCGGGCAGCAGCAGCGCGTCGCCCTCGCGCGGGCGCTGGCGCCCGGGCCTGACCTCCTCCTCCTGGACGAGCCGATGAGCGCGCTCGACGCCCGCCTGCGCGAGCGCCTGCGGATGCAGATCAAGGAGATCCAGTCGGAACTCGGGATCACCACGGTCTACGTCACCCACGACCAGGAGGAGGCGCTCGCGGTCTCGGACCGCGTGGCCGTGATGAACGACGGCGCGGTCGAGCAGGTCGGTCCGCCCCGGGAGGTGTACCGCCGTCCCGCCACCCCCTTCGTGGCGAACTTCGTCGGCGACAACAACGTCTTCGAGGGGCGGGTCGTCGGCGTCGATCCCGACGCCGATTTCGACGGCGACACCGGCACCGAAGTCGACGCCGGAGCCGAAGTCGGCGCGAACACGAGAGACAGAGAGACGTCCGGTGCAGGCCACGAATCCCGCAAATCTCCAGGTGAAAGGGAGGGGTTCGGCCTCGCCGAGATCCGGGTCGACGTCGACGGCGCCACCCTGGCGGTCGGGACGGCGCGTCCGGTCGACCGCGGCGACAGAGCGGTGTTCTGCGTTCGACCCGAAGCGATGCGCGTGGTCGGCCGGTCCGACTCCTCCGGAGCCCCCGATGGCGACGCACGGAACGTCCTCGAGGCCACCGTGTCGAAGGCGGAGTTCCTGGGCGAGTCCACGCGCTCGTACCTGGCGTGGCAGGGACGGGAACTGACCGTCCGGACGGTCGATCCGCTCGAGGGCGACGTCCGGGTGAGCTTCGAGCCCGCAGCGGCGCACGTCGTCGAGGTCGGCTCGGAGTAATCACTATGAGGCGGCGCGGGACGGCGGTCGTCCTCTCGACCGTCAGGGCGCGACGCCGACGGTGAGGAGCGTCCCGTAGGTCCGGTACCGCTCGACCATCGCCTCGCGGGAGTCCCAGTCGTCGGTCGGGAACGCTTCAGCAGGGGGAATGTCGGTCTCGCGGTCGGGGACGTTGTCCTGGCCGGCGACGTGGAGCCCGGCCTCCCGGAACGCCTCGCGGTACGCCTCGGCGGACCAGCGGGTCATCTCGACGTCGATCCGCTCCTGCCAGGCGTGGGAGTGGACGTTCTCCTCGTAGTAGTTGACCGCGCAGTAGAAGGTGCCGCCGGGGCGGAGGACCCGTCGGACCTCTTCGAGGGTGTGGTGCGGGTCCGCGGCGTAGTAGAAGGCCTCCATACTCCAGACGTGGTCGATCGAATCGTCGGCGAAGGGGAGTTCGTCGAAGTCGCCGACGACGTAGGCGACGTTCGAATCGTCGGTGTAGGAGCGCGCGTTGCGGGCCATCTCGGGCGACCCGTCGAGGCCGTAGACGCGGCCGGCGTCCTGGGTCTCCCGGAGGGCGCGCCCCGCGTAGCCGCTGCCGCACCCGAGATCGAGGACCGTGTCCCCCGACTCGACGGGCATCCTGGCGAGGGCGTGCTTCGCCGTGTGCCAGTGTCGCTCCTCCATTCCCCGGTCGCGGCCCTCCGCCGCCCAGGCGTCGAACTCGGCGCGAACGCTCATACTCGTTCGTCGGGCGGGCGGGACAAGAACGGTCCGCTTCCCGCGACTCGTCTGGCTCCTCGTCGGATCCGCGGTTTTCCTGCAGGTATATATGCGAGGCTACGCCGATGTGACGTATGGTCCGCCGCCGGCGACGCTTCGCGCTCTCGGACTCCATCCAGCAGATCATCGGCGGGTTTCTGCTGGCCGGCCCGTTCGTCGTCACCGAGGAGGTGTGGGTGCTCGCACAGAGTATGTCGTGGCTCCAGGCGGCCCTCACGGTCGTCATCGTCTTCGTCATCGGCTACGGCGCGCTCTACAAGGCCGACGACCGCGATCCGGACCGCGAGACCGAAGTCGGCGGCGTCCCCCTCCGGTTCATCTCGCTCGTCGCCGTCTCGTACCTCTCGGTGGTCATCCTCGCCGTTACGTTCAACGCGCCGGCGACGTTCCTCGGCGACGGGACCGCCGAGATCGTGACGGTTCGGGGCTTCGCGGTCGGAGTCGATCTCGCGATCCTCGGCGAGACGGTCAAGGCGGTCAGCATCGGGACGATATTCAGCGTGATCGGGGCGGCGACCGCCGACTCGGTCTACTGATACGGACCGTCATACCTGTGTACCGGTGCTCATCATTCCGGATCGGGTGAGTGCCAGAAGGCGACACCAGTCCTCGTGACAGTGACTCCAAGGTCCGCAGAGCTGGGTGTGGCCGAAACAGGCAACAATTTCTCGTTCCCACGTCGAGGGACGTGATCGTGAGTTTACACGGAGAAACGGGGGCGTTTCAGGAAATTCGTGGAGTATCTACGGACGTATCGAACACGTCGCCGTTACAGACCACTGCACTGTTTTCCGTGCTCAACATATGCTTAAAACCGTATCCTGTATGCTGACCCGGGTATGAATGAATCCGACATACGGGGTGTAGAGATCGGCGCGATCGCGCGAAAACTCGACCAGCGTCCGATCGTCCAGCGAGCGAAACTGAACTGGCGTCACGGGCGAAGGATCGGTCTCGGATTGCTCTTCTTCGTCGCGTCCCTCTGGGTACTCTCCGCGGTCGTCGTTCCGCGGTACCTGCCCTCGGACGTGTCCGGCGCCACGCTGTTGCCGGTCGTCGTCCTGTCGGCGTTCGTCTTCGAGACCCTCGATTCCGCGGCGGGGATGGGCTTCGGAGCGACCATCGGAACGCTACTGTTCCTCCTGGGCTACTCCCCCGATGCAGTGGTTCCCGCGCTGCTCCTGTCCGAGGCGGCGACCGGACTCGTCGGCGGGGCGTTCCACAACGAGTTCCGGAACGTCGACTTCGGCTTCGGCGAGGACGGTCTCACGGAGGCGACGAAAGTTCTCGGTCTCATCGTCGCGACCGGCGTCGTGGCCGTCGCCATCTCCGTCGTGATGACGTATCTCGCCTTCGAGGTCCCCGGAACGTTCGTCAAGGTGTACGTCGGCGTCGTCATCCTCGTCATCGCGCTGACGACGCTGATCAAGAAGTTCGCGAGCCCGGCGACGGAGTATCACCGTCGCCGGCTCATCGGTTTTGCCGCCCTCGCGGGACTCAACAAGGGAATCGCCGGCAGCGGGTACGGCCCGGTCATCACGATCGGGGAGATCCTCTCCGGCGTGTACGAAAAGAGTGCTACTGCGATCACGACGATGGCCGAAGGAGTCGTCTCGCTGGCGGGCATCATCACGTTTTTCACCATCTCGATCACCGCGTACGACCTCAACCTGATCCTCCTCCCCTCGGTGTTCGCGGGCGGCTTTCTGGCGGCCATTCTCGCGCCGTACACGGTCCGGGTCCTGCCCAATCGGATCCTCGGCTACCTGGTGCCGAGTTACGCGCTCGTCCTGGCGGGAATTCTGTTCGTGAAAGTGGTGTGAACCCGCGCGCCAAGTCCCGGAACCGACACGACATCGCCCGCCGCCGGACCCGACCGCGCGCGGAAGCGCGACCGCGACATCTCCCGCATCGTTAAGTCGACGGGGCCGGACCAACGGGTATGGATTACGCGCTCGCCGTCGAGAACGCGCCGGACTCGATCCCCGGGGGAACCGGAATCCTGCTCCTTCATCCCAGTATCGGCGCGACCGATCGGATCGACACCGACTTCCTGAAGACCGACACCGACCACTTCCTCGTCGTCTCCACGCGGACCACCGCACGCGAAGTCGAACAGAAACTCGAGCACTACGACGTGGACGAGTCGCGGGCCGTCATCCTCGATACGCTCTCGGTCGAACGCGGCTACTCGCGGCGCGGGAGCGAGCGCGTCCACTACGTCGCCGCCCCCGACGACCTCGACGGGATCGTCGCGAAGACCCGGGAGTTCCTGGAGTCCCACGACGGGAAGGTCCGGATCAGCGTCGACTCGGTGACCGAGATGGCGTACTACGCCGACGTCGACGGCGCCTACGAGGCGAGCAAACAGCTCCTCGAACTGCTGGACGACCACGACGCAGTCGGGCTGTTCCACCTCTCGAACGAGGTCCACGACGCGGAGACGATCGAACGGTTTCGCGGGCTGTTCGACGGCATCGTCGAACTCGACGTCGACGGCGGCGTGACCGCGGAGTTCTGATAGTGATTGCTCTCGTCTCTTACCGCCGAACGCCGTCACCGGGGGTGACGTTCGGCGGTAAACAGTGAGAGTAATCACTATGAGTCACTCGGTCGCGTCGTCCACAGTTCCGGTCGGGGGC
>JBDGUM010000092.1:0-10466 GCA_042215855.1 Halobellus sp. | reverse complement strand
TCCAGTGCTCCGAGTACTCGAAGTTGGTCGTCCGACCCAGAATCTCGGCGTCTAATTTGCGTGTGCTTGATGACATACGTACCACTTCTCCAGGTAGAGAGAATCCCCGAACTGATATATAGACGTACGGCCGTACTCACTGCGCAAGAACCGATCGCGGTCCGAGAGCGACCTTGTCATCAATCTATCGAAATGATATTCGGAACCGAGTTAATCTCTATCACGCGCACCACAAGCGTGAGTTTATAGGCGATGGGTCGGGCACGTGTGGTATGGAACTCTTCGGGACAGCCGGGATCCGAGGCTCGGCCGAGACGCGGGTGACGCCCGAACTCGCGCTCGCGGTCGGCCGCGCCGTCGGCACCGACGTCGTGGAGGCGGCCTCGTCCCCGGAATCCGCTACCGACGCCGCCGGCGAGGTCGTCGTCGGTCGCGACGGGCGGACGACGGGTCCGGCGCTCGCGGCCGCGGTCGAAGCGGGGCTCGAGTCCGCCGGGGTCGACGTCCGCCGCGCGGGCGTGCTGCCGACGCCGGCGCTCGCGTACGCCTCGCGGGACCGCCGCGGCGTGATGCTCACGGCCTCGCACAACCCCCCGACCGACAACGGCATCAAGGTCTTCGTCGACGGCGAGGAGTACGACCGCGACCTCGAACAGGCGATCGAGACGCGCGTCGCCGGCGAGCAGCGGCCCACCGCCTGGGACGCGTGGGGCGACGTCGAAACGGAGACGGTCCTGCCGGACTACCGCGAGGCCGTCGTCGGGTACGCCCGGGGATACGGCGACGACGCCGAGGACCTCGACGTCGCCGTCGACTGCGGCAACGGGATGGGCGCCCTGGGGACGCCGCAGGTCCTCAGGGAACTGGGCGCCCGCGTCGTGACCGTGAACGGGCAGGTCGACGGCCACTTCCCCGGCCGGGAGTCGAAGCCGACGCCCGAGTCGCTCGCGGACCTGCGCGCGTTCGTCCGCGACGGCGACTTCGACTTCGGGGTCGGCCACGACGGCGACGCCGACCGGATCGTGATCGTCGACGACGAGGGGGAGGTCGTCCACGAGGACACCGTGGTGGCGATACTCGCAGAGCGCTTCACCGAGACGGCCGACGCCGACGATCCGGTGGTGGTGACGACGCCGAACGCCTCGGGCCGGATCGACCAGCGGGTTCGCGCGGCCGGCGGGCGCGTCGAGCGCGTCAGACTGGGCGCGCTCCACGAGGGCATCGAGACCGCGCGCGCCGGCGGCGGCGACGTCGTCTTCGCGGCGGAGCCCTGGAAGCACATCCACCCCGCTCACGGCGGCTGGATCGACGGCGTCGCCTCGGCGGCCGTCCTGGCGCGGCTCGTCGCGAGCGAGGGACTCGCCGGCCTCCGCGAACCGGTCACGGAGCGCCCGTACCGGAAGGTGAGCGTGGCCTGCCCCGACGAGCGGAAGGCCGAGGCGATGGCTCGGCTGGAGTCGTCGCTTCCGGATGCCTTCCCCGACGCCGACGTGGACACCGAGTACGGCGTCCGCCTGGAGTTCGCGGACGCGTCGTGGACGCTGGTCCGCCCCTCGGGGACCGAACCCTACGTCCGCGTCTACGCGGAGGCCGACGACGTCGACCGCCTCGTCGACGAGGTGACCGCCGTCGTCGAGTCCGCGGTCGGGGACGGGGACAGGGACGAGTAGGTCGGGCGACCGGCTCCCGCGGCGGCCGCGGCCACGATCGGGTTCGGATGCGGGTCCGGTTTCCAATGCCCGTCCACTTTTGCCGACGGGGAGCAGCCGTGCGGGATCGGAAGCGACGAATTTATGAACATATCGCCTCCCGTATTGGGTAGGTGTCCATAGCAATGGATAGACGCACATTCGTGAAGGCGGCGGGCGTAGCGGGAATCGCCGGACTGGCCGGCTGTAGCGGCGGTCCCACGGGCGGATCGACCGGGACGGAGACCGAAACCGACGCCGGCGGCGGAACGGGGACGACCGCGGCCGAGACGACCGCGAGCGGCCCGACGGCCAACATCGGGATGGTCTACGCCACCGGGGGTCTCGGCGACGGGTCGTTCAACGACCAGGCCCGGCAGGGCGTCCTGAAGGCCGAAGAGGAACTCGGCATCTCGTTCAGTCAGGCCCAGCCCGACCAGGTGTCGCAGTTCGGCACCTTCCAGCAGCAGTTCGCGGAGTCGACGAACCCCGACTACGAACTGGTCTGCTGCATCGGCTTCCTGCAGGCCGACTCGCTCCGTCAGACGGCTCCGGCGTATCCAGACCAGAACTTCATGATCGTCGATTCGGTGGTCGACGAGCCCAACGTCGCGAGCTACACGTTCAAGGAGCACGAGGGCTCGTACCTCGCGGGGCTGCTGGCGAGCCTGCTCACCACTCGGGACTTCTCTGCGGGAGCCGGGTCGACCACCGGCGACTCGACGAACGTCGGCTTCGTCGGCGGGGTCGAGTCGGACCTGATCAAGAAGTTCCAGGCGGGCTACGAGGCGGGCGTGAAGGCCGGCGACGAGGACGTCGACGTTCTCGTGAACTACACCGGGAGCTTCAACGACCCCGCCGCGGGCAAGGAGGCCGCACTGGCGATGTACAACAGCGGCGCCGACATCGTCTACCACGCGTCGGGCAACACCGGGACCGGCGTCTTCCAGGCGGCCCAGGAGCAGGGCAAGTTCGCGATCGGCGTCGACCGCGACCAGTCGATCACGAAGCCCTCCTACGCGAACGTCATCCTCGCGAGTATGGTCAAGCGGGTCGACACCGCGGTCTACAACTCGATCGAGGCGGTCGTCAACGACAACTTCGCCGGCGGGACGGCGGTCTCCCTCGGCCTCGAGAAGGACGGCGTCGCGCTGATCTACGGCAAACAGCTCGGCTCGGAGATCCCGCAGGGCGTCAAAGACCGGATCGCGAGCGCCCGCGAAGACATCATCGCCGGCACCATCTCGGTCCCGACCTCGCCGCAGTAACGGTCGCGGCGCTGACGACGACACATCCAAACCTATTCGTTCGTCCTCGAACCAGGGAGTAACAGATCTATGGCCACAGCCGTCCACCTCGAGGGGATCACCAAGCGGTTCCCCGGGGTCGTGGCGAACGACGACGTCGATCTCGAAGTCGAGCGCGGCACCGTCCACGCGCTTCTGGGCGAGAACGGCGCCGGAAAGACGACGCTGATGAACGTTCTCTACGGCCTCTACGAACCGACGTCCGGGCAGGTCCACCTCGACGGCGAGCCCCGCTCGTTCGACTCGCCGCGGGACGCCATCGACGCCGGGATCGGGATGATTCACCAGCACTTCATGCTCGTGGACCCGATGACCGTGACCGAGAACATCACCCTCGGCAACGAGCCGCGGAAGTGGGGCGGGCTCGCAGTCGACCGCGCGGCCGCCCGCGACGCGGTCGTCGACCTCTCCGAGCGCTACGGCTTCGACGTCGACCCGGACGCGCGCGTCGAAGACATCTCGGTGGGCGAACAGCAGCGCGTCGAGATCCTGAAGGCGCTGTACCGCGGCGCCGACACCCTCATCCTGGACGAGCCGACGGCCGTCCTGACGCCCCAGGAGGTCGACGAGCTGTTCGGCGTCCTCGAGGAGCTCACAGACCAGGGCAAGACGATCATCTTCATCACGCACAAGCTCGGCGAGGCGATGCGCGCGGCCGACGAGATCACCGTTCTCCGCGACGGCCGCAACGTCGGCACCGTCGACGCCGACGCGACCTCCCGCGAGGACCTCGCCGAGCTGATGGTCGGCCGGGAGGTCCTCCTGGACGTCGACCGCGAGCCCGCCGAGACGGGCGAGGTCGTCGCCGCCGTCGACGACGTCGTCGTCGAGGACGACCGCGGCGTCCGCGCGGTCGACGGCGTCTCCTTCGAGGTCCGCGCGGGCGAGGTGTTCGGGATCGCGGGCGTCGACGGCAACGGCCAGTCCGAGCTCGTCGAGGCGCTGACCGGGCTCCGCGAGCCCGAATCGGGCGAGATCCGCTTCCGCGACGAGGACGTCACGACCGCGTCCCGGCGCGAGCGGATCGCCGCGGGGATGGCCTACATCCCCGAGGACAGACAGGAACGGGGTCTCGTGATGGACTTCGACCTCGTCGAGAACGCGCTCCTGGGGAGCCAACACAGCGAGGAGTTCGGCCCGAACGGCCGGATCGACTGGCCCGCGACCCGCGAGCACGCGGAGGCCATCATCGACGAGTACGACATCCGCCCCCCGGATCCCGACGCGTCCTCGGAGTCGCTGTCGGGCGGGAACCAACAGAAGTTCATCGTCGGCCGGGAGTTCGAGCGCGACCCCGAACTGGTGGTGGCCTCCCACCCGACCCGCGGCGTCGACGTCGGCTCGATCGAGTTCATCCACGAGCGGCTGATGGAGCTCCGCCGGCAGGGCGTCGCGGTCCTGCTCGTCTCCTCGAAGCTCGAGGAGGTCCAGGGCCTTTCGGACCGCCTGGCGGTCGTCTACGAGGGCGAGTTCATCGACGTCGTCGACCCCGGCGAGACCACCGAGGAGGAGATCGGCCTGCTGATGGCCGGCGAGCGACCGGGCGAAGCGGAGCGAACGGAGGAAGCGGGGGCGGCGGCCGACGGCGGCCGAAAGAGCGGGAACGACGGGCGCGGCGAGGGCGGTGAGCGCGCGTGAGCGCCGCCGACCGCATCCGCGACGGCCTCGAACGCCTGGTGAACGCGTCAGCCACCGAGCGGCTCCTGATCAGCACGGCCGCGCTCGTCCTCTCGGTCCTGATCGGTGCGCTCCTGGTGCTCGTGGCGGGACGGATGACGACCTGTGCGCCGAGCAGCGCGGTCTACTACCTCGGGACGGGGTTCTGCTACGACCCGGTGACGGTCTTCGACCGGCTGTTCCTCGGCGCGCTCGGCGAGCCGTTCCGGGGGGACTGGTCCCCGAACGGCCAGTTCGCCGTCACGCTCCGGGAGACGACGCTGCTGCTGTTCACCGGCCTGTCAGTCGCGCTGGCCTTCCGAGCGGGCATCTTCAACATCGGGACGCAGGGCCAGATGGTCGTCGGCGCGCTGGCTACCGCGATCGGCGTCCTCTGGGCGTCGTCGTTCGTCTCGGGGCTCGTCGGTACCCTCGTCCTGCTTCCGTTCGGCGTCCTCGTCGGCGCCGTCTTCGGCGGCCTCTACGGGGCGATCCCCGGCCTGCTGAAGGCCTACGCCGACGCCAACGAGGTCATCACGACGATTATGCTCAACTTCATCGCGACGGGCGTCACCCTCTACCTCGTCAGCGGGGCGTTCAAGGACCCCGAGAGCGCCGCGAACCAGACCGTCCCGCTCCCGGAGTACGCGCGCTTCCCCTCGATCGCGTTCGGCGCCCGCCAGGACTTCTCGCTCGTCGCGCTCGCGTTCGGCCTCGTCGCGATCGGCGCGCTCTACTACGTCCTCGAGCACACGGCGTTCGGCTACGACGTCCGGACCAGCGGGATCCAGCCGCAGGCCGCGGAGTACGGCGGCGTCGACTCCGCGCGCACGATCGTCGCGAGCCTGACGCTCTCGGGCGCGTTCGGCGGCGTCGCGGGCGCGATGTACGTGATGATGGTGCTCGGGACGTTCCAGACCGGCCTCCCGGCGTACGGGTTCGACGGCATCACCGTCTCGATTCTCGCCGGCAACAACCCGATCGGCGTCGGGATCGCGGCCCTGCTGTTCGGGATCCTCAAGAGCGGGACGACGGTCGTGCAGTTCGCGACCGACGTGCCGCCGCAGCTCGTGGGCGTCCTCCGCGGGCTGATCATCCTCTTCGTGGCGATGCCGGAGTTCTTCCGGCTCCTCGGCGGTCGATTCGTCGGCTCCGGTCGGGAGTCGCAGGCGGTCGCGACCGACGGCGGGAGACCCCCGGAGAGCGCGGGGTCGACGGGAGGTGACGCCGATGAGTGAATCCACCGCGGGAGGGTCGACGGAGGCGTCCGACGGCGATGCGAGCTTCGTCGAGCGGTACTCGACCCGGGCGTTCATCGCCGGCGCGACGGTCGTCGGTCTGGTCGTCCTGCTCGTCGCCGGGTGGCTCTTCCCCGACTCGCTGGCGGGAACGCTCGCGGACGTCATCACCGACCGCAACACGCTCGGGGCGGCGCTCCGGCTGTCGGTCCCGATCGCCTTCGCCGCCCTCGGCGGCATCTTCGCGGAGAAGTCGGGCGTCATCAACATCGGTCTCGAGGGCCTGCTGATCATCTCCGCGTTCACCGCGGTCTACGTCACCGACGTCACGGGGGGCGTCTGGATCGGTTTCGCCGGCGGCGTGGTCGCGAGCACGTTACTGGCGGGGCTCTTCGCCGTCGTGACCATCGAGTTCCGCGCGGACCAGATCATCGCGGGACTCGCGGTCTGGCTCATCGCGCTGGGGCTGGCGCCCTTCGCCTCACAGGTGATCTACAACGGCCCGAACACGCCGACGGTGGCGACGCCGAACGCGATCTCGGTGCCGGTGCTCTCGGAGATCCCGTTCTTCGGCGCGCTCTTCTCGGCGTCGCCGTCGGTCTACCTGCTCTTTCTGGCGGTGGCGCTCTCGTGGTACGTCTTCGAGCGGACGGCGTTCGGCCGGTGGGTCCGCGCCAGCGGCGAGAACCCGAAGGCGCTCGACACCGCCGGCGTGAGCGTCTCCCGGGTCCGCTACGCCGCGGTGTTGCTCTCGGGCGTCCTCTCGGGGATGGGCGGCGCGGCGCTGTCGCTGGACCTGGGGCAGTTCACCGGGAACGGCCCGACGATGGTCAACGGCAAGGGGTTCATCGCCATCGTCGCGTACCTCTTCGGCAACTACAACCCCGTCGGGGCGTTCTTCTCGACGCTCCTCTTCGCGGGCCTCGACGCGATGCAGACAGTCCTCCAGCTCCGCGGCATCGGGGTCCCGCGGCAGCTCATCCGGATCACGCCGTTCGTGGTCGTCATCATCGTCCTCGCGCTCGTCGGGCGGACGCGCATCCCCGAGGCCGCCGGCGAGCACTACGAGTCCGGCGAGGAGTAGGCCTCGGCGCTCTCGGACTCCTGTCGACCCCCGTTTCTCCGTATTCTGTCCCGTAGAGCGGCCGCACCGCCGTTCGGTTTCCTCTTGGATCCCGTTCTTCGACCCCGCCGACTTACTGACCGTCGACCGCAACGACTAATTACCTAGTAATATCACTAGATAATATGCCGTTTAGCGGCTTCAGTGACGCGACGGACGCACAGGTCACGAACGCGATCGCCGAGTCCTGGAGCGAGGAGTTCCTCGACTTCACCGACACGGAGGTCATCGTCGTCGGCGGCGGCCCCTCGGGACTGGTCACCGCGAAGGAACTGGCCGAGCGCGGGGTCGACGTGATGGTCGTCGAGAAGAACAACTACCTCGGCGGCGGCTTCTGGCTCGGCGGCTTCCTGATGAACAAGCTCACCGTCCGCGAGCCCGCCGACGAGGTCCTCGACGAACTCGGCGTCCCCCACGAGGAGTCCGACACTCCGGGACTCCACCTCGCGGACGGCCCCCACGCGTGCTCCGCGCTGATCAAGGCCGCCTGCGATGCCGGCGCGAAGATCCAGAACATGACGGAGTTCACGGACGTCGTCGTCCGGGACGGCCACCGCGTCGCGGGCATCGTGATGAACTGGTCGCCCGTCCACGCGCTGCCGCGGGAGCTCACCTGCGTCGACCCGATCGCCGTTGAGTCCGATATCGTCGTGGACGCGACGGGCCACGAGGCCGTCGTCGTCTCCAAGCTCCAGGAGCGCGGCGCCATCGACGCGCCGGGGATCGAGCACGCCGAGGCGCACGCGACGGGGATGGACACGACCGAGGAGGGCGAGTACGGCGCGCCCGGCCACGACTCCCCGGGCCACGACTCGATGTGGGCCCAGGACAGCGAGGACAAGGTCGTCGAAAAGACCGGGAAGGTCCACGACGGGCTCATTACTGCGGGCCTGTCGACGGCGACGACCCACGGCCTCACCCGGATGGGGCCGACGTTCGGGGCGATGTTGCTGTCGGGCAAGCGCGCCGCGCAGGTCGCTCTCGACGAGCTCGGCTCGAACGCGCCGGTCGTCGACCTCCCGGGCGACGCGCCCGCCTCCGCCGACGACTGACGATGGCCGGAGCCGACGACGGCGCGGCCTTCAGCGACCGGCTGCTCGACGACGGCGCGGCGATCTGGGCCGCCCAGAAGGACCATCCCTTCGTCCGCGAACTCGCCGCGGGGACGCTCGACGAGGCCGCCTTCCGCCACTGGGTCACCCAGGACTACCGCTACCTGCTCGATTACGCCCGCGTGTTCGCCGTCGCGGGGACGAAGGCGGCGGACGAAGACCGGATGCGGCGGCTCCTCGACGTCGCCCACACGGTCGTCGACTACGAGATGGACCTCCACCGCGAGTTCGCCGAGGACTACGGGCTCGCGCCCGCCGATCTGGAGTCGACCGAGAAAGCGCCGACCTGCGTCGCCTACACGAACTTCCTGCTGCGGACCGCCCACGAGGGATCGTTCCCGGAGGTCGCGGCCGCCATCTACCCCTGCGGCCAGGGGTACCTGGACGTCGCCGAGCACATGGCGGACCTCGCCGACGAGGAACACCGCTACACGCCGTTCATCGAGAAGTACACGAGCGACGCCTTCCGCGAGTCGGTGTCGTGGATGCGGGAACTGGTCGACCGCTGCGCGGAGGCCAACCCCGGCGAGCGCGAGGCGATGCGGGAGGCGTTCCTGACGAGCGCGCGGCTCGAACACCGCTTCTGGGAGATGGCCTACACGCGGGAGACGTGGGAGGTGTCCGCCTGATGGCCGGGACCGGCGGAAGCACCGGAGCGGGAGCGCGCACCCCCGCGCCGGTCTCGCTCCCCGTCGCGCTCACGATCGCCGGCAGCGACTCCGGCGGCGGCGCCGGCGTCCAGGCGGACGTCCGGACGATGGCGGCCCACGACGCGTTCCCGACGAGCGTCGTGACGAGCGTCACGGCACAGCACACCCGGGGCGTCGAGCGCTCGACGGTCCTCGACCCGGCGGACGTCCGCGCCCAGTACGAGGCCGTCGCCGCGGACTTCGAGGTCGGCGCCGCGAAGACCGGGATGCTCGGGACCGCCGAGATCGTCCGCACCGTCAGAGAGTGCGTCGCCGACGCTCCGTTCCCGCTCGTCGTCGATCCGGTGATGGTCGCGACGTCCGGCGACCGCCTCCTGGAGCCCGCCGGCGAGCGCGCCTACGCGGACCTCGTCGCCGAGGCGACGCTCGTCACGCCGAACCGCGACGAGGCTGCCGTCCTCGTCGGGGATGGAGATGAGGACGACGCGGATCTGACGTCCCGCCAGGCCGGCGAACGCATCGTCGAGATGGGGGCCGACGCCGCGCTCGTCACCGACGGCCACGGCGACGGCGCGACCGTCCGCGACGTGCTCGTGACCGCCGACGGGGCCCGGGAGTTCGCGCATCCGCGAGTCGACACCGACGCGACCCACGGCTCGGGCTGTACGCTGTCGGCGGCGATCGCGGCGAATCTGAGCCGCGGCCTCGACCTCGAAGCGGCGGTCGCGGAGGCGGTCGACTTCGCCGCCCGGGCCGTCCGCTACCCGCACGACGTCGGCGAGGGGCCGGGCGCCGTCCACCCGCTGGTCGACGCGCGCAACGCGGCCGGAGAGCGGGCGACGCTGGACGCCGTCCGTGACCTCGTCGAGCGGTTCGTCGAGGTCGACGTGAGTCCGCTCCTGGCCGAGGTCGGGATGAACGTCGTCGGCGCGGCGCCGTACGCCGAGGCCGTCGACGAGGTCGCGGCCGTTGAGGGCCGGATCACCCGCACCCTGGACGGCGTCGAACCGAATTCGGGAGTCCAGTTCGGCGCGTCGAGCCACCTCGCGCGCTTCCTGCTCGCGGCCCGCGAACACGATCCGGACCTCCGATTCGCGACGAACTGCCGGCTCACCCCGGGGACGCGCCGCGGGCTGGAGACGCTGGACGCCCCCGTCGCGTGGTTCGACCGGACCGCAGAGCCGGAGGACGCCGCCACGATGAACTGGGCCGCCGACCGCGTCTTCGACCGCGCGGACGAACCGCCGCGCGCCGTCGCCGACGAGGGCGCCGTCGGCAAGGAGCCGATGGTCCGGGTCGTCGGCGAGACCGCCGAGGGGCTCGCATCGACGGTCGAGCACCTGCTCGGCGAGGCCGCGACCGACCGCGACCAGTAGGAACCGTGGCCGCTGGATCCGTCGGACCGCGACCGTCCGAGGGAAAAAGAGTTTTCCGCCCGCACGCGAGAGACGGAACGATGAGTATCTCCCACGAGTACGACGTCGTCGTCGTCGGCGCCGGGACGGCGGGCTGTTACGCCGCCGCCACGGTCGCCAGCGAGGGCCTCGACGTCGCCGTCGTCGAGCGGAAGTCCGAGGAAGAGGCGGGTCACATCGCCTGCGGCGACGCGCTGAAAGGCGCGGACGCCTTCCCCGAGGCGATCCCGAAGTCCCGGATCGAGGGCGCGTTCACGAACACGGGCGTCGACCACGG
>JBDGUM010000127.1:0-10618 GCA_042215855.1 Halobellus sp. | reverse complement strand
GGCCCTCGCCGATCGCGAGCGCGCCTGCGAACAGTACGGCCGTGAGTCCCGCGATGACGACGAGACTCGTGAGGTCGACGTCGGTCGTGAAGGAGGACGACGCCTCCTTCGAGGTTGCCTGCGCCATCACCTGTATGGGCGCGGGATCACCGGAAGAACCCTGCTATGAGTGGTGTATCCCCGGCAATACCGGTCTGAGCGGTGTGGAGAGATATAGACCACTACGTTCGGTATATATTTTCATAGAGCGCTTCGGCGACGCTACGGAGCGAGTACGCGAGACGCGCCCGGCGTCCCGCGGCTCGAAACCTTCTTTCAGTAGCGGTACATACCGATATATATGACTCTCGAGACAGTCGCCGCGGGGCTCGTCGGCGTCCTCGTCTTCGGCGGCCTCGCCCTCCACGAGCGGATCGTCGACGCGCTCGCGACCGTCGACGGCGGCGTCGACGACGTCGAGTGACGGAGCGCCGGAAATAGCGGGTCGCGCGAGCGCCGGCCGGCCCGCTCACGACGAACCGTCCGTCCGGATCTCGAACCGGGCCCCGCCCGCCTCGCCCTCGCCGACCGAGATCGACCAGCCGTGGGCGTCGACGACCTGTTTCACGATCGCCAGGCCGTAGCCCGTCCCCTCGTCGTCGGAGCTGTAGCCGAACTCGAAGACGGAGTCGCGGTCCTCGGCCGGGATGCCGGGCCCGTCGTCTTCGACGTAGAACCCCGAGTCGTCGTCGAGGTCGCCGACGGTGACGGCCACGTCCGGGCCGGCGTGATCCACCGCGTCCTCGCGAGCCTGCGAGCGAGGGCTCGTGGTACTATGTTCCACGGCGTCCCCCTGTGCTTGTGAAGGGGGGCTTGTCGAGCCGTGCTCGACAGCGTTACGAAAGAGGTTCTCGAACAATTGCTTGAGCCGGCCCCGATCGGCCTCGACCGACCGGTCGGTCTCGACCCGAAGCGTCGCGTGCGGGGTCGACACGTGCGACCACGACTCCCGCGCGACCGCCGCGAGGTCCCCCCACTCGGTGTCGTCCACCTCGTTGCCCTCCCGCGCGAGCAGGAGCACGTCGTCGATCAGCGATCCCATCCGTTCGATCGCGCCGACGACCGTGTCGAGGTGCTCGCTGTCGCACTCCTCCATCGCGAGTTCGAGTCGCCCCTGGGCGACGTTCAGCGGGTTCCGGAGGTCGTGGGCGAGCACGCTCGCGAACGCCTCCAGCCGCTCGTTCTGGCGCTCGAGTTCGTTCGTCACGCGCTCGTGTTCGAGCTCGTAGCTCGCCCACTTGGCCATCAGCCGGATCAGCGTCTTCTCCGCCTCCGTGAACGGGACGCCGCGCGGCTCCGTCGACGCGAAACACAGCGTCCCGTAGAGCTCGCCGTCGACGACGACCTTCCCGCCGATGTAGCTCCCGAGCTCGAAGACGTCGTAGGCGGGGTCGTCCCCCCAGCCCTCCGCGAGCGCGTCCGAGACCGCGAGGAAACTATCGGTCCGGATGGTCTTCCGGCAGTAGGCCTGCGAGAGCGGACACGACTCGCCCGGCTGGAGCAGGTCGTGGTCGCCGTGGGCCTGGACGATCCGCTGTGTGGGGTCCTCGGCCTCGGGGTCGATCCGCGAGAGGAAGCCGTACGGGAGGTCGAGCCGATCGCACCCGAGCGCCAGCAGGCGGTCGATCTTCGCCTCGAACGACAGCCCGGTGTCGGTCGTGACGTCGTAGAGGTCGCGGATCAGTTCGACCGTGGTGTGGGGCCCCGGCGCGGTCTCGCCCGCCGTTCGCTCCCGGTAGGCGTCGACGCTCGTCTCGATCCGGTTCGCGAGCGCGTCGAACTGGCCCGGGGCGTCGGACCGCGGGACGTACTCGGTCACGCCAGCGGCGATGGCCTCGCTGGCTACCTCCTCGGAGCCGTCGGCGGTGAACAGGACGAAGGGGAGCTCCGGATGGTCGGCCCGCACCGCGTCGAGGAAGGACAGCCCCTCGAAGCCGGGGAGGTCGTAGTCGCCCACGACGCAGTCGACCGCCTCGTCGCCGAGGAGGTCCAGCGCGCGCTCTGGATCGGTCGTCGTCACGGTGATCCGGTCGCTCTCGTCTTCCAAACGCTCGGGGCCGATCGGGTCGTCCCGCCCGGTCACGTACAGCGTCCGGATCTGGCTCGCCATACGGGGTAGTGACTCGTTGCGCGAAAAAAGTATTCGCCGAGAGCGTCGAACCGATGCGCCTCGACCGGATCAGAAGAGCCGTCCCGTGGCGACCTCGGCGCCCTCGACGAGGGCCTCGAGCTTCTTCCAGGCGATGTCGGGGTGGACCATCGCGAGGCCGGCCTGGGTGTCGAAGCCGCAGTCGGGCGCGGCGACGATCCGCGAGGGGTCCTCGACGGCGTCGGCGACGCGCTCGAGGCGGTCGGCGACGACCTCGGGGTGCTCGACGACGTTCGTCTTCACGTCGACGACGCCCGGGATGAGCGTCCAGTCCTCCGGTAAGGGATGCTCGCGGAAGACGCGGTACTCGTGCTGGTGGCGGGGGTTGGCCTCCTCGATCGAGAGCCCGCCGATGTCCAGGTCGTAGAGGATCGGCAGCACCTCCTCGAGGGGCTTGTCGCGGTGGTGCGGCCCCTCGTAGCTGCCCCAGCAGGTGTGGACGCGGATCTGCTCGTCGGGGATGGACTCGGTGGCCTCGTTGAGCGCCTCGACGTGCATCCGGACGACCGGCTTGAGCTTCTCGATCGGGCGATCGCCGAAGCCACGGTGGCCCGTCGTCAGCAGGTCGGGGGCGTCCAGCTGGAGCGTCGCGCCGGTCTCGGCGATCAGTTCGTACTCGCGCGCGAGCGCGTCGCCGACGACCGAGAGGAACTCCTCGTGGGAGTCGTAGTAGTCGTTGACGAGCGTCGCGGCCGCGACGCCCGGCGAGGCCGCGGTGATGAACGTCCCCTCGAAGTCGGCGTCCGATTCGTCCAAGCGGTCGTAGAAGGTGTCGATCTCCTCCCTCGCGGCCGCCTCGCCCTCGTACTCGACCGGACCGACGACCGAGGGCTGTTTCGTGAGGTCGATCCCCTCCGCGGAGAAGGCGTCCTCGGCGTATTCGGGGAAGTCAGCGAGATCGTCCCAGAGCGGCGCCTCGCGGGTGTCGCCGATGCCGCTCAGGCGGTTCGCGACGTACCAGTTGAACGAGACGCGGGGCTGCTCGCCGTTGTTCACGATGTCGAGGCCGATCTCGGCCTGCTTCTCGATCGTCGTCCGCGTCGCCTCGACGACGGTCTCGTGCCAGACGTCGTCGTCGACCTCCTCGCCGTCCTGCTTCCGCTTCAGCAGTTCGAGCAGGTCGGGCGCTCGCGGGAGACTACCGATGTGTGTCGTCAGAATGCGGTCGTCGGTCATTCGTCGTCGGAACTCACCACGCCGCGGTTGATATGACTTACGGTAGTATATTCTCAGATAATATGCCTTATAGTAATTCCACGGCGGACCGCTCGTCGACGATTCCCGGGTGATCCTCGACGAGCGTCTCCGCGGCGTGCTCGCCGCTGATCAGGCACATCGGCATCCCGATGCCCGGGGCGGTGTACGCGCCGGCGTAGTAGAGACCGTCGAGGCCGGCCCGGTGATCCGGGCGGAACGGCCCCGTCTGGCGGAGCGTGTGGGCCAGCCCCATCGCCGTCCCCCGCGGGTCGTCGAACCGCGCCGCGAAGTCGCTGACGCAGGCGGACTCCCGGACGGCGATCCGGTCCCGGAGGTCGACGCCCGTGTTGGCGGCGAGGTCGGCGAGGATCTTCTCCGTGTAGCGCTCGCGGATCTCCGGCCCGTCGTCCAGGCCGGGCGCGATCGGGACGAGCACGACGACCGCGTGGTGGCCGTCGGGAGCGACGGCGTCGTCGGTCTTCGAGGTGACAGAGAGGTAGTACGCCGGGTCCTCGGGCCACTCTGGGTCGTCGAAGATCGCAGAGAAGTGGTCGTCCCAGTCGGTCGGGAAGACCAGCGTGTGGTGTTCCAGCGGATCGACGTCGCCCTCGACGCCCAGGTAGAGGAGAAACGCCGACGGCGCGTACGTCCGCGAGTCCCAGTAGTCGGCGTCGTAGGTCCGTTCCGTCGGCGGCAGCAACTCTTGTTCGACGTGCGCGGGGTTGGCGTTGCTGACGACGAGTTCGGACTCGACGGCCCCCGCGTCGGTCCCGAGCACGAAGTCGCCGGCGGCGCCGGTGATCGCCTCGACCTCGACGCCCGTCTCGATCTCGACGCCCTGCTCGCGCGCCAGGTCCGCGAGCGCGTCCACGACGCCCGCGATGCCGCCCTCGGGGTAGAAGACGTTGAGGTTCAGATCGACGTGACTCATGATGCTGTAGAGCGCCGGCGTGTTGTGCGGCGACCCGCCCAGGAACACCAGGGTATACTGGAGCAGCTGCTTGAGCTTCGGATGTTCGACGTACCGCGAGACGTAGTCGTCCATCGTGCCGAACAACCGCAGGCGGGGCGCCAGCGGCAGGAGGTCGGTGTCGACGAAGTCCCGCAGGCGCTCGCGCCGCTCGTAGACGACCCGGTCCATCGCCAGTTCGTAGTTCCGCTCGGCGCGGTCGAGGTACTCCTCCAACGCCTCGCCGGCGCCGGACTCGTAGGACTCGAACACCTCGTGGGCGTTCTCGCGGTTCGGACGGATCGCGACGCTGTCGCCGTCCTTCCAGAAGACTCGATACTGGGGATCGAGCCGCTCGAGGTCGTAGTAATCGCTCGGCTCCCGGTCGAAGTGGGCGAAGAAGCGCTCGAAGGCGTCCGGCATCAGGTACCACGACGGCCCGGTGTCGAAGCGGAACCCGTCGCGCTCGAGGACGCCCGCGTGGCCGCCGAGGCGGTCGTGGCGTTCGAGCAGCCGGACGTCGGCGCCGGCCGCCCCGAGGTACGCGGCCGCCGCGAGGCCGCCGAAGCCGCCGCCGACGACGGTCACCGTCGCGTCAGCTGGGCGGTGTGACATACGGGACGGGAGGAACGCGACGCCCTTGCGCCCGACTGCCGTTTTCAGTCGACTGGAATCGCGTCGGTCGTTTATGTGTGTCACGTCCCAACGTCCCGCGCGATGAGCGCGATCGGCCTCCGTTCGGTGCGGCGGCGGTTTCTGCACAGCGACGCGCACCCGTCCCTGGTACTCTCCCGGCTGTCGCTCCTCGCGCTGCTCGTCGCGTTCGCGGGCGCGAGCGCCGCCGGGATCGCGGTCCCGTTCGAGGCACAGATGGTGGTGTACCTCGTGGGGATGGTCGCGCTGAACCTCCCGCACGGCGGCTACGAGCACTTCGAGAACCTCCGGCGGCGCCGCCCCGACTTCCGCTGGCGGTACGTCGCGGCCTACCTGGCCGTCATCGCGGGCTTCGTCGCGCTCCTGCTCGCGGCGCCGGTCGCGGGCGTCGCGCTCGCGATCGGCGTCGCGATGGCGAAGGGCGGCCTCGGCGGCTTGAAGGTCCTGGACGCGACCTCCGGGACCGACCACCTGCAGACGCGCCCGCAGCGCCTGCTCGCCGCGGGCGTCCGGGGCGGCGCCGTGATGCTCGTCCCGCTCGTGTTCCATCCCGGGACGTTCCACACGTTCGCGTCGCTGATGGTCGGCCTCGTCGAACCCGGCGGGCTCGCGCCCTACGCCGAGCACTTCGGGACGACCAGACTGCTCGCCGCGGGCGGCTACGGCCTCGCGCTCGCGGCCCACGTCGGCCTGGGATACGTCCGCGGCGGCGGGCGCTCGTGGCTGGTCGACGCCGGCGAGAGCCTGCTCCTGGCCTCGTACTTCGCGGTCGTGCCCGTCCTCGTCGCCGTCGGGCTCTACTTCCCGTTCTGGTACTCCGCCCGGCAGGTCGCCCGCACGGTCACCGTCGGCGACGACGACGTCGGCGATCCCGAGTGGGACCTCGTCGGCGGCTCGCGGGTGGCGCTCCGGGCCTGGGGCGTCCTCGTCGCCGGCGCGTTCGCGACGTTCGCGGTGCTGGCGGCGGTGTACTGGGCCGTCCCGAACCCCCTCGCGGGCGTCGGGCTCCTCCCGGGGGCGGTGGCGTTCTGGAGCGTCTTCATCAGCGTCGTCGCGCTGCCGCACGTCGTGATCGGCTCCGTCCTCGACAGGGAGCGCGGAATCTGGTACGTGCCCTGATACCAGTTGCAAACGGTACTACAGCGTCCGCTGCGCAGAGCGACCAAAACATTACGTCGCACCGGACGTCTATGGGGACGATGGCCGATGGAACGCCCGGGGGGAGCGCGCCGCTGTACTGGCGACAGTCGTCGCCGGCTACCCTCTCGCTTGCGGTAGGTCTCGCCCACGTTCTATCGGGAATCGCACTGGCACTGTGGTCGCTGACGTTGCTGGGTGCGGCCGAGGGGAGAGCGAAAGGCGTAGCCGCGATCGCCGTGTTCGTCGCCTGGTCCGTCGCTGCTCTCCTTGCGGTCTACGGGGGCGTGCTGAGTTGGATCGGGTGGAAAGGGCGACGGACTGGGTGGCTCCGGGGGCCGGCCATCGCGTCCGGCGTCGGTCTCGGGACGGCGCTGACGCTGGTCGTGATTCTGGTGACGGCCGTTTCGGAGGGCCCCGCGTTTCTGCGTCCGCTGGCGCTGTTACCCGGCGTCGCCGGTGCGGTGCTCGGCTGGTGGTGGTCGCACGTGCTCCGACGCCGGCACGACGGACCACCGCGTGAAGTCGCTTTCGAGCGGCCGGGGCTGGCGGGCCTGATCGGCGGTGGGATGGGCGTCGTCGTCGGGGTGACGGTTATGCTGTTCACCGAGTCGATCGGGAGTGCGATCGTAGGCGTCAGTACGGCTGTGATGGTCGTCGCGCCGGCCTACTACTGGGTTCTGCGGCCGGCGTACCGCCGGGTGCGAAGCCGATAGCTCGTAACACGACGGGGTATCGAGGTAGCGGTTATGAGGTTCCACGAGGAAGGGGGCGAATTCGGGAGTAGTGCTGCAGAATTCTTCCCGCACCTCGTCTGTCCGATCCCTCTGCGCTCACAGCATCACGCGGGAGACGATTTTTCGAATAGAGGAGTTCCTCGGTGTCTTGGTATCGACCGAGATTAGGTGGCTGGGGAGTTGTGGCCCCGAATTCCGGTCGGCAAGAGGCCGACCGGATTGGGGATGGGCCAACACGGATTTGAACCGTGGACCTCCCGGTTATCAGCCGAGCGCTCAACCTGACTGAGCTATTGGCCCAGGCGAGCGCATCTATGCGTAGTTCGATGAGTAGTTTAAGAGTTTCCTTTCGACAGTCCGGTCGTGCCGTCCTGCGAAAACCGCCTCCGGCGCGACGGGGTCGAGGCCGGATCGACGATCAGGAGTTGTCGTCGCCGGGGCGGCCGTACTCCTCGGGATCGAGGTTCACGACGTCGTCGTCGCCGCCGTTCGGGAAGCCGCCGATCCAGACGTTCCCCGAGACGAAGCCGCCGGTCTGTCGGTCCAGATACGGTCGGACGACGTAGCGCTTCACGACCTCGCGGATCGGGTAGCGCGTCACCGGCAGGGCGAGCGCGAAGCCGACGGCGTCGGTCACGATTCCGGGCGTGAGCAGGAACGCGCCCGCGGCGATCAGCAGTCCGCCGTCGAGGAGTTCGTCGGTCGGGACCTCCCCCGTCGCGGCCTTCCGCTGGAGTTTCGAGAGGGTGTGCCGTCCCTCGGCGCGGACGAGCAACATCCCGACGAGCCCGGTGAGGACCACGAGCAGGACCGTCGGCACGAACCCGATCGCCCCCGCGATCGGGAGCAACAGGAGCGTGTCGGCGAGGGGGATCGCGAGCAGGAGCGCGATGACCCAGCGCGTTCGCATACGCCACCGTTCGCGGTCGCCGTTCATAGCCCTTGTGTCGTCGCGACGGGCGCGGCGTCGCCCGCTCCCGACTACTCGAAGGGCTTACCCGCCGGCGAACCGGAGCGGAGGTATGACCGACGACCGGACGCACGTCGAGTGGCGCGCGTGGGGCCCCGCGCCGTTCGAGGAGGCGGCGGCCGCCGACCGCCCCGTGCTGCTCGCGCTCACCGCCACCTGGTGCGACAGCTGTCACGAGATGGACGCCGAGACCTACGCGGAGCCGCGGATCGCCGCGAACGTCAACGACGGCTTCGTCCCGGTCCGCGTCGACGTCGACCGCCGACCCCGAGTCCGGGAACGCTACAATATGGGCGGCTTCCCCTCGACGGTCTTCACCACGCCGTCGGGGAAGGTGATCTCGGGGGCGACGTACCTCGATCCCGAGGGGATGCGCCAGGTGCTGAGCTCCGTCCGGGACCGCTGGACAGAATCGGGAGAAGACGCCGGGCGGATCCCGCGGGCGCTGGCCGGCGAGCCGACGCCCGCCGGCCCGGTCGACGAGCGGATCGAGTCGCACCTGGCTGGCCAGCTCGACGAGAAGTGGGATCCGCGGTTCGCCGGCTGGGGGACGGACGCGAAGTTTCCCCTCCCGCGGACGGTCGAGTTCGCGCTCAAGCGGGCGCGCGACCAGGCGACCGAGACGCTCGGCGCGATCGGCGAGTCCCTCTACGACGACGCGCGCGGGGGCTTCTACCGCTACGCCGAGGGGCGCGACTGGTCCGACCCGCACACCGAGAAGGTGCTGGACGGCAACGCCGCTCTGGTCCGCGCGTTCGCCAACGGCTACCTCTACACCGGCGACGACGACCTGCTCGACCCGGCGTTCGGGACGCGGGACTTCCTCGTCGATCGGCTCTGGAACGGCACCGCCTTCGGCGGGAGCGTCGCGCCCGTCGACGAGGACGGCGGCGACGAGGGCGCCGAATCCGATTTCGGCCCTCGACGCGACCTGACCGGCTACGCGGGCGGGAACGCGCTCGCCGCGGACGCCCTCCTGACGCTCGCGGCCTACACCGACGACGAGCGCTCCACCGAGTACGCCGAGCGCGTCCTCGACACGCTCTCGCACGCGTTCGTCGACAGCGACGGGGTCGTCTCCCACCTCACCGCGGACGGCGACAGCGACGGCGCCGCCCCGCCCGAACTGCTCCTCGAAGACCAGGCGCGCGTGGTCTCGGCGTTCGTCACCGCGCGGCAGGTGCTCGGCCCCGACGCACTTTCCGGCGAGGACCCGCTAGCCGTCGCGCGCCGCGTCGCCGACGCGGCCGTCGACGCGCTCCAGGAACCCGAGGGCGCCTTCCGCGACGGGCCGGACGTCGGCGTTGGACTCCTGGACGAGCCCCTCCGACCGCTCGACGGGGGCGTCGAGATGGCAGAAGCGCTTCTCGATCTCTCGGCGGTCCTCGGCGCGACGGATATCGACGCCGGGGCCTCCGGCGACACGGCCGGAGCGGCCGACGCGCGAACGCCCGCGGACTACCGCGACGCGGCCCACGCCGGCATCGCGGCCTTCGCGGGCGCGTGGGACCGGATCGGCGTCCAGGTCGCCGGCTACGGCTCGGTGGCGGCGCGGCTCACCCGCTCGGAGCTGGTGATCGCCGTCGGCGACGACGCCGGCTCGGACCTCCACCGCGCGGCGCTGCGCGTGAGCGACCACGAGGCGGTCGTCGCGCCCGCCGCTCCCGACGTCGATCCGGGGACTGCGACCGTCCGCGTCGGCGACGAGCGCCGCGAGGCGACCACGCCCGACGAGCTGATGGCGGCGGTCTCGGCGCTCACCGGGTCGTGAGCCGGACCGGACGCCGGCGAGCGGCGTAAACCGTCGATTCGTTTTTACCCGTGGCTTCGGAGTGGGTGATATGGCGAGCCTCAGGGACCTCGGTCTCTCGGAGTACGAAGCGCGGGCGTACCGGTCGCTCCTCCGGACCGGCGCGACAACCGCCAAGGAGTTGTCGCGCGCGAGCGACGTGCCGATGGGCCGGATCTACGACGTGCTCAACAGCCTCGAACAGCACAACCTCGTCCGGAGCCAGGCCGCGAGCCGCCCGAAGAAGTACGTCGCCGTCGAACCGGACACCGCCCTGGACCGCCTCCTGGAGAACAAGCGCCGGGAACTCAGGGAGCAGGCGACCCAGTACGAGAGCGTCGTCGACGAACTCACCGAGGAACTCGAGGCCGCAGAGCCCGTCGAGAGCCAGTTCTGGACGGCCGCGGTCGGGGCCGAGGAGTCGATGGAACTGCTCGTCGAGCGCCTCGCGGCCGCGGACGACTCGCTCGTCGTCGTCGCGGGCTCGGTGTCGCCGCAGTTCGACCTGGGCGTCGTCGGCGACCAGGTCGCCGAGGAACTGGCGGCCGCCCTCGACCGCGGCGTCGACGTCTCGGTGCTGATGGCGCCGGACCTGGTCGACTCGCTGCCGTCGAGCGTCGGCGACCGCTACCTCGACGGGCTGGCCGACCACCCCGACTTCGCGGTCCGGATCGCGCCCGACCTCTCGGGGACGTTCGAGCTCATCGACGACGTGGAGGTCTGTATCGAGGTGCCGAACCCGCTCGACCCCGCGGAGGCGTTCGCGATGATCGACCTGAAGGACCCGGAGTTCGCCGCCGACGTTCGGGAGATGTTCGATCCGACGTGGGAGGCGGCCGAGCCGCTCTCGCTCGGTCCCGGCGGCGAATAAGACGAGTGGACGCGTCGAGCGGCTACCGGGGCGTTACGCTGACTGTCCGTTCACTTCGCTGCGGAGCTGTTCGAGCGTGACCTCGCGCTCGGCGTGGGCGTTGTGCTGGTGGATGGACTCGTCGTT
>JBDGUM010000071.1:0-10737 GCA_042215855.1 Halobellus sp. | reverse complement strand
GTCGTGGCCGCGACGACGGCCGCCTGCGGGTCGCGGGTGATGCGCGAGCAGGACTTCGACGTCGCGCTCGTCGACGAGGCCTCCCAGCTCACCGAACCGGGGACGCTCGCGGCCGTGAACCGCGCGGACCGCTTCGTGCTCGTCGGCGACCACAAGCAGCTGCCGCCGGTCGTGCAGTCCGGCGGGACCGGCAGGGCGAACGGATCCGGTGACTCCGCGGAGGGCGACGACCCGTCAGTCGAAAGCGACCTCCGGACGTCGCTGTTCGAGCGCCTCATCGACTCGCATCCGGACGCGTCGGTCCTGCTGGACCGCCAGTACCGGATGGCCCAGCGCATCCAGGCGTTCTCCTCCACAGAGTTCTACGACGGCGCGCTCCGCCCCGCGAACGGCGCGGTCGCGGCGCAGCGGCTCTCGGACCTCGGCGTCGACGAGGCCGCCCTCCCGCCCGCGCTCCGGGATCCGGTCGCGTTCGTCGATCCCGACGGCGAGCGCGTCGGCAACACCAATCCCGCGGAGGCGGACCGCGTGGCCGAGATCGTCTCGGCGTACGTCGACGCGGGCGTCGACCCCGACGACGTCGGCGTCATCGCGCCGTTCCGCGCGCAGGTCGCCGAGATTGGAAAGCGCACGGACGTCACCGTCGACACGGTCGACCGCTTCCAGGGGTCGGCGAAGGAGGTGATCGTCGTCTCGTTCGTCGCGACCGGGTCGCTGGAGGGACCGCTCTTCGAGGACTACCGGCGGGTGAACGTCGCGCTCACCCGCGCGAAGAAGGCGCTCGCGCTCGTCGGCGACGCCGACGCCCTCGGGTCGGAGCCGTTCTACGCGCGCTTACTCGACTGGGCGCGACGATGAGGCCGGGGCGTCCGCGTCCGTCGGAGTGCCCTCTCCGTCGTCGCCGTCTTCGATTTCGGCCTGCACCCGCGCGTGGAACTCCTGCAACACGGCGCTCTCGTCATCCGCGAGGACGACGTCGCTGGCGAGCAGCGTCGCCAGCCCGAACGCCCGCGGCGTGGGCGAGTCGACGCTGATCGACGACACCTCGATCCCGCCCGCCTGGACGTCCCGGAGGACGTCCTCGATCGCCGCGACGTTGAGCTTGTCCTCGATGATCTCGCGGTAGGTCTCTTCCAGCACCGCGAAGTCCTCCAGGTCCTCGGCGAAGGACAGCAGCATCTCCGCGGAGACCTGCTGTTCGGCCGCGGACTTCTCGTAGCCCTTGTAGCGCTTCAGGATCATCAGCGAGCGCGTCGCGTCGATCCGGAAGTACCGCTTCAGGAGATCGGTACCGTCGATGGCGTCCCGCAGTTCTGCACGCACGGCCGCCGGGTCGAGGTCGCGGATGACGGCCTCGACGTCGACTTTCCTGTTGAGCGGCATCGACAGCGAGAAGCCGTTGTCGGCGACGGCGATCTGGACGTTCGCGTTCGTTCTGTTGGCGCACCGCGCGGCCACGAGGCGGGAGAGGCCGTCGTTGAACCGCCGGCCGTACGTCGAGTGGACGTAGAAGTGTCGGCGGTACTCCTCCCGATCGAGTTCCTCCTCGACGACGAGTCGCTCGCCGGTGGCGACGCTCTCCTCGCCGGCGTAGCGGCGCTGCTCGTCGAACAGGCGCGCGATGGCGCGGACGGCGTTCTCGTCGATCGGGAAGTCCCGGAGCCACTCGCGGACGGCCGGGCGCCCGCCCGCGCGGAGGCGGGAGAGCAGTTCGCCCTGGAACGCGGCGATCTCGCGGCCGAGGTCGTAGGAGAGCGGCAGGCGCTCCGAGAACCACGAGGGGACCGTCGGCTGCGCGCTCGTGCGGTCGACGTAGACCTTCGAGCCGCGGCGGTAGCGGTAGGCGAAGCGGTCGCCGCCGAGGACGAAGACGTCGCCCTTCTCCAAGGTGTCGAGGTAGTCCTCGTCGAGGGTGCCGACCCACTCCTCGCCGTTCCGCGTGATCACCTCGCAGGTGAACGAGTCCGGGATCGTCCCGATGTTCGTCATATAGATGACGCGGGCCATCCGGCCGCGCTTGCCGACGAGCGGCTCGCCGACGTCGAACCCCTCGTAGTGGTGCTCGCCCGTGGGCGGGTCGTTGGTGTCGCGCCAGATCTTCGCGTAGACGTTCTTGTCCTCCAGCCCGTCGTAGTCGGCGGTGAGGTACCGACGGAGGCGCTCCCAGTCCGCGTCCGTGTAGTTCCGGTACGGGTACGCCCGCCGGAGCGTTTCGAGCACGTCGCTCTCGCGTCGGACGTCGTTGATCGCCATCCCGTAGACGTGCTGGGCGGCGACGTCGTGGGCCTTCTCGGGGACGAACACGCGGTCGACGAACCCCGACTCGGCCTTCTGCAACATCACCGCGCACTCGACGAGCTCGTCGCGGTCGAGCGCCAGCACGCGCCCCTCGACGGTCTGGCCGAGGCTGTGCCCCGCGCGGCCGACCCGCTGGAGGAGCGCGGCGACCGACTTGGGCGAGCCGACCTGGACCACCAGATCGAGGTGCGGCATATCGATTCCCAACTCCAGGCTCGTCGAGGTCGTCACCACGTCGAGCGAGCCGGACTTGAGGCCCTCCTCGACCGCCTGTCGCTGCTCCTTCGCGAGGCTCCCGTGGTGACAGCCGGAGTTCCCGTCGTCGTAGGCGTCGAACCGCTCGCGGAGGTTCTCCAGCACCCGCTCGGCGCCCGAGCGCGTGTTCGTGAACACGAGCGTGTTCTCGTGGTCGTCGATCAACTCGTGCAGGCGGTCGTAGAACCGCGACTGGATCTCCGCGCGCGGCGTGTGGATCAGGTCGTCGGTCGGACACTCAAGGCGGAGGTCGAAGTCGCGCACGAAGCGCGTGTCGACGATCTCGTGGTCGCGGACCTGGCCTCCCTCGCGCCCGACGAGGAACTCCGCCATCGTCGACAGCGGCTCGACCGTCGCCGAACAGCCGATCCGCGTCGGCGACGCGTCGGCGAGGTCCTCCAGCCGTTCCAGCGAGACGGAGAGGTGCGTCCCGCGCTTGTTCTCAGCGAGGCTGTGAATCTCGTCGACGATCACGTACTCGACGCTCCGGAGCTTCTCCCTGAACTTGGGCGCGTTGAGGAGAATCGCGAGCGTCTCGGGCGTCGTGTTGAGGATGTGCGGGGTCTCCTCGAGCATCCGCTGGCGTTCCGCCGATTCGGTGTCGCCGTGGCGGATCGCGTGTCTGACCTCGACGTCGTTCCCCGCTGCCTGCATCCGCTCGCGGATCCCCTCCAGCGGGACGGTGAGGTTCCGGTGGATGTCGTTCGCGAGCGACTTCAGCGGCGAGACGTACAGGCAGTACACCGCGTTGTCGAGGCCGTCCTCCCGCTCACGACCCCGACGGAAGAGGTCGTTCAGGATCGCGGTGAAGGACGCGAGGGTCTTGCCGGATCCGGTGGGCGCACAGACCAGGGCGTTCGTCCCCTCGTCGACGAGCGGGATCGCCCCGCGCTGCGGCGGCGTGAAGAAGCCGCCGTTCTGCTCCACGTAAGGGCCGAACTGGTCGACCCACCACTCGCGGACGGCGGGCTCCAGCCGGTCGAGCACGTCCCCGTCCGCGATCTCGACCTCGTCCGGGTCGAAGCCGAGTTCGACCCCGTTCGAGCCGTCGGCTGCGGCTGCGGCCGCGCGATCGCCCTCGCCGACGCCGCTCTTCTCCGCGTCGGCGAGGCGCCGGAGCAACTCGCGCCCGGTCGTCGTCATCGTCTACGGGTTGGCCTGCACGGGTAAGTGGGTTCTGTCCGTCCGTCGACTCGTCCCGCGACGAACGTTTATATACGAATGGGCGGCCAGCCACCTCATCCGCTGAGGACTGCCTCGCGTCGAGCAGCGGTTGCCCGGCACGTCGACGCGGGAGGCGCCACACCGCCGTGCCGGCTGTTCGCCCCTCGCTCCGACCCCTCCGGAGCGCTGGAGCGACGGCGCCGCTCCCGAACGCCTATCCGCCGCGCGGTCCAACGGCCGCCGATGCGCCTGACCTTCCTCGGCACCGGGAGCGCGATGGCCGTTCCCGACCGCGCACAGACGGGGCTCCTGCTCGAGGCCGACGACCGCGCGCTCCTCGTGGACTGCGGGAGCGGCGTCCTGCAGCGGCTCTCCGGGACCGACGTCGGCTACGAGGGCGTCTCGACGGTCCTCCTGACCCACCACCACCTGGACCACGTCGCCGACCTCCTCCCGCTGCTGAAGGCGCGGTGGCTGGCCGGCGAGGAGCACCTCGAGGTCGTCGGCCCCGCGGGCACGAAGTCGCTGCTGGACGGCCTGCTCGACGTCCACGACTACCTCGACGGGCGCGTCGACCTGAGCGTCCGCGAGGTCGGACCCACGGAGTTCTCCCTCGCCGGCTTCGACGTCGCCGCCACGGAGATGCGGCACTCGATGGACTGCCTCGCGTATCGGTTCGCCGGCGACGGCGACGCGGGCGGCGACGTCGTCTTCTCGGGCGACGGCGAGGCGGCCGCGAGCACCGCCCGGTTCGCCGACGGGGCGGCCGTCCTGGCGCACGACTGCTCGTTCCCCGACGACGTCGACGTCTCGAACCACCCGACGCCGTCGCTGCTCGGGGAGGCCCTCGCGGGTCACGACATCGGCCGCGTCTACCTGACGCACCTCTATCCCCACACCAGGGGCCGTCACGACGAGATGCTCGACTCGATCGCGGCCCGCTACGACGGCGACGTCCGGTTCGCGCGCGACGGGCTCCGCGTCGAGGTCTGACGGCGATCGACCGCCGCGGCGCCGACGGGCTCCCGCCCCTCGGCGACGGCGAGGCGGCGGATCGCGGCAACTGTTTACTCCCCCCGCGTCGAAGCCCCACGTATGAACGACGTCATCTCCGGCCTGGAGGGGGACCTCCGCTCCAACGGAATCAACGTCGAGTCGCTCGACACGAACGGAGAGACGGTCGAGTTGGTCTATCTGACGGCGTTTCCGGACGTCTCGGTGAACCACCAGGAGATGGGCCGCGCGCTCAACACCTTCATCGACGCGCTCGAGGACGGCGAGTGGGAGGCCGCGCGCGTCGAGGCGACCGTCCTCCGACACGAGGACGACGTCCAGGGTACGTGGTACGCCGACCCCGAGTGGTTCCGGGACTACGTCGACTACGAGATCAGCGGCGAGGAGTTCTCCGAGCGCGTCATCGGCACGCTCGCGGAGGACGAGCCGTGACCCGGCCCGCCCGACCCTCCCGCTACGACTTCTCGACGGTGCGGATGACCTTCCGGAGCGGCGGCGAGCGCTGCGTCGGTCGGCTGTACCGACCCGATCGACCCGCGGACCCGGCGCTGGTCGTGCTGTCAGGCGGTCCCGTCGGCGCGAGCGGGGCCGGACTCGACGAGTACGCCGAACGTCTCGCGTCGGCCGGCTACGCCGTCTTCCGCTTCGATCCGCGGTACGTGGGAGACAGCGACGGAGAACCGCGGAACCTCGTCGATCCCGAACGGCAGCGCGAGGACTGGGAGGCGGCGCTGTCGGGCCTCCGCGGGCGCGGTGACGTCGCGACCGATCGAACCGTCCTCTGGGGCGCGGGTCTCGCCGGCGGGGTCGTCCTCGACGTCGCGGCCGACGATTCCCGGATCCACGGCGTCGTCGCCCAGACGCCCGTCCTCTCGGGCCGGGCGTTCCTGCGCGCGCGCGGGATCGGGTTCCTCGTCAGGGGGGTGCTGGCCGGCGTTCGCGACCGCCTCCAGTCCCCGGTCGCGGGAACGCACGCCGTTCCCGTCGCGGCCGACGAATCCACGGGCGATGCAGGACGCGCGCTCGTGTCGACGCCGGGGGCGTCCCGGCGGTACCGAGAGGTCGTCGGCGACGACTGGGACAACCGCCTCCCGGCGCGCTCGCTGCTCTCCCTGGTGCGGCACGCCCCGGACGAGGACCGCCGGCGGCCGTCGTGTCCGGTGCTCTTCCTCGGCGGGACGCGCGACGAGGTCGTGCCGATCGAGACGGTCGAGGACGCGGCCGAGGAGGTCCCGGACCCGACGCTGGTCGGGTTCCCGGTCGATCACCTGGGGCTCTACGCCGGGGCAGGCGTGGCGCGCGCGGTCGGTCACGGCCTCGCGTTCCTCGACTCGGTGACGGCGTGACTATTCGACGTCGACGAGCGGGACGACGGCGATCGGCCGGTTCGCGTGGAGGAGGATACGCTGGGCGGTGCTGCCGAAGACGACCTTCGCCGTGGGGTTGCGCTTGCGGATCCCGATGACGATCTCGTCGGCGTCGGCGTCGTCGGCGTGGTCCAGCACGTCGGTGTAGGGATCGTTCCCGCGGACGAACTGGTGGGTCTCGACGGTCGTGACGCCGCCGAGCCGCGCGGAGACGACGTTGAGCGCCTCCTCGCCGTCTCTGACGTCCTGACTGTCGGTCTCGTCGCCGCCGGGCAGGGAGTTGACCGCGTGGACCTCGTCGCTGCGGGAGACCCGATCGAGGAGGTAGTCACACAGCCGTGCGCTCGTGTCGACGTGGTTGGTCGCGAGTACGTAGGTCGCCATACGTCCCCCGCCGCGTGGCACGCACAAAAAGACACCCGTACAGCGAAGTCCGTCGCGCTCCTGTAGTCGGTATGGAGACTCGACGCTTTCTGTTCGTGTCCGCGGACGCCGCCCTGATCACGGACCTCGCGTGGCAGATCCACCGCGAGGGCCACGACGTGAAGTACTACATCGAGGCCGAAAGCGACCGAGAGATCGGCGACGGCTTCGTCCCGAAGACGGACGACTGGCGCGCAGACGTCGAGTGGGCCGACGTCATCGTCTTCGACGACATCTGGGTTGGAGCTGATATCGGTACTGGAGCGCTCGCCCAGGAACTGCGCGGGCAAGGGAAAGCCGTCGTCGGCGGCACGCCGAACACCGATCGGCTCGAAGAGGATCGCGGCTACGCGATGGAGATCCTCGAAGACCACGGTGTGAACACCGTCGACCACCACGTCTTCTACGACTTCGACGAGGGGATCCAGCACGTCCGGGAGAACTCCGCGCCGTACGTGATCAAACCGCTCGGGGAAATCCAGAACGTCAAGCGACTGCTGTACGTCGGCAACGAGGACGACGGAAGCGACGTCGTCGACGTACTCCGCGCCTACAAGAAGGCGTGGGGGCATCGGATGAAGGGCTTCCAGCTGCAGCGCAAGGTCGAGGGCGTCGAAGTCGCTATCTGCGGGTTCTTCGACGGCAACGAGTTCGTCGACCGGGTCAATTTCAACTTCGAGCACAAGAAATTATTCCCCGGAAACATCGGTCCGTCGACGGGCGAGATGGGGACGTCGATGTTCTGGGCGGGGCAGAACAAACTGTTCGAGGAGACCTTCGGGAAGATCGAAGGCTGGCTCGCCGACGAGGGCTACGTGGGGAGCATCGACATCAACTGCATCGTGAACGAGAGCGGGATCTATCCGCTGGAGTTCACGCCGCGGTTCGGCTACCCGACGATCGCACTGCAGGAAGAGTCGATCGAGTCGTCGACCGGCGAGTTCTTCTACGATCTCGCCCACGGTAACGATCCCAACTTGGAGGTGCACAACGGCTACCAGATCGCCGTTCGAATCGTCCTGCCGCCGTTCCCGTTCGACGACGAGAAGACCTACGACGAGAACTCCCGGAACGCCGCCGTCGTGTTCGAGACGGAGAGCCGCGAGGGCATCCACCTCGAAGACGCGAAGCAGGTCGACGGGCAGTGGCGCGTCGCGGGCGAGAGCGGGATGCCGATCGTCGTGACCGGGAAGGGCGAGACGATGCAGGCCGCGCGCGAACAGGCGTACGATCGGATCGACGACATCGTGATGCCCAATATGTACTACCGCGACGACATCGGCGAGCGCTGGATCGCGGGCGACGGCGACCGCCTCCAGGCGTGGGGCTACCTCGGGCCGGCGGCGTAGATCCGCTTGCGGCCGCGGGTCGCCGGACGGCTCGCTGCCTCCTACCCTCGAAGGAGATTCATCACCTCGTCGGCGACGTCGGACTCGACCGCGACGATGTAGCGCTTGCCGGGCTCCAGGACCGTGTCCGGCTGGGCGATCCGCTCGCCCTCCTCGCCGGAGACGACGAGGGCGCCAGCCGGGAAGCGGACGTCCGAGAGCGTCTTGCCGGCGGCCGGGGCGCCGTCTCGGACCCGGATCTGCATCACGTCGAGTTCGCCGGTCACGTCCGCGAGCGTCTGGACGTCGCTGCCCACGATCTCGTTCGCGGCCACCCGCGCACCGGCGTGTTCGGGGAACACCACTGCGTCGACCAGTTCGTCGTAGGACTCCCCCGTCGAGGATTCGACCCGTGTCACGGTCCGGATGCCCGGTGCCAACTCCTCGGCGACCAGACAGACCGCGAGGTTCTGTCCCGTCTGCGCGGTCAGTGCCGCGATCGTGTCGGCGTCCGCGACGCCCGCCTGTTTCTGGATCTCCGGCGACGTCGCGTCGCCGCGGATCACGGTCGCGATCCACTCGTCGGCGATGTCGTCGACGACGGCGGGATCGGGTTCGATGATCGTTACGTCGTTGTCGCGATCAGCGAGCAGCCGGGCCGTCTGGAACCCGACGCGCCCGCCGCCCGCGATGATGATGTCCTGTTTGCTTGTCATCGGTGAGTCTCCGTCTCTCGTTCGGTGTTTCGCCTCACGGCGACACGCTGTCGAGGCATCTCAGTCGTCCTCCGCGATCGGTTCGGCGTCGTCCGGTTCCGCGCTCGCGTCTGCGGTCGATGTCCGGTATCGATTCAGCGCGACGTAGACGGCGCCGCCCAGCAGGATCCACGCGACGCTGAGTAGCAGCGCTGTCTGGTCCGTCTGGATCAGGTATCGCACGAGCACGCCCGTCAGGATCAGATTGAGGACGATCCCCAGGATCGGCGGGATGGGGTAATACGGCATCTCGTACGGCCGGTTCAGGTCCGGTCGCTCCCGCCGAAGTTTGATCACCGCGCCGTTGACGACGATGAACGAGAGCAGGAAGAACAGGCTCGACATATTGCCGGCGCTCGCGGTCGGCAGCATCGTCGAACCGAGCATCACCACCGCGCTCGCGACGATGGCGACGAAGGGCGTCCCGAAGCGGTGGTGGATCTGGCCGAACGAGGGCAGCAGTTGGCCCTCGCGGCCCATCGAGAACGCGACGCGCGAGGAGGCGATGACGACCGCGTTCAGCGCGGTCAGCGTCGAGAAGACGGCGCCGAAGACGATCACGGCGCCGCCGTTCATAATCACGGGGATCCCGGTCGGCATAAACGCCGTCGCGGCCTGTGCGATGCCGGCCTCGCCCGCCTCGGCCAGCCCCTTCGCGCCGAGGGTCCCGATGGCGACCGTGACGACGGCCATATAGACCACGACCGTCGCCGCGAGGCTGACGAAGATCGCCTTCGGGATGTTCTCTCTCGGATTTTTGACCTCCTCGGTCACGGTCGTGATCAGGTCGTATCCCTCGAAGGCGATGAACGTCAGCCCCATCGCGGGCAGAACCGCGAACGCGCCCGACTTCTCCGGGAAGAGCGGCTGAAACTCCGCGGTCGAGAACATCGGCGAGGCGAGGCCGAAGCCGACGAAGATCAGGAGGATCGTGACCTTCGTCGCGGTGAAGATCGTCTCGATGCTCCCGCTGGCCGCGGTCGAGACGGCGTTGATGGCGACGAACAGGGCGACCGCCACGAGCGCGAGGCCGAGGCCCAGCGGGACCGCGGCGTCAACCACGGGAAGGGCGACGGCGCCGACCTGGTCCGGCGGCGGGACGATCCCGTAGACGTGCAGGAGTTCGAGGAAGTTCGGCGCGAACCCCAGCGCGTAGAGCGCGCCCGCGATCATATAGGCGAACCAGAGCATCCAGCCCATAATGAACGACGGGAACGACTCGAACGTCTCTCTGACGAAGGCGTACCCGCCGCCGCTCTTCGGGATCGCGCTCGCGAGCTCGGCGTAGGAGAGCCCGGTGAAGGCGGTGACGACGCCGTTGAGGACGAACACCAGGATCGCGGCGGGGCCGGCGATCTCGGCGGCCAGGCCCGTGAGGACGAAGATCCCCGCGCCGATCATCGCGCCCATCCCGATCATCGTCGCGTCCAGCAGGCCGAGCTCGGCCTCCGGCGCGCGCCCGTCGTGACTACTCATCGTCGAATAATGTTACAGTTGCTTGCTGTCCGCGTCGGTGTCGACGCACACGGGTAATGAGCAATAGTTGGCATTGAATTTTTTGCCTGCTCCGACACGTTCGGCACCGTCCGCACGGTTTTTCCCGCCGGGTACGAGAGGTGGTCGCCGACAGTCACTCGACGAGCGCGGCGTCGAGCAGCTCCAGCGGATGCCGGATCTCGTAGCCGGTGCCGTGTTCCATCTGCATCGCACACGTCGGACACTCGGTCATCCCGGTCTCGCCGCCGGCGTGCTCCATGTGCTCGAACATCTCGTCGGCGATCTCCATCGACTTCTCGTACTTCTCGTCCTTCCAGCCGTAGGTGCCCGAGATCCCCGAACAGGAGTCGCCGACGTCCTCGATGCCGACGCCGTCGAGGTCGCGGAACAGCTCGACGGCCTGGCGTTCGAGGCCCTGACTGCGGGCGTGACACGGCGCGTGGTAGGCGAACTCCCGCGCGAGGTCGCCCTCGACGTCCGCGTCCCGCAGTTCGCCGCGGAGGTCCTCGTGGATCCGCAGGTACTCCACCGACTCGAAGGTATTTTTCGCTACCGCGTCGATGCCGTCGATGTCGAACAGCTCGGGGTACTCCTGGCGGAGCGCCATCGAACAGGAGGTACAGGAGGCGATGGCGT
>JBDGUM010000017.1:0-10795 GCA_042215855.1 Halobellus sp. | reverse complement strand
TCGCAGAGCAGACCCTCGGCGCGCTCGGTCACCTCGCCGGTCTTGATCCCGAACTCGGGGTCGTAGATCACGTCCATCAGCCGGCTTCGGTTCTCCGGCGTCGGCTGGAACGTCTCGATCCCCGCGGCCTCGAGGTCGTCGTCGTAGATCCGCTTCTGGAGGGTCCGCTTCGTGCCGAGCACGAGCACGCCGTCGTCGCCGTCGGGGACCCGCGCGGTCTCGGCGATCATATCGACGAACTCGGCGTCGCGGTCCGCGAAGATGTCGCGGTACAGCGGGTGCGCGTCGTTGCACGCGAGCCCGACGCGGCCGGCCCCCAGCGCCTCGAGGAGCGCGGCGGTGAACTCGCCGGTGTGTCGCTTCCGGAGCAGCGGCACGTCGCCCTCCTCCCACTCGTCGTCGGCCTCCGCGGGCGTGAACGCCTGTCGGGAGTTGCCGTAGAAGACGTACGAGTGGTCGGCCGAGCCGTCGAAGTCGTCGAGGTTGGCCGCCAGGTCCGCCATCGCTTCGTTTCCCATCCCGCCGACGACGCCGATGGTGGAGGTCATCCTGTCGCGGGATTCCGCCCGGCGGGACATAGGCGTTGTGCCGCGGTCACGCCGGAGGACGGGCAGCGAAACACTTAGATAGTGAGTCGTGGTACCAATGACCGAATCGATGAGCGAGCGCGATCTCACGTTCCCCGCGTGCTGTTCGGTCTGTCCGCATCGGAACGCGTTCACCGCCGCCTGTACGCACGACCTCCGACAGGCGGTCGTCGCCGAGGTCGACGAATCTCGCGCGTGTCCGATCTACGCCGAGGCGAAGACCGACGCGATGCGTCGGCTCGCCGAGTCGCTGTAGCGACGGATCGGAGGTCTGGGGCGGTCCGGACTCGATTCAGCTCTCGACCGGCACGCTTCGGAGCCGGACGGTCCGATCGGTGACGGTCGCACCCGACTCGCGGTACGTGACCGCCGTCACGCCCAGCCTCGCCGGAGATTCGCCCGTTGGCAGGACCCACGTGTTCGTCAGTTCCCGCGATTCGCCGGGCGGTATCCGTCCGGTCGACGCGCGGTTCTCGACGGCCGTGCCGCTGCCGGTCGTCACCGTACTCAGGCGGAGTTCGTAGGGTGTCTCACCCGTGTTCTCGACGTCGACGACCATCTCGAAGACCCAGGAGCCGTCGTCGCTGATGTGGACGACCGCGTCGGTCACCGTCTCCGGCTGCGGCGTCTCGGTGAGCAGTTCGTCGCCGACACCGACGCCCTGCGGCGGCGACGTCGTCGCGGTGGCCGTCTCCCCGCCGTCGCTCTCCTCGCTTCCGAACAGCCGCTGCTTGATCAGCCCGAGGAACGTCGTCGCCTCGACCGCGATCGGGATCCCGATCCCGAGGCCGACGAGGATGCGGATCAGCCACCGCCGGCTTATGTCGTCTTCGCCGTCGGAGTCGGCGGCGTCGTCAGCGTCGCTCATACGTGGGGGTTGGGACTGTGCTCTCCGAAGGCCGGCCTTCCGGGACGGATCACGTCGGGAAGGGGATGCTTCCCGGCGTGAGGACCCCGTTCTCGATCATTCCCCACAGCGGGAGGCCGTACGCGATCACGACGAGCACGACCGCGATGGCGGCCCACAGCCGGAGGTTGTCGAGGACGCGCGGGCTGTCGCTCGCGCCGGAGAGCGGTTCCGGGAGCGTACCGTTGACCCGGAGCTGGGCGGCCCCGCGCTGGGAGAGCCACGTGCCGGCTATCACCACGAGGAACATCACCAGCCCGAGGAACAGGAGCGTACCGCCGATGGCGATCTGCGTCTGCATCTCGGCGATGCTCCCGAGGACCGGATCGAAGGGGGCCGCACCGGTGTCCCCGAACAGCGGCTTGGCGGTCCGGCGCGGAACCCCCGCGAGCCCGGCGCGGTGCATCGCGTTCGACATCAGCGTCATCCCCACGAACCACACGTACGGCTGCGCGATCGCGATGCGTCGGTGCTGGAGCCGCTTGCCGGTGAGCTGGGGGTAGAGCCAGTAGCTCGAGGCCATCGCGGTCAGCGCGAAGGCGGTCCCGACGGTGAGGTGGAAGTGGCCGGGCACCCACAGCGTGTTGTGGATGAGGTAGTTGATGTTCATCCCGGCGTTGATCATTCCCGAGAAGCCGCCGGCGGCGAACATCAGCCCCGCGAGCGCCATCCCCGCGAACGCGGGCTTGTCCCACGGGAGCGCGCGGAGCCAGCTCACGTAGCCCTCGCCGCCGCGCTGGCGTGCGCCGTGCTCCATCGACGCCACGACGGTAAAGGCCGTCAGGAGCGAGGGGAGCAACAGCATCATCGTGTTCGTCATCGCGATGAACTTGAATCCCTCCGCGATGCCCGGGTCGATGTACTGGTGGTGGAACCCCACCGGCGTCGACAGCAGGACGAACAGCACGAACACGACCCGCGCGAGCGGGTCGCTGAAGAGTCGACCGCCCGCGAGCTTCGGCAGGATCGTGTACCAGGCGACGTAGCCGGGGAGGAGCCAGAAGTACACGACCGGGTGGCCGAAGTACCAGAACAGGGTCCGCGTCAGGAGCGGGTCCACCTGGCTGATCCACCCCAGCGACCACGGGATCAGGAAGACGAGGACCTCGATGGCGACTCCGAGCGTCGAGAGGTACCACATGATGAACGTCGTCAGCACCATAAACGTCTGCAGCGGGATCCGCGAGTCGGGATTGTCCCGCCGCCAGTCGCGGTACATCAGGAAGTACTCGGCGCCGACGATCCACGAGCCGACGATGAGCAGCGCCGCGCCGACGTAGAACGCGGGGTGGGCTTTCAGCGGCGCGTAGAACGTGTAGAGCACGTCCGCGGAGTCGAAGGGGAGCCCCGGCGCGAACCCGTTCAGGATCGCGATCGCCGCGAGGGCGGTGCCGACCAACATCGAGGCGAACCCGAGCCAGGCGAGCTTCGGGTTCGACATCGACCGATCGAGGCTCCGCGTGACCGCCCACAGGAAGAACCCGCAGATGAAGAACGTCGTGAAGACGAGCGCCAACAGGACCCCGTGTCCGGTCAGGACCGTGTAGTACTGCGTGGCGTTGATCGGGAGCAGGGAGCGGAACGTCCCGGTGCGGTACAGCGCCTGCAGGAGCCCGAAGAACCCGCCGAGCGCGAGCGCCACGAAGGCGACCGCGAAGTGCCATCTGGTGAGCCGTGCGACCTCCGGATACTCGTCGACGAACGTCATTCGTCCGTCACCTCCTGCGATTGTAGCTCGTACTGGCTGCGGGGGACCACCTCGATGGTTCCCTCCATCGCGTGGTGGGCCGCCCCGCAGTACTCGTTACAGACGACGTGGTACGTCCCAGGTTCGTCGAAGTTGACGGTGATCTCGGCGACCTGTCCCGGGATGACCATCGTGTTCACGTTGGTCCCGACGACGTTGAAGCCGTGGGTCACGTCCGAACTGGTGATGTAGAACGTGACCTCGGTGTCGGCGGGGACGCGGATCGGCGAACCGGACCCGGGCTGGAACGAGAACTGCTGGGCGCGGACGTAGACGTCGTAGCCGCCGTCGTCGGACTCGTACACCCCCGGTTCCCGGAAGTTCTCGGACGCCGTCAGGTTCGACGGATCGACCGTGCCGCCCGAGTCGTCCACCATCGCGACGCCCGGGCCGACCGCCCCGTAGACGATCGTCGCGATCAGACCGACGATGAGCAGCAGCGATGCACCGAGCCAGAGTTTCTCGAATCTGTGTATCTCCATATATGTCTCACCCGATTACCGTGGGTCCGTTGCCCAGGAATTCCACGAAGTACATGAACACCCATAGCCCCAGCAGGATGAGGAAGTAGACGACGACGAGCGACGCCGTCCCGACGGGGTCGTAGGCGTCGTGGCCGATTTCCCGGATCGGCTCCTCGGCCGGCGCCTCCGGCGTTCCCGTGGGTTCGCCGTCCGCGTCGGTGGACGGTTCGTACTCGACCTCGACGTCCTCGCCGCGGTAGAAACTCGCGATGATCGGCGCGAGCATCCCGAAGAGGATCGTTCCGGAGAAGAGGACCTCCCAGAGGGAGATCCCGCCGCCGACCGTTCCGGAGGGGGCTCCACCGCCCTGGCCACCCCCGCCGCCCGGCGCCGGTCCCACGACGATGGCGCCCTTCATCCCGAGCGAGAGGTGGGGCTGACAGTAGTACTTGTAGATGCCCTTGGTCTCGAAGGTGTGGCTGTAGGTGAAGCCCTGATTCTCGATGGCCTCGTGTCCCTGCCAGCCGGCGCCGTCGGGCTGGGATTCGACGAGGACGTTGTGGGTGTTCGAGACCCACTCGAAGGTCACTTTCGTCCCGGGTGAGACCCGGACGGCGGGCGGCCCGAACGCGAAGGAGCCGCCGTTGCCCTGGGAGCCGACCTGGATCGTCACCTGGTCCTGACCGGTCTTGTCGACGGTCGTCCCGTCGTAGTTGCCCACGGCGCCCCCGGGCGCGTCGCTCGTGAACCACCCGCCGTAGTTCCCGACCGCGACGCCGCCTCCGCCGCCCCCGCCGCCCCCGCCGCCGCCCGACGAGGTCCCGACGACGATGGCGCCCTTCATCCCGAGCGAGAGGTGGGGCTGACAGTAGTACTTGTAGATGCCCTTGGTCTCGAAGGTGTGGCTGTAGGTGAAGCCCTGATTCTCGATGGCCTCGTGTCCCTGCCAGCCGGCGCCGTCGGGCTGGGATTCGACGAGGACGTTGTGGGTGTTCGAGACCCACTCGAAGGTCACTTTCGTCCCGGGTGAGACCCGGACGGCGGGCGGCCCGAACGCGAAGGAGCCGCCGTTGCCCTGGGAGCCGACCTGGATCGTCACCTGATCCTGGCCGGTCTTGTCGACGGTCGTCCCGTCGTAGTTGTCTACCGCTCCGCCCTTGGCGTTGCTCGTGAACCATCCGCCGTACTCCTGGGCCGCGGCCGCCCCCGTCGCCGCCGTCCCCGCGGCGACGGCGGTCGCGGATCCGGCGGCTGCACGGAGGAGTCCACGGCGTGATACGCGCGTTTCCTTAGTTGTCATAGGTAGCTATCTCGTCCGCTGATCGAAAGCGACTACTGAAGCAGTCCGTGGCGTCCGGTCCCGCACAGAACACCGGCCGAGCGTCGGCGACCGAAGCCACTCGTCCGGTCACGACGCGTGACCGAGCCCGGCCGTGCGCGACGGCCGAAGCGACCAACTCCCGTGCTACGCTTCCGTCCACGCCCAACGTTCATACAGAGTGGGATATAAATGAACACGATATTCTCAGTCGGTGAAAACAGCGTCAACTACTAAGCCCGCGGACCCGTCACCGGCGAGTATGAACGTCGGGCCACACCTGGTCGCGCTGCTGTTGCTCATCGGCCTCGTCCCGGTGGCCGTGTACGCGCTCGCGCAGACGGGCATCGCCGCCGTGGCGCTCGCGAACGTGATCCTGATCTTCACGTGCCTGTACTACGTCTTCTCGGGCCGGGAGGAACCGCCCGCGGCGATCGCGGAGTAATCGCGACCGATGGATCCGGGGACGACGGGCGCCGCCGTTCCCGACCTCGGCGTAGCGGCGCTCTTCGTCGTCGGCCTGTTCGGCGGTGCCCACTGCCTGGGGATGTGCGGGCCCCTGGTGACGATGTACGGCGAGCGGTTCGAGAGCGACGGCCGCGGACCCACCAGCCGGGCGGTCCGCCAGCACGCGCTGTTCAACGCCGGCCGAACCCTGAGCTACGCCGCGATCGGGGCGGCGCTCGGCGCGCTCGGCGGCGCCGTCGTCGACGTCGGGTCGCTGCTGTCGGTCGGCGCGCTCGTCAGAGGCGTCGCGGGCGTCGCCGTCGGCGCCGTCGTGATCGCCGTCGGCGTCAGCTACGTCGTCGGCGACGGGGTCGACCTCGCGAGCGGGTCTCTCCCCGTCGTCGGCGGCGTGTTCGCCTCGGTCACCGCCGCGCTCACGGCGCGCGTCGACGCGTGGGCGACCGGGCCGCAGATCGTCGGTCTCGGAGCGATGCACGGCCTGCTCCCGTGTCCGATCCTGTATCCGGCGTTCCTCTACGCGCTCTCGACCGGCTCGGCCGTCGCCGGCGGCCTGGCGCTCGGCGCGCTCGGGCTCGGGACGTTCCCGTCGCTGTTCGTCTACGGGACCGTGCTGGACTCTGTCGGCGCGTCGTTCCGGCGACGGCTCCACCGCGGCATCGGCGTCGCGTTCGTGCTCGCGGGGACGATCCCCCTCGCGAAGGGGCTGACCGCGCTCGGGTGGACGGTGCCGCACCTCCCGCTGCCGATGCCGCCGATGCCGACCTGAGCTGGTGAGATACCGATGACCTGCACGCTCTGTGACTTACCGACGCCGGATCCGCCCCACACCGACCCCGAGGTCCCGGGCGAGTACTGCTGTCGGGGCTGTCTGGAGGTCGCGCGCACGATCGACGACCCGACCGAGGTCGACGAGGCGACCGCCGCGGAGTCGGTCGACCGCGGTCCCGACGAGGCCGCGGGCGAGACCGCCTTCCTCTCGGTGTCGGGGATGCACTGTGCGACCTGCGAGGCGTTCGTCGAGTCCCGCGCGACCGAGCGGACGGGCGTCCGGTCGGCGGCGGCGAGCTACCCGACCGAGACGGTCAAGGTGACCTACGACCCCGCGGACACGGATCCCGAGGCGATCGCGGACGGGATCAGCGGCCTGGGGTATCGGGCCGACGCCCGCGACGTCGACGACGAGACCGACGACGAGGTCTCGGCGGGCCGCCTGCTCGTCGGCGGCTTCTTCGGGATGATGACGATGCTGTGGTACCTGCTCTTCCTGTACCCCGTCTACCTCGGCGTGCCGCCGGAGTTCCTGCTGTTCGACCTCTCTGGATCGGCCGGCGCGTACCTCGTCGCGAACGTCTGGCTGATGGCGACCGTCGTGCTCGGGTACACCGGCTATCCGCTGTTCCGCGGCGCGTACGTGAGCCTGCGCGCCGGCCACCCGAACATGGACCTGCTGGTCGCGCTCGCGGCCGCTGCTGCCTACGCCTACAGCACGGTGACCGCTCTCCTGGGGGGGACCGACGTGTACTTCGACGTGGCCGTCGTGGTCGTCCTGGCGGTCACCGTCGGCAACTACTACGAGGGGCGCGTGAAGCGCCGGGCCGCGGGCCGCCTCGCCGACCTGACCGAAGAGCGCGTCAGCGAGGCCCGCCGCCGGACCGACTCGGGGACGGAGGTCGTCGACGTCGACGCGCTCGACCCGGGCGACGAGGTGGTGGCGACCGCCGGCGATCGGATCCCCGTCGACGGCCCGATCGTCGAGGGCCGGGCGACGGTCGACGAGTCGCTCGTGACCGGGGAGTCGACGCCCGTGGCGAAAGCGCCCGGCGACGAGGCGATCGGTGGCGCGGTCGTCACCGACGGCCGCCTCGTGGTCGGCGTCCGCGAGGGGAGGGAGAGCACGCTCGACCGCGTGGTCCGGACGCTCTGGGACGTCCAGAGCACACGCCCCGGCGCCCAGCGGCTCGCGGACCGGATCGCCGCCGTCTTCGTCCCGCTCGTGTTCGTGCTCGCGGCGGTCGCGACCGGCTGGCAGCTCTTCGCCGGCGCCCGGCCCGGAGCCGCACTGCTGGTCGGCCTCTCGGTCCTCGTGGTGTCGTGTCCGTGTGCGCTCGGCCTCGCCACGCCGCTGGCCGTCGCCCGAGGCATCCGGGAAGCGCTCGACACGGGCGTGGTGATCACCGACGCGTCGGCGTTCGAGGCGGCGCCCGACGCAGACACCGTCGTCTTCGACAAGACCGGCACGCTCACCACGGGAGAGATGCGGATCCTCGACCGCGTCGGCGACGAACGCGCCCCGGTACGCGCGGCGGCGCTCGAGCGGTACGCCGACCACCCCGTCGCGGCGGCGATCGTCGACGACGTCGACGCCTCCCTCCCGGAAGTCGAGAACTTCGAGCGCGCGCCCGGCCGCGGCGTCACGGGACGGCTGGCGGCCCGCGCCGACGGGGCGGCACAGCGAGCCGACGGCGCGGCGGTCGCCGTCGGGAGCCTCGACCTCTTCGAGTCGCGGGACTGGACCGTTCCGGAGTCCTACGCGGAGCGCGCCAGGACGGCCAGCGCCGCCGGGAACGTGCCCGTCCTGGTCGGCTGGGACGGCCGGGTCGAGGGCGTCCTCGTCGCCGGCGACCGGCCGCGGCCGGAGTGGGAGTCCGTCGTCGGCGACCTCGCCGACGACCGCCGGGTCGTGGTGCTGACGGGGGACGACTCGGCGGCCGCCGAGCGGTTCCGGGAGCACGACGGCGTCGAGGAGGTCTTCGCGGGCGTGCCCCCCGAGGGGAAGACGGCCGTCGTCGAGGAGTTCGCCGCGGAGGGAACCGTCGCGATGGTCGGCGACGGCGTCAACGACGCGCCGGCGCTCGCCGCCGCCGACCTGGGGATCGCACTGGATCACACGGCGCTCGCCGCGGGCGCGGCCGACGCCGTGGTGACGACCGAGGACCTGGCGGCCGTCCCGGCGGTGTTCGAACTGACCGCGGCGACGAACGGCCGCATCAAGCAGAACCTCGGGTGGGCGTTCGTCTACAACGCCGTCGCGCTCCCGCTGGCGGTCGCGGGGGTGCTCAATCCCCTGCTGGCCGCGGTCGCGATGGGGACGAGTAGCCTGCTCGTCGTCCTCAACTCCTCGCGGGCGCTGCGTCCCGGCGCCGACGGGGCGGTCGGCGGCGCTGAGAGCGAGGATCGCGACGCGTCGGCCCGGTCGGACACGGAGTAGCGCCGATTCGGGAGCCGTCGAAGCGGGGGTATTTTTCCGGGTACCCGTCGAACTGTCGGGTATGACCCTGGACCCGCCGATCGAGGTCGGCCGGATCCTCGTCCCCGTCGACGGGAGCGAGAGCGCGATGCCGGCGCTCGAGCACGCGCTCTCGCTCGCGAACGAGACGGGCGCGAGCGTCCACATCCTGGCCGTGATCGATCACTACCGTCTGTCGAGCCTCGACGAGCGCAAGGAGGTCGAAACGGACCTCGAAAACGCCGTCTCAGACGCCGCGGCGATCGCCCAGGACGCCGGCGTCGCCGTTCGAACCGCGGTCGAGTCCGGGTTCCCGCACGAGACGATCCTCGAGTACGTCGATCACGAGGGGATCGACCTGATCGCGATGGGGACCCACGGGCGCACCGGCCTCAACCGGTATCTGCTCGGGAGCGTCGCCGAGAAGGTCGTCCGGCTCTCGCCGGTTCCGGTCCTGGCGGTCCGTCCCGAAGCCGCCGGCGAACGCCCCTACCGCGACGTGGTCGTCCCCACCGACGGCAGCGACGCCGCGATACCCGCCGAGCGCTGGGGCGTCGGGCTCGCCGCCCGGTTCGGGGCCGCGGTCCACGCCGTCTCGGTAGTCCCAGAGGAGCCGGTACGGTCCAGCGAGACGAAGGCCGCCTACGAGGACGCCGCGGAGGAGGCGGTCGAGCGCGTTCGGCGCGTCGCGGAGGAGGCCGGGGTCGGAATCGACGGCGCGGTCGAACACGGCGTGCCGCACCGCGAGATCCTCGACTTCGCCGACCGGACGGGCGCGGACCTGCTCGTGGTCGGCACCCACGGTCGGACCGGCGTCGAGCGGTTCGTCCTGGGGAGCGTCGCCGAGAAGGTCGTCCGGCTCTCGGAGACGCCGGTGCTCGTCGTGCCATCCGAGTGAGCCGACGCCGCGGGAGCGCGCCGAAACGTCACGCTTACTCCCCTCCCTGGCCACGCTCGGGTATGGCCGTCCCCTGCGTCCGCGTGCCCACGAGTCGGGGCGAGGAGACCCGGAGCGCCCTCGCCGAGCGCGACCTCCTCGACCGCGAGCGCGAGATCACCGCCGACGGCGGGACGCTCTACATCCCCGTGACGGACCCGGGCGCCGTCCCCGACGAGTACGAGGTCGTCGACTACGACGCCCCCGCGCGGGAGACCCAGACCACGCCCGCGGAGATCCTCGGTTTCGAGCCCTCCTACGAGCGCCTCGGCGACATCGTCATCCTCGACGAGGACGACGAGGAGCGCGCCCGCCGGATCGCGGACGCCGTCGTCGAGTCCGACCTCCGGGCGGCGACCGTGATCAACCGCGCCTCCAAGGTCCGGGGGGAACTCCGGGTCCGCGACTGGGACGTCCTCGCGGGCGAGTCGACCGAGACCGTCCACCGCGAATACGGCTACGAGTTCGCGCTCGACATCGCGGCGGTGTACTTCTCTCCCCGCCTCGCGACCGAACGGCATCGGGTGGTCGAGGGGGTCGCCGCCGACGAGCGCGTCGTGGATATGTTCGCCGGCGTCGGCCCCTTCGCGGTCCCGATGGCCGGCCGCGGCGCCGACGTCGTCGGCTGCGACCTCAATCCGACGGCCGTCGAGTACCTGCGGGAGAACGCCCGCCGCAACGGCGTCGCCGACCGGCTCACCGCGATCAACGCCGACGTCCGGGAGCTCCCCGACGAGCACGGCTACGCCGACTGGGCCGACCGCCTCGTGATGAACCTCCCGCACAGCGCCGACGAGTTCCTGGACGCCGCCGTCGCGCTCGCGGGCGCGGAGTGCGTCCTGCACTACTACGACATCCAGCACGAGGACGACCCCTTCGGGCCGGGCGAGCGGGCGATTCGCGAGGCCGCCGAACCGACCTACGACGTCGCGGTCGAGACCGAACGCGTCGTCCGGTCGTACGCCCCCCACGAGTACAACGTCTGCCTCGACGTCCGCCTCACGGCGCGGTGATTCGGAAGCCTTTTCTTGGTCATCGAAGTACGGACGAGTGCGTTAGCACGTCCGTGCCGGAGTAGCTCAGCTGGCAGAGCGATTCCTTCGTAAGGAATAGGCCGAGGGTTCAAATCCCTCCTCCGGCT
>JBDGUM010000146.1:2140-10858 GCA_042215855.1 Halobellus sp. | reverse complement strand
AGTGTCGATTTCGTCTCGAAACGCCTGCGCGACGTATGGTTCGAACACGCCGGCCGCAGTGTCCAGCACGACCAGGTCCTCGTCTTGATGATAAGTGATGACGTCGTCCTCGATAAGGCCCGACAGGTGATCGTGATAGAGTTGCATATAGATCTCTAATCGCGCATCGAGAACGGCCTCGGCCGGCTCCCCCGTTCGCCACTCGACTGCTCGATCCGCGATTCGAGGCAACGACATCGGGTTCGAGTCCTGAAACAGACAGTACAGGAGATATCGCCTGAGCCGGTCGGCGAGGTGGGTGAACACGCTGTCCAGCGGAATCTCGATGGTGCTACTCGTCGTCATTCAGTCAGAAACTTCCGGACCGTCTCGTTCGTACATTTTCGATTGGCGAGATATACCACCGACGGATCGCTAAAGGCTTTCGTTGTTGCTGTGCCGCCGGTCGCCCTCCCACTGGCGGTATTCGGCGGTACGAGACGTGAGCAGTCAGTATCGGGTCGGCCGGGTCTCGGCCGCGTCGGTCCGGACCGCGACCAGCGCCGCGAGCGCCGTGCCGGCGACGGCGACGCCGGCGAGGGATACCGCCAGCGCGTCGTTGACGCCCGTCTCGAAGAGGAGGCCGCTGCTGAGGAAGAGGAGGAGCACCCCGAGCGCGACGAGGCGCGCGTTGACGATCATACTCCCTCTGGAGTCGGCGTCGGTATTTATGCGTTTTCGAGTGGGTCGGCCGTGCGGCGGACTGGCAAACCGCCGGATCGGACCGGGGGTGTCTTGACGCTCCGCGCGGAACGGGGCGTATGAGCGACGCGAACGCCGAAGACCTCGCCGACCTCCGGACGGTCGCCGACTACCAGTTCGGGGCCGGCGCCGGGGCCGTGCTGTTTCCCGCGGAGGGGAGCGAGGCCGAACGGCTGACGATCCACCGATCGACGAGCGGCCGCCCCAGACAGGTCGTCGCCCGCGAGGGGCGGATCGTTTCCTACGGGACCGACGGCCGGTTCACGCTGGGCGTCGTCGGCGGCCGCCGCCTCGTCGCGGGCCTCGATCGGCCGTCCGCGCGGGTCGTCGTCGGCGCCGAGAGCGCGCCGTTCGTCAGGGACGGAAAGAACGCCTTCGCGAAGTTCGTCCGCGACGTCGATCCGGCGGTGCGGCCGGGCGACGAGGTGGCCGTCGTCCTCGACGACGACACCGTCCTCGGCGTCGGCCGCGCGGAGCTCTCCGCGGACGCGATGGGCGACTTCGAGACGGGGATGGCCGTCAGCGTCCGCGAGGGCGCCGGCGGCGAGGGCGACGAAACGTAGTCGGTCCGGCACGAGCCGTCAGAGCCCGAGCGCCGTCAGCAGGGGGACGCCGGAGGCGAGCGCGCCCACCAGATAGCCGCCGATCGCGCCGCCGTTGAGCAGCGGCAGCCCGGCGTGGGCGCGGCCCTTCAGCACCATCCACAGGAGCGCGAACAGCCCCGCGAACGTGCCGACCATCGCCGTCAGCGCGGGGAGGTTCAGCGCCGGCAGGCCCGGGACGCCCAGGGAGGGCGCGAGCGACGACGGGACGAAGAAGGCCGCGCTGGCGACCATCACCGTCGGCATCACGGCGTCGCCGAGGCCGATGAAGAACGCGTCGCGGACGTCTTCATCGTCAGTGTTGCCGCCCTCATCCGCGTCGTCGTTTTCTGCGTCGGTGTCGACGTCGTCGGCTTCAGCATCGGCGTCTCCAGCGTCGGCATCAGCGTCGTCGGCCTCGTCCGAGTCTCGCTCGACCGCGTCGGGCGTCGACCCCCGAAGCGAGTACGAGAGCGTCGTGGGGACGACGAGCACGACGGGGAGGTTCAGGTCCATCACGCCCGAGGCCAGATCGAGCATATGCTCGGTGCCGTAGACGCTGATCGCGTCGTAGACGGCGAGCACGGTCAGGAGCACGATCGCGGGCAGGAGGCCGAAGCTGATCCCGAACAGCCCGGCGGCGCCGGCGCCCATCAGCACCCCGGCGGCGTCGATGACGTACCACTCCGGGTGGGCGACGAGCAGGACCGCGATCGCGGCCGACGCGGCGAGCGCGGGGACCGGCGCGAGGAAGACCGAGAAGACGTACCACGCCAGCGATCCGGCCGCGAGGACGACGAACCCTTGGACGATCCAGTCGAGATCGAACTTGAAGGCCGCGAGCATCAGCGCCGTGGCGACGAGGATCGCGCCGATGTACACCAGGCTGTTGGTCGGATCGCTCGGGTCCTCGACGGTCTGGTAGCCCGCCTCGTAGAACGTCGGGACGAGCGCCAGGGCACCGAGCTGGACGAGCAGGAACAGGAGGGCGGCGAACCCGACCGCGGCGGCGACGCGTCTTCGCATTTGGTCACCGTTGCGGTCGGCCCACTATGGGGGTTGTGCTTCGGGATTCGACGAAGGGCTCCGACTCACCGGGCGTACAGCCGCTCGCCGACGACCGAGGCCGGACGGACGGACGATTCGGGCGCGACGGCGACGTACGGGCGGTCGACCGGCCCGAACACGTCGACGACGCGGCCGACCGCCGAGAGCGACTCGTCGACGGCCTCCGTGCCGATGTCGGGGTGGTCGGCGTCGTCGCAGCGGACCACGAGGAGGTTCTGGGCCGTCCGGGAGACGGTGCCGAGGCGTTTCATTTCAACCCCGCAGGATGCCGACGTAGGCGGCCACCGCCTGGACGAGGTCGTTCTTCGTCGAGTCCTCGGCGCCCTTCACGAGGACGCGCCCGCGGGCCTCCCACTCGCGGGGGTGCGTCACGTCGCGTTCGATGACGGCGTCGTAGCCGATCTGCTGGACGGCCTCCGCGATCTCGTCGACCGTCGGCTCGTCGACGGCGTCGTCGAGGGGGACGCGCCGCCCGTCGTCGCGGGAGACCGAGGCGTCGAGGTAGCGCGGCCAGATGACGTTCTCCACAGCCATAGTCCAACGACCGCGACGCGCCCGTAATACGGTTGTGGTCCGGGGCGGCGGCGGGTCACAGTCGGCCCGCCGCGCGGCGAGACGGGGGAGCGAGCGGTGGCCTTTATCCGACAGCGTCACCCAGACCGGGTATGGATCCCGACCTCTCACGCCTCGACGACTACCTCGCGTCGGCTGGGCTCGACGGCTACCTCGTCGACGCGGACGGTGCGGACTCGACCCAGCGCTACCTCTCGGGCTTCGACGCCCCAGACCCCTACGTGACGCTGTACACGCCGGAGGCGACCGCGCTGCTCGTCTCCTCGCTGGAGTTCGGCCGCGCGAGGAAGGAGAGCCGCGCCGACGACGTGTCGCGGCTGGCGGACTACGACTACCGGTCGCTGGTCGCCGAGCACGGCACCGACGAGGCGCAGGCGCGGATCGTCGCGGAGTGGCTCTCCGACCGCGACGTCGACGCGGTGGCGACCCCCGACCGCTTCCCGCTCGGACCCGCCGACAGGCTCCGCGAGCGCGGCGTCGCGGTCGAGTCCGAGACCGAGGACGTCGTGACCGAGATCCGCGCCCGCAAGACCGACGAGGAGGTCGAGTGGATCCGCGAGGCGCAGCGCGCGAACGAGGCCGCGATGCGGGCGACTAACGAGATCCTGGAGGCGGCCACCGTCGCCGACGACGACGGCGACGACGGCGACGTGCTCCGCTACGAGGGCGACGTCCTGACGAGCGAGCGCGTCAAGCGCGAGATCGAGACGACGCTCCTGGAACGGGGCTGTGCGCTGGACGAGACCATCGTCGCCTGCGGCGCCGACGCCGCCGACCCCCACGACCGCGGGAGCGGTCCGCTCCGACCACACGAGCCGATCATCGTGGATATCTTCCCGCGGTCGAAGGCGACGAGGTACCACGCCGATATGACCCGGACGTTCGTGAAGGGCGAACCGAGCGAGGAGATCCGAGAGTGGTTCGACCTGACGAAGCGGGCGATGGACGCGGCCTTCGACGCGCTCGAACCGGGAACGACGGGCGAGGCCGTCCACGACGCGGTCTGCGACGTCTACGAGGACGCCGGGCTGCCGACGCTCCGCTCGGACCCGACGGCGGAGACGGGGTTCATCCACTCGACGGGCCACGGCGTCGGCCTCGACGTCCACGAGCTCCCGCGGGTCTCGCCCGACGGGGGCGAGCTCGAACCGGGCCACGTGATCACGATCGAACCGGGGCTGTACGACCCCGAAATCGGCGGGGTGCGGCTCGAGGACCTGGTGGTCGTCACCGACGACGGCTACGAGAACCTGACCGAGCATCCGCTCGAACTGCAGGTTTGAGGGTCGGAGGCGAGTCGCCGATCAGGAGGAGGACTCGCTCGCGCCCTCGATGCCGTTCGAAGAACGGTTCTTTTCGTCGCGGTACTCCCGGAGCAGCGTTTCCAGCGCGTCAGCGGTGTTCGGCGTGAGGACGCCCGCGGCCTGGCGGACGACGTAATCGTCCTCGACGAGGAACGCGTAGATCGTCTGTTCGCCCAGGATCCCGAGGCGGCGCCTGAACGCGCGCTTGTCCACCGAGAGGAAGATCGTGTCCTCGTGGAGGCGGTGCCGCGCGTTCGTCGGTGAGAGGCCGCCCCTGGACGTCGGCGGCAGCATTCCGCTCTTGCCGCTGACCACGAGCTCGTGGTACGCGAAGTGGTCGAACTCCTCGCGCAGCTCGGTGGCGAACTCCCGCCACGGGGCGACGAGGGACCGCTGTCGGAGGTGGAAGCTGACGACGAGCAGCGTCTGCTCGCCTTCGAGATCGTCGGGCAGCGTCACTCGGCGGCCGTGCGTGTCGGTGCCCGAAGTCGTTGGGAATTTCATTCGTTTCGTGTGGCCGCACGTGCGTCTGGGACCGTGTCGATCCGGGGCGGTTTCGACGGCGTGCGGCCGTCACACGCGTGTGCGCCGGTACGGTCTTCGTCGGGCCCGATCGACCGGACGGTCTCGCGACGGTGCAGGTCTGTTCCCCCCTGGAAGCCGTCTACCGACAACCGACATAAACGTACGGCCCGGGTTATCAGAACAGATAATCGGGTGTGGCGTAGTACAGGCGTTTATACCAGGACCGCGGCACCGAACCCCTTTTGACGGCCGCGGCGCGTAGTCGGCGGCGATGGAGGTACTCGTCGTCGGGGCCGGCGGGATGGGTCGTTGGGCCGGCGAGACGCTCGGTGCGGCGTTCAGCGTCGCGTTCGCCGACAGGGATCCCGCGGCCGCGGCGGACGCCGTCGAGGCGGTCGACGCCGAGGCGCGCGCCGTCGCGCTCGACACCGAAGAGACGTTCGCGGCGGTCTGTCTCGCCGTGCCGATCAGCGCCGTCGACGAAACGATCGAGGCCCACGCCGACCGGGCGTCGCGGGCGATGCTCGACGTGACCGGCGTGATGGCCGGCCCGGTAGCGGCGATGCGCGAGCGCCTGCCGGAGCGCGAACGGGTGAGTCTCCACCCGCTCTTCGCGCCCGAGAACGCGCCGGGGAACGTCGCGGCCGTCGTCGACGCCCCCGGCCCAGTGACCGACCGGGCGATCGAGGCGATCGAGGCCGCCGGCAACGACGTCTTCGAGACCGACCCCGACGAGCACGACGCGGCGATGGAGACGGTCCAGGCCGGCGCGCACACGGCCGTGCTCGCGTACGCACTGGCCGCCGATGACGTCCGCGAGGAGTTCGCGACGCCGGTCTCGGAGGCGCTCTTCGACCTCGTCGAGACCGTGACCGGCGGGACCCCGCAGGTCTACCGCGAGATCCAGGAGTCCTTCGAGGGCGCCGACGACGTCGCCGCGGCGGCCCGGCGCGTGGCCGACGCCGACGGTGAGACGTTCGAGGAACTGTACGCCGAGGCCGGCGCGTGGTGCACCCGACAGGGCACCGCGGACCGGACGACCGACGAAGACGAGTCGCGGAGCGACGACGCGTGATCGACCGCGAGGCCGTCCGCGCGAACGCGAAGTACCTCAGGCACGTCCGCCCGATCGACCCCGAGGAGATCTGCGAGTACATCGAGGGGACGCCGCACCCCGCGGTCGTCCGCGAGGCGCTCCGGGAGGAGGCCTTCGACCTGGGGCTCAGAGAGCGCGAGGACGGCACCTTCGTCCCCGCCAGCGACGAGCCCGCGCCGCGGCCCGGCTGGGAGCCGGAGTCGTTCCCCGAGGAGTACGCGTTCGCGCTCGAAGACCTGCTCGTCGAGCGCTACGGCGCGAACTGGCACCGCGGCGACAGCGGCGACCAGTTACGAACCACGATCCGGCGGCTCAAGGAGGATTACTACCGGCAGAACGCCGTCGAGTACGACGACGTGGCCGCGCTGGGCTACGCGATCTACCACCTGCCCGACTACTACGCGGCGATCGGCTACGTCCTCGACGACCTCGCCGAGCGCGAGCGGCTCCCCCGGACGCTCCGCGTCCTCGACGTCGGCGCCGGGACCGGCGGCCCGGCGCTGGGCCTCCACGACTACCTGCCCGACGACGCCGTCGTCGACTACCACGCGGTCGAACCCTCCGCCTCCGCGGAGGTCCTCGAACGACTGCTCGCCGAGACCGGGCGGAACTTCCGGACGGCGGTCCACCGCGAGACGGCCGAGGCGTTCGATCCCGAGGCGGCGGTCGACGGCGAATCCGGGTTCGACCTCGTCCTGTTCGCGAACGTCCTGAGCGAGCTCGACGAGCCCGAGTCGGTGGCGCGTCGCTACCTCGACGCCGTCGCCGGAGACGGCTCGTTCGTCGCGCTGGCGCCCGCCGACCGCAACACCAGCGTCGGGCTCCGCGAGGTCGAGCGCGCGCTGGCGCCCGCCGACGGCGGCGTCGCCGTCTACGCGCCGACGCTCCGGCTGTGGCCCGGCGAGGCGCCCGCGGACCGCGGCTGGTCGTTCGATCGCCGGCCGGGGATCGCGGCGCCGCCGTTCCAGCGGCGACTGGACGAGGCGGGCGGGGCCGGCGCGGGGGATCCGGACGCGGCGGGAGCCGGCGCCGAGAGCCACGAGAGCCGACGCACGCCCGGCGACGGCACCTTCCGCAACGAGACGGTCCAGTTCTCGTACTTCGTCCTCCGGCCCGACGGCGCCCGCCGGACCGAGGTCCGTGCCGACCCCGACCGGCACGCCAGGATGGCGGAGATGGAGCGCCACGTCACGAACCGGATCGACCTGCTGGCCGTCAAACTCAGCCGGGACCTCACCGACGACGCGGACGCGAACCCGCTGTTCAAGGTCGGCGACGGCAGCGAATCGACCGAGCACTACGCGGTCGCGACGGCGACCGACCCGCTGAACGAGGACCTCCTGACCGCCGACTACGGCGCCGTGCTCGCGTTCGAGAACGTCCTCTGCCTGTGGAACGACGACGAGGGCGCCTACAACCTCGTCGTCGACGACGGGACGTTCGTCGAGTTCGTCGCGTAGCGCCGGCAGCCCGCGCGAGCGGTACACATTTCCGCCGTCACCCGAAGGGAGCCGTATGAGCGATTCGCTCTCGCTGCTCCTCACCAACGACGACGGGATCGACGCGGTCGGGTTCCAGGCCCTCTACGAGGCGCTCTCGGAGATCGCCGACGTGACCGCCGTCGCACCCGCCGACGACCAGAGCGCCGTCGGCCGCAAGCTCTCGAACGACGTCTCGGTCCGCGAGCACGACCTGGGTTACGCGATCCAGGGAACGCCCGCCGACTGCGTCGTCGCCGGCCTCGAGGCGCTCTGTCCCGACGTCGACGCGGTCGTCGCGGGCTGCAACAAGGGCGCGAACCTCGGCGCCTACGTCCTCGGGCGCTCGGGCACGGTCAGCGCGGCCGTCGAATCGGCCTTCTTCGACGTGCCCGCGATCGCCGTGTCACTCTACGTCCCGGGCGGCGGCGACACGCCCTGGCACGAGCAGGCGACGGAGATCACCGACTTCCGGAACGCGACCCGGGCCGCGACGTACCTCGTGAAGCACGCGCTCGGCGCGGGCGTCTTCGAGCAGGCCGAGTACCTGAACGTCAACGCGCCGATGACCGACGGCGACGATCCCGCACCCATCGAGATCACCCGGCCCTCGACGCTGTACGAGATGACCGCCGAACACGACGGCGACGGGACGATCACGCTCCACGACCGCATCTGGGAGCGGATGCGCGAAGACGACGTCCCCGACCCCGAGGGGACCGACCGCCGCGCGGTCGTCGACGGCAGGGTGTCGGTGTCGCCGCTGACCGCGCCGCACACGACCGAGCACCACGAGGCGCTGGACGCGCTCGCGGAGACGTACCTCGAGACGGTCGAGTGACGCGCGCCGGCCGCTACCCCTCCAGCACCGCCACGAACCGGAGCCGCCGGTAGTCGGCGGTCCAGGTGTTCGTCTCGGCGTCGTAGAGTTCGTCCCGAAGCCGATCTTCGACGTCCGAAACGACGTCCGGTCGCTCTGCTTCGGGAACCGGACCGAACAGGCGGTCGCCGAACATCCCGAGCCAGGCGGCCATCCCGTCGTCGCCCTCTTCCAGCTCGGTCGGCCGGTCGAACAGCCGCGCGTAGCGCACCTCGAAGCCGTGCGCTTCGAGCGTCGTCGCGTGCTCGCCGACCGTCGGGAAGTACCACGGGTCGGTCGGCGGTTCGTACCCTCGCGCGTCGAGTTCGTCGCGGACCGCTTCGACGATGGCCGAGACGTTGCCGTGGCCGCCGAGTTCCGCGACGAACCGGCCGCCGGGCCGGAGTACGTCAGTGACGGAGTCCAGCACGGCGTCCTGATCGTCGATCCAGTGGAGCGCGGCGTTCGAGAAGACGGCGTCGAACGGTTCGAC
>JBDGUM010000146.1:0-2040 GCA_042215855.1 Halobellus sp. | reverse complement strand
TCCCGAGATCCGCGCGGTCGAAGTCGCGGGCGTCCGCCCGGACGAACCGGTGGCCGTAGGTCTCGCGCGCGGTTTCGATCATCTCCGCCGACTGGTCGACGCCGACGACGTCCGCGCCCGCGTCGGCGATCCGATCGGCGAGGTGGCCGGTGCCGCAGCCGAGATCCAGGACGCGCTCGCCCGGGCCCGGATCGAGCAGGTCGACGACGTCGGAGCCGTACTCGTAGACGAACGAGTGCGAGCCGTCGTAGGCATCCGAATTCCAGTCGTCTCCGTCTCCCTGCGGCGCGTCGCCCTCGTCGCCGTCGGCGCTCGGCGCTGTCATCGGCAGGGGTTCGCGACGGAACGGCATAAATCGCTCCGGAGCCGACCGCGACAGAAGGGAAACGCTCTTTTCGGGTACGGACGGATATCCCGGCATATGAGTGACGGGGACGAGGAGACGACCGCCGATTCGGACGCGGCGGCGTCGGACGAGTCGACAGACGCGACGCCCGAGACCCTCAGCGAGCGCCTCGACGAGGTGGCCGACGCGCTGGAGGCCGCCGAGACCGAGGCCGACCTCGACGACGTCGAAGCCGACCTCGACGGCGTCGAGTCGGACCTGGAGGCCGCGGATCTCCCGGAACCCGACGAGGACGACGAAGACGCCGAGGACCCGCGCGCGGACCTCGAATCGCGCGTCTCGGACCTCCGGGAGGACCTCGAAGCCCAGCGCGGCCCGTACGCGAGCGACGCGACCGAGGCCGTCGAGTCCGCGAAGTCGACGATCGCCGACACGCGCTGGACCGAGCAGGGCGAGTCCGAGGTCCTCGAGGCCGTCTCGGCGTTCGTCGACGCCGCCGAGGAGACGCTCGATTCAGGGCTGACCTTCGACGCCGACGCCGCGACGGGCGAGGAGGGCCTCGACACCGACGCCGTCGGGGAAACGCTCGACGACGTCGTTTCGGCGATCGAGGACGCCGGCCTCGACGCCGACGAGGACGCCGAGGCCATCGCGGCGCTGCTCGAAGCGACCGACGGCCTCGACGCCGGACTGGAGGACGCCCAGGAGTGGGACGACCTGGAGACGAACGAGCAGCTGATGGCCGAGGGCTTCTACGACGTGCTCGGCCACTACAAGGACTACCCGCCGGAGCTGTCCGCGCTCAAGGAGTGGGAGAAACGCGGCCGGGTCGATATGGTGCTCCTGGCGAAGGAGAAGCTCCAGTCGGAGTTTATGCAGGAGCACTGTATGGACGCGCTCGTCCGGATGGCCGACGCCGAGGCCTTCGACGAGATGCACGGGATGGCCCAGAAGCGTGAGAAGAAGGCGATCGAGGCGCTCGGTCGGATGGGCGAAGACGCCGAGGACGCCGTGGAGACGCTCGTCGAGTACGTCGACACCGATTCGGACCCCGCGCTCCAGAAGGTGACGTTCCGCGCGCTCGGGGAGATCGGCTCGAAAGAGGCGACCCAGGCGGTCGCGGACAAACTGGAGATGGAGAACGACAACGTCCGGCCGTACGCCGCCCGCGCGCTCGGCCTCATCGGCGACACTCGCGCCGTCGATCCGCTCGCGGACACGCTCGCCGAGGACGAGAGCGACACCGTCCGCGCGGCGGCCGCGTGGGCGCTCCGCCAGATCGGCACCGAGGCGGCGTTAGAGATCGCCGCCGAGTACGCCGACGAGCGCTCCTACCTGGTCCAGCACGAGGCCGAACTCGCGGCCCGGACTCTCGGCGACGCGGACGCGGAACCCGCGACGGCCTGAGATCGAGTTCGCCGAGCCTTTATATAGGATCGGGCGGCCAGACGCGCCGTGCCTCCCCGAGCGAGACGCCGCTTCGCCGTCCGTCGACCATCCCCGTTCGACGCCGCCGAGCCGTCGGTATTGCGGTCGTCCGTTCGGGTGAGCGTCGTCGCGGTCGCACTCCTGACCCTCGCGGTCTGCGTCGTCGCGGCGTCCGTCATCGCCGCGCCCGTCGCGGCCGAGTCCGGGACGACCCCGAACGAGACGGCGCCCCGCAGCGCGGGACTCACTTCCGAGATCGTCGCCGT
>JBDGUM010000008.1:0-10973 GCA_042215855.1 Halobellus sp. | reverse complement strand
CGGTCACGTTCGCCGGGACGGGAGCCGAGAGGCTGAGCGTTTCGGATCGCGTCGGGAGGGGCAGACAGCCGGTCGATTGCCGGGTCGCTACGGATCGGGAGTCAGGACCGGTCGGCCGCGACGCCGCCGTCGGCCGGGGTCGCAGTCCCGGTTCCGCCGAGGCCGCCTTGGTCCTCGCCGCGCGCCTGCACGTACGCGTCGGCCATAATCCCGTAGAGCGCGACGAAGAGCGCCGTGCTGAGGGTGTTGACGACGACCTCGCTCGCGAGCGGCGAGCCGAGGACGTCGAGCACCGACCCGACCGCGCCGACGACGGCGCCGACCACGCCGCCGAGGAGGACGATGACGGCGAGCTTCAGGCGGTCGCCCTTCGTGCGCGCCCAGCTCGTCTTGAGCGCGCTGATGGCGCGCTCGTCCTCGACGCTCACCTCGAAGAGGAAGAAGAGGAAGCACGCGCCGAGGTAGATCCCCGGGAGGATCAGGAGCGCCAGGCCGACGGACACCGCGAGGCCGACCAGGAAGCCGCCGCCGATCACCGACAGCGTCGCGCGGCCGATCCGGCGGGTGTAGAGCGACGAGGGAAAGCGCCCCAGTTCGGGAACGGGACGCGCCAGCGCCCGGGCCATCGCCACGAAGTACGCGGAGCTGACGACCATCGCGACGAGAAGGAGTCCGCCCGCCGCCGTCGCCGAGATCGGGAGGGTCAGCCCGAGCATCCCGCCGGTCTGCGACGCCGCGCCGGGCGGCAGGAGTCCCAGCACCGCGGTGTTGACCGCCGCCTGAATCAGGAACTGGATTATGAGCAGCGCGACGAACAACACTGCGCCGCTTCGGGTGAGGACCCGTCTGATGCCGTCGCCGAACGCCTGACCGAGTCGGAGGGACATAGGCGTGCCTTCCGCGTATTCGCCCATAAGGCTACGCGAGACTCACAAACGGATTTCAGCCATCCGCGGGGTTCGGGGGCGCGACGTGCGCGAAAAAATCGGCGGGGTGTACGAGTCGTCGCTTACTCGAAGAGTTCGACGGCCTGCTCGTAGCGGGCGCTGGGTTCCTCCCAGTCGACGACCTCGAAGAAGTTGTCGATGAACTCCCCGCGGGCCGGACCGTAGTCGTGGTAGTAGGAGTGCTCCCAGACGTCCAGCGCGAGGATCGGGTGACTGCCCCAGAGCGCGCCCTGGTCGTGCTTGTCGACGACCACGTTGCGCAGCTGGTTCGAGAACGAGTCGTAGACCAGCAGCGCCCAGCCGCTCGCGTTGGACGCCGCGGCCTCGAACTCGCCCTTCCAGGCTTCGTAGGATCCGAAGTCCTCTTCGATGCGGTCCGCGAGCGCGCCCGACGGCTCGTCGCCGCCCTCCGGCGACATCGAGTTCCAGAAGAGGTCGTGGAGGATGTGGCCGCTACCGTTGTGGGTCACGTTGCGGATCGCGCCCGCAGACGAGGAGAAGTCGCCCTCCTCGCGGTTCTCTTCGAGCGTCTCCTCGGCCGAGTTCCAGCCGTTCACGTAGCCCTGATGGTGGGTGTCGTGATGCCAGGTCAGGACCTGTTCGGAGATGTGCGGCTCCAGTGCGTCGTAGTCGTATGGAAGGGGATCGAGTTCGTAGCTCATAGTGTGAACCTCCATCCTATCACACGTCCGGAATGCTGTTAAACATTAAGGGAGGTGTGGTAACAAGTATGTCACCGATATCGGTTACTTCCGGTCCGGGTTCTCGAACGGAGGTTCCGGACGGTCGTCCCGCGGAGGCGTCTCTCGGTCCAGGGATCTCGGTATCGACCAGGCCCGTCGATCGGAGAGAGTACGGACGCGCCCTGGGACGACGCTCAGTCACCGACGTCGCCCGGCCAGGTAAATAATTGTAGTTAGCGTCCGATAGCCTATCCATCTCAGGACTGAGACGTCTTTTTGCGCTGAGGACGGTCCGATGACGACGGGACGGCGGCCGACGGTTCGTCTCATACTGATTACTCCTCGCCGCGGGCGGCCTCGAACATCGCGAGCGCGGCCTCTCGGCGCTCACCGTGGTCGACGATGGGTTCGGGGTAGTCGGGAGCGGCGTTCGCGCGCTGGGTCGGCGAGAGTTCGTTCCACTCGTGGATCAGATCGGCGTCGACGCCGCGGAGTTCCGGGACGTACTTCGTGATGTACTCCGCGTCGGGGTCGTAGCGCTCGCCCTGGGTCATCGGGTTGAAGATCCGGAAGTACGGCTGGGCGTCGGTTCCAGTGGAGGCCGCCCACTGCCAGCCGCCGTTGTCGTTGGCGGTGTCGTGGTCCGAGAGGTACTCGCGGAAGTGAGCGTATCCCTCGCGCCAGTCGATCAGCAGGTCCTTGGTGAGGAAGGAGGCGACGATCATCCGCACGCGGTTGTGCATATACGCCTCGGCTTTCAGCTGACGCATCCCGGCGTCGACGATCGGGTAGCCCGTCTCGCCGTCCTTCCAGGCCTGCAGCTCCTCGGGGTCGTCCCGCCACTCGATCTCGTTCTCGTACTCGCGGAAGTTCTCGCTCACCACTTCGGGGTTGAAAAAGAGGACGTGCTCGTAGAACTCCCGCCAGGCGAGCTGGGACTGGAACTCCTCGACGGAGTCGACCGCCTCACCCTCGGCCCGTTCGCGGGCCGCCGCGGTTTCCTCGTACACCTCGCGGATGCCGATCGTGCCGAACTTCAGGTCCGTCGAGAGCCGGGAGACTGCGTCCCGCGTGGGGTAATCCCGGTCCTCCTCGTAGCGGAAGATGGCGTCCGCGCAGAAGTCCCGGAGGCGGTCGCGCGCCGCGTCGGTGCCGGCCGTGTGGACGTCCGCCTCGGGCTCGTCGAACCCCAACTCCCCGATCGACGGCGGGTCGTCGCCCTCGACGTCGGCGAGTGCGTCGGCCGCGGGGGAATCGATCGGGCCGGGCTTGTCGCGGTCGCGCCACTTCTTCCAGAAGTAGGTGAACACCGAATAGGGCTCGCCCTCGTTCGTCGTGATCGACCCCGGCTCGTGGAAGATCGCGTCGTGGAACGACTCCCGGGCGACGTCGCGGTCGTTCAGCGCCCGCCGCACGCGAGCGTCGCGCTCGCGAGCGAGGCCGGAGTAGTCCTTGTTCCAGACGACCCGCTCGGCGCCGTGTTCCTCGGCGAGATCGGGGAGGACGGACGCCGGATCGCCGCGGGCGACGAGGAGGTCCGAGCCGCGCTCGCGGTACCACGCGCGGAGTTCGGCGAGCGCGTCGAGGAGGTAGCGGACGCGGGGCGCGCCGGCGTGGTCGAGGACCGCGTCGTCGAAGACGAAGACCGGGATCACGCCCGCGGCGTCGCCGTCGTCCGCTCCGCTCCCGACCGCGTCGGCGGCGGCCGACAGGGCCCGGTTGTCGCTGGCCCGGAGGTCCCGGCGGTGCCAGTGGATCTGCATACCGGTCGGTGGGACGCCCCCGCCGTCAACGTGTCGGCGGATCCGGTCAGCCGTCGTCGCGGGCCGCGTCGATCGGCTCGATCCGCTCGCGGCGGCCCTCGAGCACCGCGAACCGCTCGTTCCGCCGCTCTTCGAGGAAGTGAAGCAAGCGCTCGGCCCAGCGGAGCTTCCGCGCCTTCGCGTCGTCGACCGTCGGATCGTCGAACTCCCAGCCGACGAACCGCAGTTCGGCCGCGCCGCACTCGTCGGCGAGGTAGGCCGCCCGGTCGCCGTCGGTGAAGCCGCCGAAGTTGTAGACGGCGTCGACCGGTTCGGCCTGTGTCGTCGCGAGCACGTGGTCGGAATCGCACCGCGGCACCCACTCCTCGACGAGGCCGACGTTGTCGCCGTGGGCGTGGGCGGCGACCGGGACTCCCCCCCGGCTCAACGTCGCGGCCGTCTCGGGGTTCTTGTCGAGGTCCGTGACGAAGCAGTCGAGGTCGTAGCCGGCCTCGAGGACGACGTCCGCCGCCGTCGACGCCGCGAAGATCCGGTCGGCGTCGGCGACGCGGTCGATCTCCTCCGGGAGACCGGGCGCGGCGCCGACGACGGCGACGGTCCGGTTCGAGCAGTCCAATCGGTCGAGATCGAAGGGGGTCGCGTGTTCGGCGATCCGGTCCCTGGCGCGCTCGTCGCCCTCCCGGGGGTAACCGAAGTCCTCGAGGATTTCCTCGTAGATCGGTTCCCAGGTCTCGAATCGCATAGCTACCGCTCCCGAGCGTTACGGTACGAGCCGGAATGGCACCAAGTACCCCTACCCGCGTGCCCTTCCGGCTTCCGGTGGGTCGGTTCCGAACGATCCGTCATAAGTTTTCCCGTGTTCTGTGGGGGCTGACGCCCTCACAGGGGGCGTCAGACGCTCGATCGGTGGGCGTACGTCCACTCGGCCGCGCCAAGTCCGCCGGATCCGACACCCTCGGCCGGCCGTAGCCCGGATCGGCGCGCTCGCGACGCCGTCGCCTCATTCGACGCTCGCCGCGATCGTATCGAGCGCGGCGACCAGCCCGTCGGAGGCCGATCCGTCGGCGACGCCTTGCGGGACCTGCCCGAGCGCCCGCGGCGTGCCGAACAGGAGCACGCACCGCGCGGTCGAGCCGGAGGCGCTCCCGCCGTCGCTTCGGGCGGCGACGTGATCGGCTCTCTCGCGGCCGCCGTCACCGGCGACCACGGTCGCCCCCGCCTGGGCCGCGGCGGTCGACAGCGCGCCGACGTCGCCGTCGGAGAGCCCGCCGAGTTCGAACACGCGCGTGACGGCGTCGCGAGCGGCGTCCGCGGGCGCCTCGGCCCCCAGCCGATCGAGGTGGCGCTCCGCCTCCCGGGGGGCGGTCACGTCGAGTTCCTCGACCGCGACGTCGCCGGCGCCTCGCTCGCGGACCCGCGAGCGGGCGAACTCGTGGCCGATCAGCGCGGCGTCTCTGGTCTCGGCGACGTCGTGGGTGCGGATCACGTGCGCACCGCGCTCGACCGCCATCGAGGTCGCCGCCAGCGACACCGGCAGCGCCTCCTCGGTCGAGCGGCCGGCGACCTCGCGGAGGAAGTTCTTGCGGTTGATCGAGACGAGAATCGGGTGACCGAGGCCGCGGAACTCCCGGAGCCGGCGGAACGTCTCGCGGTCGTCTTCCAGGGTCTTCTCCTCGGACCAGCCGCCGAAGGCGGGGTCGACGAGCGTCTTGTCGGTGAAGCCGTTCAGCGAGAGCGCGTCGTAGATGTCGTCGACGTCCTCGATCGCGCCCGGCCGCGTCAGGTCGGGGGGCGAGGCCATCTTCGCCACCGCGACGTCCCGCTCCGCGCAGACGCGGGGCATCTCCGGATCGGCGAAGCCGCAGATGTCGTTCACCATGTCGAACCCCCGGTCGAGCGCCGCCTCGGCGACCTCGTGGTACCGGGTCTCGATCGAGAAGACGGCGTCGCCGGAGACGCTCTCGATCGTCTCGACCGCGGTCTCCAGCCGCTCGAGTTCCCCCTCGGCCGAAAGCACCTCGAATCGCTTGTTCGCCGATTCGAGGCCGACGTCGACGATGTCGGCGCCCTGGCCGATGAGCTCCTCGTCGACGTAGGCGGCGGCCTCGCCCGGGTCGTCGAAGACGCTCGGGTCGTAGGGGGACTCCTTCGAGACGTTGAGCACGCCCATGATCCGCGGCGGGTGCTCGTCTCCGATCGGCAGTCCGGCGGCGTCCACAGTTCGCATACTTCTCCTGAGGACGGGTGACACATATACTGACTGGCAGGCGGCCGGGGCGCGGCGGCCGCCCGCCGGCGAGCGCCGCGACGACTCGTCGGTTCTTTGGCGGCGCGGCGAGAAGGCCCGGCTATGCCCAAGCCGAAGGACGACTTCGACACGCTCTACCCGTACCGCCTCTACGAACCCGAGGAGATCCTCGATCCCGACCAGATGTACACCGTCCCGGAAATCGCCCGGCTGCTGCAGGGGCTCGACCCCGAGGTCGACCTCGATCCCGAGACCGAAGAGAGCCTGATCAGGTGGACGGTCCCGTGGCTGATGGCCCACACCGACGACCTGGTGATCAACGATCCCGTCGGCGACGAGCCTGGCTACTTCGGCGTCGAGAGCGACGACCGGCCTTCCGAGGAGATTCCGGACGACGCCGACGAGTAGGCGAGGGACGCGAGCCGCCGAGGGCGGCCCCTACCTCATACTGTCTATTGTCACCATTTACCGCTGGTTCGCCGGACCGGGGTGGCGAACCAGCGGTAATGGCTGAAAATAGGCAGTATCAGCCCATCTGCGCGGCCCGCTCGGCGATCTCCAGGTCCTGGAGCGGGCTCTCGACGACGCTGCCCCCGTGGCCGGTGTGGAGCGCGGAGAGGTCGTCGCCGACCGCCTCGCGGAGTTTGCGGATGCTCTCGACGAGCGTCGCGCGGTCGCCGCCCTCCAGGTCGGTCCGGCCGAAGCTCCCGTTCTCGAAGACCAGGTCGCCGGCGAAGCAGACCCCGGTCGAGGGGGCGTACAGGCAGACGTGGTCGGGTTCGTGGCCGGGCGTGTGGAGGACCTCGTAGTCGTCGTCGCCGATCGGCACCGATTCGCCGTCCGCGAGGCCGTTGTCGACGTGCTCGTCGTCGGGGTTGAACCCCCACGTCTCGACGCCGAACGCCTCCCGGACCGCGGGCACGTTCTCGACGTGGTCGGGATGGGTGTGCGTGAGGTAGAGCCGATCGAGTGCGTCAGTGTGCTCGCGGATCCGTTCGACGACGTCGAAGTTGGCGCCGGCGTCGACGAGCGCGGTCGTCTCGCCGGTGACGAGGAAGACGTTCGAGGTGAAGGCGCGGACGTCGCGTGCGAGATTGTGGATCACGCGGCCGAGTAACCGACGCGGCGACTTCGCTCTTTCTCCTCTCCGTTCTTTCTCGTCTCGATCCGTGCCCGTGCGCTTTTGTGCGCCGGCGACGACCCCCCGGTGTGTACCGGAAGGGCCACTACGGCGTCTCGCTGCTCGTGTTCGCGCCCGTCGCGTTCGTCCTGCTGGCGCTCGACCGCGGCGGACTCGCGGTCGTCACCGGCGGCGCGATGCTCTGGCTGGCGATGCTGCCCGACCTCGACCACCGGATCCCGGGAATCCCCCACCGCGGGCCGACCCACTCGCTGCTGTTCGCCGGCCTCGTCGGCGCCGTCTTCGCGATCGTCGGGGTCGCGCTGTCGGACGCGGTCGGCGGCTCGCTCTCGACGGTGGCCGTCGCGGGCGGCGTCTCGATCGCCGTCCTCGGTTTCGCCGTCGGCGCGCTCGCCGTCGTGGCCCACCTCGTGGGCGACGCGCTGACGCCCGCGGGCGTGAACTTCCTGTGGCCGCTCTCGGGTCGGACCTACTCCCTCGGGCTCTGGCGCGCCGACAACGCGATCGCCAACTACGGGCTGTTCGCCGTCGGCGTCTTCGCGACGGCCGCGGCGGCGTACCTCGGTGCCGCGGTCTGAACGGCGGTCGGCGACGGGAGGAGGTCCGCGTCACAAGGCTTATTTAGTACCTTCTCGTTAGTCGAAGTGCAATGGCGAAAGGTACGGTTGCGTTCTTTAACGACACGGGCGGTTACGGTTTCATCGAGACTGAAGATTCCGACGAAGACGTCTTCTTCCACATGGAGGACGTCGGCGGTCCGGACCTCGAAGAAGGCCAGGAAGTGGAGTTCGACATCGAGCAGGCCGACAAAGGCCCGCGCGCGACGAATCTCCAGCGCCTGTAAGAACGCAACACAGCGGTAGCGGAACTGCGGTCGGCGATTCCGTCGATTCTCACCACGATTCTCCATTTTCACGCGCCGAGCCGAGGCCACGCGGATCCACATCCTCATAATCACAGCTCGCCGTCGGCCGCGCGCTCGCGGACCTCGGCGGCGCGCTCCCGGATCGCGTCCCACTCGTCGTCGCCCTTCCGATCGACGTGGGAGTACATCAGGCCCATCCGGCCGGTCCCGCGCAGCGTCTCCTCGTTCCGATCGAGGAAGTCCCAGTAGAGCGCGTTGAACGGGCAGGCGCTCTCGCCCGCCGTCTTCGTCTTCGCGTACCGACAGTCGGCGCAGTAGTCGCTCATCTCATCGATGTAGTTCGCCGAACTGGCGTAGGGCTTCGAGGAGAGCACGTCGGAGCCGAACGAGCCCATCCCGACGACGTTCGGCGTCGTCACCCAGTGGTAGGCGTCGACGAACCCGAGGTGGAACCACTCGTTCAGGTCCGCGGGGTCGACGCCGTAGAGCAGCGCGAAGTTCGACAGCACCATCAGGCGCTCGATGTGGTGGGCGTAGCCCCGATCGCGGACGTGGCCGACCGCCTCCGAGAGACACTCCATCTCCGTGTCGCCGTCCCAGTACAGCGGCGGCAGCGACTCGGTCTGGTCGAGTTGGTTCGCCGTCGCCAACTCGGGCATCGCCCGGCGGTAGACGTGCCGCATAAATTCCCGCCAGCCGATCACCTGACGAACGAACCCCTCGACGCTGTTGAGGGGCGCGTCGCCGGATTCGTACGCGTCCACCACCGGCTCGACGACCTCGCGGGCCCGGAGGAGACCGAGATTCAGCGCCGCCGACAGCAGCGAGTGACAGAGCGCCCATTCTCCCTTCACCAGCGCGTCCTGGTAGTCGCCGAACTCCGGCAGTCGCACGGAGACGAAGTGCGAGAGCGCCTGCTGGGCCGCCTCGCGGGTGACCGGCCAGACGAACGGCTCGGTGGACCCCCAGTGGTCGTCGTACCGATCCTCGACGAACGCCTGCACCTCGCGGGTCGTCTCGTCGGGGTGGAACCGCGGGGCCTCGGGCGGCGACCACTCCGGCGGCGGGGTCTCCCGGTTCTCCTCGTCGTAGTTCCACGCACCGCCGACGGGGTCGCCGTCGTCCATCAGGATGCCCGTCTCGCGGCGGACGTGGCGGTACCACTGCTCCTGGCGGTACGTGCGGTCCGTGGGGTCGGACTCGTCGTCACCGCCGCTTCCGTCGTCTCCGTTCTCGACGCCGGCCCACTCGTCGAAGAAGTCGGGGCTCGTCAGGAAGAGGTCGTTCTCGACGAGCGTCAGCGACCCGCCGCGCGACTCGACGAGGTCTCGCCGGCGGTCGTCGGCCCCGTGGCTCGGCGATTCCAGGCCGACGAGGTCGTCGCCGGGGTTCGCCTCGAAGTATCGATCCAGCGCCGCGCCGAAGGTCTCTGATCGCAGATAGGTCACCTCGTAGCCGCGCTCGCGGAGGTCGTCCCGGAAGTGCCGCATCGCACTGAAGACGAGGGTGAGCTTCTGCGGGTGGTACCGTCGACGCTCGGCGAAGGCGTGCGCCTCGATCAGGAGGACGCGGTCGGCGGACGCGAGCGGCGCGCTCTCGGGGTGGAGCTGGTCGCCCAGGAGCCAGACCGTCATCGTCCGTACCTCGGTGGCCGACGACAAAACCGCCACGGCCGTCCGGCCCGCCGGCCGTCGGACCGATCACGGGATAGTGCTCTATTCTCGCCGAACGTCTCGATTTCGGTCGTTTCGGGGTTCCTAGCGGTCGAGAGGCGGTAGGGCAAGAATTTAGACGGCGGGCGCCAAGAGGGTAGGTAGAGCGATATGGACGGCGCTACTCCCCGAATCCTCGTCGTCGAAGACGAGCCTGACTTGGCCGAACTCTACGCCATCTATCTCTCGGACACGTACGACGTGGAGACGGCGACCGATGGTACGACGGCGCTCGAAACCGTCGACGACGACGTCGACATCGTGCTGCTGGATCGCCGGATGCCGGACCTCACCGGCGACGAGGTGCTCGAGGAGATCCGGGCCCGCGGCATCGACGCGCAGGTGGCGATGATCACCGCGGTCGAGCCCGACACCGACATCGTCGACATGCCCTTCGACGACTACCTCGTCAAGCCGGTCACCCAGGACGACCTCCACAGCCTCGTCGAAGTGCTCCTGCGCCGGGCCAACTACGACGAGCGCTCCCAGGAGTTCTTCCGCCTCGCCTCGAAGAAGGCCGCGCTCGAATCCGCGCCCGACGTCTCCGTCGAGGAGGAAGACGAGTACCAGGAACTGACAGCGCGGATGGAAGAGATCCGCGAGGAACTCGACGACACGCTCGCGGACCTGAGCGACGACGACTTCCGCGACGCGTTCGCGTCGTTCCCCGACGGCGAGGGCGACTTCGACCTCGACGACGGGGATTCGGACCCCTTCTGACGCCGTCGCCGCATCTCCGACGACCCTCACCTACTCGCGCCGGCTGCCCGGCTGCGGATCGACGTGTGCGGGAGCCAGCAGGTCCTCGATCGGCTGGTCGTCTAACCACTCCAGGAGCCGGACCAGCTGGTCCGTCGCGGCCTCGAACAGCCGTTCGCCGATCTCTGGGGTCGCGTCGGTCTGGTCGCCGAAGACGCCGTTCTCGGAGTTCTCGACCGCGTCGTAGAACGTCCGCGCGCCGTGTTTCTGGAGGAACTCGGCGTCCTCGACGTCGACGAGGCCGCCGTCCCGAGCGGCCTCGAGCCGGTCCTCGCGCACCAACTCGGGCGCGAGGTGCTGGATCATCGCCGTCTCCTTCGGGCCGCCGTGCGGGCCGTTGTGCTCGAAGACCTCGTCGACCAGCTCCGGGATCGACTCGTCCCACATCCACTCGACGGCGTACAGCGTTCCGTCGTCCCGCAGGCGGCGCCCGACCTCCCGCAGGTGGTCGACGTTGCCGCCGTGGGCGTTGACGTAGACGACGCGGTCGATCCCGTGGTACGCGAGGTTCCGCGTCAGCGACTCCACGTAATCGCGGAACTGGGGCGGGTCGACCCACATCGTGCCGTGGAACTGCCGGTGGTGCGAGCTGACGCCGACGTTCACCGTCGGCGTGCAGAGAAAGCCCGTGCGCTCCGCGGCCTCCCGAGCCAGCCCCTCCGCGATGAGGTGGTCGGTCGCGAGCGGGAGGTGCGGACCGTGCTGTTCGGTCGACCCGAGGGGGACGAGCGCGACCGACTCCGCCGCGACGTACTCGCCGAGCTCCGGCCAGGTCCGGTCTGCGACGTACATACCGGGCGGAGGCGGCGGAGCGTCAAGAAGGTACGCCCAACGACCGGACGGCGGGGGATCGGA
>JBDGUM010000021.1:0-11283 GCA_042215855.1 Halobellus sp. | reverse complement strand
CCCGGCGCGAAGCGGTAATCTGCTCTCCCGACTTCACACCGTCCGCAGGTCGTCGGTCGCCCGCCACCGGATCGCCGCGGCGGCGACCTCGTCGACCCGCCTGACGATCTCGGCCTCGATCGTCGCGGGCTCGACGGTCGTCCGGCTGGTGTGCGAGAGCACGATGTGAGCCAGTTCGATCGGGAGCCCGCTCCGCGCGACGACGTGGACGCCGTAGTACGGGTGCCCGAGCAGGTCGTAGACGGCCGTGTCGTCCATTCCTTCGAATTCGGCGAGTTTGCTCACGTCGTGGACGAGCGCGCCCGCGACGAGGATGTCGGTATCGAGTGCGAGGGCGTCACCCCGACGGTCGAGGAGCGTCTCCGCGAGCGCGATCACACCGGCGGTCACGTCGCGCACGTGCTCCACCAGGTACTCGCCGTCCAGGTCGAGTTCGCGCTGGGTCGGCGGGAGCCACGGTACCGACGCGAGGTCGGAGACGCCGTTTTCGGCCATCGCCGTCGTCCACGCGTCCACGACGCCCGCGCGCAGTTCCGGATCGTCGATCGCGTCGAGTTCGGGGAACGCCGCCCGGACCGCCTCGTCGGTCATACCCGCGTTAGGGGCCTGCCGCGCAAGTAGGTTCCCGTTCCGTGGGCCTACTCGTCCTCGACAGCCCACTCGGGGGTGTAGACGACGCTCCCGAGCAGAAAGAGCAGCGCTCCCGCCGAAAGCAGGAGCGGAGTCAGGTAACTCGAACTGACGATACCCTCGGCCGCGACGCCGACCGCGAGAACGAGCACGGCCGTACACCGGCGGACCGTCCGTCGGAGGGCGGGAGACGAAACCATACGCTCGTTTCGGCCGGCCGGAAGAAATCGGTTCCGTCCGTCGCGACCGCCTCACACTACGTACTCTCATAGTGATTACTCTCGTCTCTTACCGCCGAGCGACACTCCCGTTGACGGCGCTCACCGGGAAGAGGCGAGCGCAGTCAGTATCAGAGCGCCTCGACCGCGGCGAGGAGTTCCTCGTAGTCGGGCTCGTTCGTCGGGTCCTCGGCGACCCAGCTGTAGGTGACGACGCCGTCGTCGTCGAGGACGAACACCGCGCGGTTGGCGATGCCGTACAGCCCGAGATCGGGGATGTCGATCGAGAGGCCGTACGCCCCGATGGCGTCGCCGGCCATATCGCTCACGAGGTCGAACTCGAGGTCGTACTCGTCGGCGAACGCCCCGAGCGAGAACGACGAGTCGGCGCTCACGCCGAACAGCGTCGCGCCCGCGTCCGCGAAGTCGTCGTGATGCTCCTGCAGCGCCACCATCTCGTTCGAACACGGCGGCGTGAACGCGCCGGGGAAGAACGCCAGCACGACGGGACCGTCGCCGAGGTGGTCGGCGAGGTCGAACGTCTCGTGGTCGCTGCCCCTGTACGTCGCGGTGAACGTCGGTGCGGTGTCGCCCTCGGATGGTGTCTCTGTCATCGTCACTCCATCAAGGGGACGCCGCGAACCAAAAGATGGTGGGGAATATGTTCACACGGGCCGAGGTCGCGACGGCCCGTCGGGACTGTCCGTTTCTCGCTAGATCCAACCCTCTTCGGCGAGCAGTTCGCCGTTGAGGAGCGACGCGCCCGCCGCCCCGCGGAGCGTGTTGTGGGCGAGACAGTTGTATTTCAGGCCGTTCGTGGTCTCCTGGAGGCCGCCCGCGGAGATCTGCATCCCGTCGCCGCGCTCGCGGTCGAGGCGGGGCTGGGGCCGTTCGGGGTCCTCGAAGACGTGGATGAGCTGGTCCGGCGAGGACGGCAGGTCCGCGCTCGGGTGCTCGCGCATCGCCGCGGCCGCCTCCTCGGGTGAGACGTCGTCGTCGGTCTCGGCGAAGACGTTCTCCAGGTGGCCGTCGAGCGTGGGGATCCGGTTACAGGAGGCGGCGACGTCCATCCCGTGGAGGTCGACGCCCGTGCCGTCGAAGGTGCCCAGCAGCTTCCGGGACTCGGTCTCCATCTTCTCCTCCTCGCCGCCGATGTGGGGGAGGGCGTTGTCGATGATCTCCATCGAGGTGACGCCGGAGTAGCCCGCGCCGGAGACGGCCTGCAGGGTCGAGACCTGCACGGACTCGAGCCCGAACTGATCGAGCGCCGCGAGCGTCGGGACCATCGTGATCGTCGAGCAGTTCGGGTTCTTCACGAGGGCGCCGTCCCAGCCGCGCTCGTCGCGCTGGACCTCGATCAGGTCGAGGTGGCCGGGGTTGATCTCGGGGATCGTGAGCGGGACGTCCGGCGCCATCCGGTCGTTCGAGGAGTTCGAGGAGACGACGTACCCCTCCTCCAGGAATTCGGGTTCGACCTCCGCGGCGACGCCCGAGGGGAGCGAGGAGAAGAGCAGGTCGACGTCGTCCGGGACGTCGTCGGGCGTCGTGGCGCCGACGGTCATCTCCGCGACGTCGTCGGGGATCGGGGCGTTCACGCGCCACTTCGCCGCCTCGCGGTAGGACTTGCCCGCGCTCTCGTCGGAGGCGGTCACCGCCGCCAGCTCGAACGTCGGGTGGTCGTCGAGGAGCTGGATGAATCGCTGTCCGACCGCACCGGTCGCGCCGAGGATGCCCACACGTACTGACATTGGTGGGCGTGGGAGGCACACACATAAGGCGGTTTGGATTCGCGGCGTATCTCACGGACGTTCAAAACCGATCGGATGTCGACGGCGCGGCTCGCCGAACGGTCAGTTCCGTCCCCGATCCCACGGCTGTGATGTCGATGATCGTCGAAGAGCGGTTCGTCGGGAACCGACAGATAGAGGTAGCGCGTTTCGGAATACATCGGCAAATGTTCAACAAGGTGCTCGTCGCCAACCGCGGGGAGATCGCCGTCCGGGTGATGCGGGCCTGCCGCGACCTGGGCGTGCGGACCGTCGCGGTCTACAGCGACGCCGACAAGCACGCGGGACACGTCCGCTACGCCGACGAGGCGTACAACGTCGGCCCCGCGCGCGCCGCGGACTCCTATCTCGATCACGAGGCCGTCATCGAGGCCGGACGGAAGGCCGGCGCCGACGCCGTCCACCCGGGCTACGGCTTCCTCGCGGAGAACGCCGCCTTCGCCCGGAAGGTCGAGGAGAGCGAACTCACCTGGATCGGCCCCTCCGCCGGCGCGATGGAGCGCCTCGGCGAGAAGACGAAGGCCCGCGCGCTGATGCAGGCGGCCGACGTGCCGGTCGTGCCGGGGACCACAGAGCCCGTCGAGTCCGCCGACGAAGTGAAGCAGATCGCCGACGAGTACGGCTACCCCGTCGCGATCAAGGCCGAGGGCGGCGGCGGCGGCCGCGGCCTGAAAGTCGTCCACTCCGAAGACGAAGTCGAAGAACAGCTGGAAACCGCCCAGCGCGAGGGCGAGGCCTACTTCGACAACTCCTCGGTGTACGTCGAGAAGTACCTCGAGTCGCCGCGCCACATCGAGGTCCAGATCCTCGCGGACGAGCACGGCAACGTCCGGCACCTCGGCGAGCGCGACTGCTCGCTGCAGCGACGCCACCAGAAGGTGATCGAGGAGGCGCCGTCGCCGGCGCTCGACGCCGACCTCCGCGAGCGGATCGGCGACGCGGCCCGCCGCGGCGTCCGCGAGGCCGAGTACACCAACGCCGGGACGGTCGAGTTCCTCGTCGAGGACGGCGAGTTCTACTTTATGGAGGTCAACACCCGGATCCAGGTCGAACACACCGCCACCGAGGAGGTCACCGGCATCGACGTCGTGAAGTGGCAGCTCCGGATCGCGGCGGGCGAGGAGATCGACTTCGAACAGAACGACGTGGAGATCGAGGGTCACGCGATCGAGTACCGGATCAACGCCGAGAAGGCAGCCGACGACTTCGCACCCGCGACGGGGACGCTCGAGACCTACGACCCGCCGGGCGGTCCGGGCGTCCGGATCGACGACGCCGTCCGCCAGGGCGACGAGATCGGCGGCGACTACGACTCGATGATCGCGAAGCTGATCGTCGCCGCCGGGGACCGCGAGGAGTGTCTCGCCAGGTCGGAGCGCGCGCTCTCGGAGTTCGAGATCCGGGGGATCGAGACGATCATCCCGTTCCACCGGCTGATGGTGACCGACGAGACGTTCCGCGCGGGCGAACACACGACCAAGTACCTCGACGAGGAACTCGACCGCGAGCGGATCGACCGGGCGGTCGAGCGGTGGGGCGGCGAAGCGTCCGGAGACGACGCGGACGCCGGCGCCGGCGACGCCGACGGAGAGGGCGACGACGTCACCGAACGGGAGTTCACCGTCGAGGTCAACGGCAAGCGCTTCGAGGTGAACCTCGAGGAGCGCGGCGCGCCGCCGGTCCCGGACGTCGACGCGATCGCCAACGGTGCTGGCGGAACGGCGAGCGGGCCGTCGACCCGCTCCCGTCCGGAATCGAGCGACTCCGACGACGAGGAGGTCGTCGTCGAGGGCGACGGCGAGCGGGTCACCGCCGAGATGCAGGGGACGATCCTCTCTGTCGACGTCGAGGGCGGCGACGAGGTCGGCGCCGGCGACGTGGTCTGCGTCCTGGAGGCGATGAAGATGGAGAACGACGTCGTCACCGAGCGCGGCGGCACCGTCTCGGACGTCCTCGTCGCCGAGGGCGACAGCGTCGATATGGGCGACACCCTCGTCGTCCTCGAATAGCGCGGTGATGGAGACGAGATGAACGACACCCGACGCGAGGTCCTCACGGCGCTCGAAGACGGCCCCGTCGAGGGGCCGGCACTGGCCGATCGGCTGGGCGTCTCGCGCGCCGCGGTCTGGAAACACATCGAGGCGCTCCGGGAGGCGGGCTTCGGGGTCGAGAGCGGCGACGACGGCTACGAGATCGTCTCCGTCCCGGCGTACGGCGCCGCCGCGATCGCGTTCGGCCTGAACGCGCCCTACCGGATCGAGTACCACGAGCGGATCCCGAGCACGAACGACCGCGCGCGCGAGCTCGCGGCCGAGGGTGATGAAGACGTCGTCGTGGTCGCCGACGAGCAGACCGGCGGCCGCGGCCGACTCGACCGCGAGTGGCGGTCACCCAGCGGCGGCGTCTGGGCGAGTCTGCTCGTCAGGCCGCGACGCCCGCCCGCGGAGGTGCCGATCTACACGCTCGCCGCGGCGGTCGCGGTCTCGCGCGCCGCCCGCGAGGCCGGCGTCGACGCCCGGATCAAGTGGCCGAACGACGTGCTCGCCCCCGTGGACGGCGAGGGCGACGAGCACGGCGAACGACGGGAGCGGAAGCTGGCCGGCGTTCTGACCGAGATGGAGGGCGAGGCCGACCGGGTCTCGTGGCTCGTCGTCGGGATCGGCGTGAACGCGAACGTCGACGCCGATTCCCTCCCGCCCGAGGCGACGAGCCTCCGGTCCGAGATCGGCGACGTCGACCGTCGGGACTTCCTCCAGTGCGTCTTGGAGCAGTTCGCCGAGTTGACCGACGAGGACGCCGATCTGACGGCGATCCTTGATGGGTGGCGCGAGCACGCCGCGACCCTGGGACGTCGCGTCCGGGTCGAGACCCCGACCGAGACCATCGAGGGAGAGGCCGTCGACGTCCGGTTTCCGGGCAGTCTCGTCGTGCGGACCGACGACGGCGAGCGAGTCGTCAGCGCCGGCGACTGCGAGCACCTCCGCCCGGGCGGCTCGGCGGCTCCGGAGTGATAGTGATTACGCTCGTCTCGTACCGCCGAGCGTCGTCAACGGGGGTGGCGAACAGTGACAGTAGACAGTATATCAGTTCTCGCCGCCGTCGGTCAGCGGCCGGCCGCCCGCGGTGAGGATCCCGTCGGCGATCTGCCGTGCTTCTGCCGGCGAGGGCCGCGTGCCGTCGACGAAGCGGTCACCGAGTTCCTCGACGACGGTCATCACGTCCGAGAGGTCCCCGCGGTCTGCGACCTCCGCGAAGACGTCCTCGTAGGCGTGGGCTTCCCAGTAGCTGATCTCGTAGTCGTAGGTATCGGTCCGTGAGGCGACCGCGTACCGGAGCTGTCGTGCCGCGTCGGACGGGTTCATATCTGTTCCATACGACGCCGATTACAAAAGTGTACTCGGACTCGAAATCGAGTTAATTACCTCGCTCCGGGGTGCGGACCGACCGGAGTCTCCGTCCGGGTGCGTACGGATCGTCGCCGGCCATTCGAGACGTTTACCTTCCCCGATACGGGAGGGACGGTATGACGAACGGGGACCTGGTGGCGCTGGCCCGCCGGGCGGCCGAGGCGGGGGCGGCGGTCGCCGCCGAGCACTTCCGCACGGACATCGACGTCGAGCAGAAGGGGGAAAAGACCGACGTCGTGACACAGGCCGACCGCGACGCGCAGGCGGCCGTCATCGACGTGATCCGCGAGGGACGGCCGGAAGACGCGATCGTCGGCGAGGAGGACGAGGTCCTGAAGACCGTCCCGGATTCGGGCACCGCGTGGATCGTCGACCCGATCGACGGGACGAACAACTACGTCCGCGGCACGCGCACCTGGGGCACGGCCGTGGCCGTCGTCCGCGACGGCGAACCCGTCGCCGGTGCGACGTCGCTGCCGGCGCTCGGCGACGACTACTGGACCGACGGCGAGGCGACCTACCGCAACGGCGAGATCGTGACCGTCTCCGGGGAGGCCGACCCCGAAGCCGGGGTGGCGACCCCGACGATGTGGTGGGACTTCGACTCGCGCGATCAGTACACCCGGGCGTGCCAGGCGATCGTCGACCGCTTCGGCGACCTCCGGCGGATCGGCTGTGCTCAGGCGGAGCTGGCGGGCGTCGCCGACGGCTCGCTCGACGGCGTCGTCACGAACATCCGGCCCTTCCCCTGGGACACGGTCGCCGGCGTCGCTATGGTGCGGGCGGCCGGCGGTACCGTCACGGACCTCTCGGGAGATCGCTGGCGTCACGATTCTGTCGGTCTCGTCGCCTCCAACGGCCGCGTTCACGACGAACTGCTCGCGGCCGCCCGCGAGATCGACGGGGGCTGATCCGTCGTCGACCGGAATCCTCAACACGCCCGGAACCGGGGTTCCGTGTATGTCGACAGTCGCCGACCGGGTCGGGGCGGATCCCGAACGGCTCTGGGGCGCGGGCGTTCTGGTGGCGCTCGCGGCCCTCGTCCTCGGATCACTCGTCCGCCCGGAAGTCGTCTACGACGGCTTCATCTGGCACTACTTCTGGGGTCCCGTGCAGGCCGACGCCAACTCCGCGGTCTGTGCGATCCGGCCGGGGAGCACGGTCAAGTATCTCTACGATGCGCAGGCGTGTGCGAACGCGGCCGAGCCGGTGGCCTACCCCGGCTACACGCTCGTCTCGGAGGTCGGCTATATGGTCACGCTGCTCGTCGCGCTCACCGGCGTGGTGTTCCTCCTCCGCCGGCTCGACCTGGGCACGGATCGGGAGTTCTTCTACGCCCTCTTGCCCTTCGTCTTCTTCGGGGGCGCGCTCCGGGTCGTCGAGGACGCGAACGACGCCGTCCCGGCCGCCGAGGCGCTCATCAGCTACCCGCTGAACACGCTCTTCATCAGTCCGATCATCTACTTCACGGTCTTCGCGATCACGCTCGCGACGGTTGTAGGGGCCGTCGCGGCGTCGCGAGCCGGGCTGGTCGAGGACTACGCCCGTCCCCTGTTCGGCGCGGGGACCGCGATCCTGCTCGTGACGCTGGGCTATCTCGTCTGGCTCGTCGTCTCCGGCGCAGAGGGCGTCGAGTTCTATCCGCAGGTCCTCGTGCTCGTCCTCGCGGGCGCGACGCTCTCAGCGGCCGTGGCCTGGTGGCTCATCGAGCGGTACGCCCCCACGGTGAACGAGGGTACCGGCCGGATCGGCTTCGTGATCCTCTGGGGCCACGCGGTCGACGGCGTCGCGAACGTCGTCGGCCTCGACTGGATGACCGCGATCGGCGCCGGGCCGAACCTGGTGCCGAAGCACCCGGTCAATAAGTTCGTCGTCGACGTCACGGCATCGGTGCTCCCGCCGTCCGTGCTCGCGATCACGGGCGATACCTGGCCGTTCCTCGTGGTGAAGCTCGCGGCCGCGACGTTCGTCCTGTGGGTCTTCGAGGAGGAGATCTTCGAGGAGAGCCCGCGCTACACGATGCTGCTCCTCGTCGCGGTCCTCGCGGTCGGTCTGGGTCCCGGGACCCGTGATATGCTCCGTGCGACGTTCGGGGTCTGAACGGCGCAATCTCACGAGCGTTTTTGTACCCGGACGCGGCCAGACGTCGCATCCCTCCGTAGTAGGTCGCGCGACGGGCCGCGGGTGCCCGACACGTCGTCGTGCGAGCGGCTCGTGTCGGCTGTCCGCTTTCTCTCCCTAGCGACGCCTTCGATCGCTATCTGACACCTACGGATACGGGTGGTAGGCCCGATCCAGGTTCGGCTCGAAGCCCAGCGATTCGGGGACTCTCCGCGCCCGCTCCCCGAAGAACGGCTCGCCCTGGAACAGCGGCTGGGCCGACGGCACGAGCACCCGGACCGCCTCGAACCCCAGCGACGCGACGTCTGCCGTCGTCGTCCGAGCGGCGTAGGCGTCGAGCCCGGTGTCGTCGACACGCTCCAGCACCTCCGAGAGCTCTGCCTCCCCTTCGGGCACGTCCGCGGGCCCTACTTCCGTTGCGGGGACCGTCACGTCGGGATCGACGAAGTCCCGCGCGGCCGCCGGGAGGTCGGCGTACTCCCCGATCGCACCGCCCTCCTCGGCCGCTCCCTCGGGGCCCATCGAGCGCAGCTCCATCCAGTTCTGGAGCGCCTCGGCCAGCGCCGACCGCGCGGCGTCGGTCGGATCCAACGACGCGCCCGAACCGACGGCGAAGCGGGGCCACCCGCCGTCGCGGTGGACCGCGACCGCGACGACCGGGACGTCGACGTCCTGCGTGACGAGCAGCGCCGTCGTCGTCAGACCTTCCGCCCGCGCCCGCTTCCGCAGCTCCTCGTATCCCGGATCCGGGACCGACAGCCCGAGCGGCTCGAACGACGAGTACCACGCCAGCATCGCCGCGTCGCGTTCGATCACCTCGTAGAGTCCCGCGAGCAGCGCCTCGGTCCCGGAGTTGCCGAGCCCCAGCCCCGTCGTGATCGCCGGCTTGTGCCGCTCCGACGGCGGCGGGTAGTGGACGAACTCCGCCGGTAGCGACACCGACTCGCCGGTGTGGAGGTCTTCGCCCGCGACCCACGGGATCGGCGTGTCCGGATCCACGGCATCGGTGTCGTCGGGCAGGACGAACGCCGACGGCGGGACGGGTCGCGAGCGCGTCCGCTCGGGCGCGACCGTGAACTCGACCCCCCGATAGACGCCGGCGCAGTAGCGTTCGAGCCCCTCGCCGAGCGCCTTCATAAACGCGACGTCCCAGTCCGGGTCGACGCCGGCGGCGAACTCGGCGGCGCGAGCGTCGCTGAAGCCTTCGGTCGTCGCGGTCTGGGCGAGGTAGTACGGCACCGGGAAGGACTCCCGCTCGCCCACTTGCGCGACCAGTCCGGTCCGTTCGTCGAGCGCGCGCTCCGCCCGGTTCAGCGCGTCGTCGACGTCGATCGAGCGGTGGCCGCGACGGACGCTCCGGTCTCTCGTCTCCGGGTCGGGGACGGGCAGGACCGTACGTTCGGCGGCGATGCCGGTACCGGCGACCTCGACTGCGGTGCCCGCGACGCTCGCGTCGCCCGCGAGGAGCGCCACCGCGCGCCGTCCGGCGACGGCACCGGCGAGCCGGACCGCGCCGCGGTCGCCGGACGGCGATCCGTCGGGCTCGGTCGTCGCCGCCACTCGGGTTCGGAGGTCATCGAACCGCGCGCCGCCGGCGTCGAACACCGACACGGCGGCGTCGATCGCCGCGACGGGGTGGCCGCCGATCCCGCCGATCTCGACGAGCGCGAGGCGGCCGGTCGGCTCCACGAGCCCGGCGACGTCGCGACCGGCGGGGACGACAGCGAGCGTCAGCGCCGGGTCCTCGACGTCGGTATCGACGCTCGCGTCGACGTCTTCAAACGCGGCTCGCGCCGCCGCCGCGGCCGGCCCGCCGCCGGCGAGTTCGATCTCGTAGGTCATAGGTTCGATCTCGACGCTCACGGGGAAAAATCGCCGGGTCTCGGATGCTCGTTGGCGGCCGCTTTCGGCTCGGCCCCGGGAATATACAGACGCCGCTGCGGTAAAATTAAGTAGACACTGATACACAAAACGAGGTATGTCCCCCGCCTCGAACGTGCTCGGCCCGAGCGTCGAGCACGTGCTGTCAGCGACCCTCCAGGCGGCCTCCGGCCCCGTCTACGTGATCGGCCCCGGACGCGGCGTCGTCGAATCGGTCGTCGACTTCGCTGTCGGAGCCGAGGATCCGCCCGAACTTCGCCTCCTCGCGACCGAGGAGATCCTGAAGCAGGTGATGGACGATTTTCTCGTCGCGAGCAACGCCTCCGACCTCGTCGCGTCCGGGACTCTGGAGATCCGCAGCGACGGGGCGAGGGCGGAGAACACGCTCCTGGTGACCGAATCGACCGTCGTCGCCGTCGTCACGGCCGGCGACAGCGTGGCCGGACTGACGACCGACGACGAGGACTTCGTCGAGAGCGCGGTCGAAGCCTACGGCGAGCGGTTCGAGGCGGCGGACGCGTTCGGCCTCCGGACGCCCGCCCTCTCGGACGTGCGCTCGTCGCTCGAAACCGATCTCGGCGACGACGTCCGAGCGGAGTTCGACGCGGTGCTGGAGTCGCTGGAGTCGGTCGACGGGCGGGACGGCGTCGACGAGGTGACGATCAGCCTGCTCGTCGCCGCCCGCAACGAGGTGCTCCTCTACGACGTCTCGAAGTGGGGCGAGGACGTCGGCATCGCGAGCAAGGCGACGTTCTCGCGCACGAAGAGCGACCTCGAGGAGCGGGGACTGATCGAGACCGAGAAGGTCCCGATCGACGTGGGGCGACCCCGTCTCCGGCTCCAGCTCGCGGACGACCGCCTCGCCGAGGCCGACCTCGACGAGCTCGCGGGCGTCGCGCGGGACCTCTTGGACTGACCGGACTGACACTCGCGAGCGCGACACCGCCTCGCGGACGCGACGTCCGCGTCGACGCCCCGCTGCGGCCGAAGTGGACACACTTATTGGACGGACGGGCTCGGTATCACGTATGGATTACAGCCACGTCCGCGACGTCGACCCGGCCGTCGCAGACGCCCTCTCGGCGGAGGTACAGCGACAGCGGGACACCCTGGCGATGATCGCGAGCGAGAACCACGTGAGCGAGGCGGTGCTCGAAGCGCAGGGGAGCGCGCTCACGAACAAGTACGCGGAGGGGTATCCGGGCGAGCGGTACTACGCGGGCTGTGAGTACGCCGACG
>JBDGUM010000107.1:0-11295 GCA_042215855.1 Halobellus sp. | reverse complement strand
GAAACGAGAGTAATCACTATCAGTCGCTGAGCGCGTCCAGCAGCGTCACCGCCTCCTCCTTCGCGAGCGGGTCGTTGGCGTTGCCGCAGTGGGGCGACTGGACGCAGGCGGGACAGCCGTCGGCGCAGTCGCAGTCGGCGATCATCCTCCCCGTCCGGACGAGCAGTTCTTCGATCTCGTCGTAGCCGCTCTCTGTCAGCCCGACCCCGCCGGGGTAGCCGTCGTAGACGAAGATCGTCGACTGGTCCGTGTGGGGATGATGCGGCGTCGACAGCCCCCCGATGTCGCCGCGATCGCAGAGGAACGAGAGGGGAAACAGCGAGATCATCCCGTGTTCGGCGGCGTGGATGCCGCCGTTGAAGCCGTAGTCGCCGCCCGACTCGCGCATCTCGATCTCGACGTCCCGCGGGACCGTGAAGTAGAGCGCCTTGGTCCGCAGGGTCGTCTCCGGGAGGTCGAGCGCCTGCGTGCCGATGGTCTCGCCGCGCCGCGGATCCCGGCGCTCGAAGCCCGTGATCCGCTTGCGCATCGTCACCTCGGCGAAGCGGACCTCCGTGTCCGGCCGGGCCGCGAGCGGCTTCGCGCGGAGGTCCGCCTCGACGGTGATCGTCTTGTCGTGGAGGACCCGGGTGTAGTAGTCCGCCCAGGTGCGCTGAAGGGTGGCGACGTCGCGGTCGAGGTCCAGCTCCGCGACCTCGTAGGTCGTCCCCTGGTGGTGGTAGACGGCACCCTCGTGGGCGTCGCGGAGGGCGTCGGAGAACGACAGCGACGCGATCACCTCTCCGGACCGAGCGTCGAGGAGGTCCACCTCCCGACGTTCGATCGTCCGCAGGCTCATCTCGTGCTGCGGACTCCCGCCGCCGTCGTGGAGCCAGCGGATTCCCTGCTCGGTCTCGCGCCGGTCGAGCCGACCCGATTCGGTCAGATCGGCGACGACGTCGGCAAACTGGCTTCCGAAGTGCGACTCGTCCGCGACCCGGAGCCAGTTCTCGGCGGCCCCGCAGGCGACGTGGTCCGGGAGGAGTTCCTCGTTCTCGGGATCGCAGACGGCCCGCTCGGGCTCGCCGTCCCAGAACTCCTCGGGGTGCGAGAGGAGGTACTGGTCCAGCTGATCCTCGCCGCCGACCAGGACGACGAGCGCGTCGTCGTCGCCGCGGCCCGCGCGGCCGGCCTGCTGGAACGCCGACATCCGCGTGCCGGGATAGCCGTCGATGAGGACCGCGTCGAGTTCGCCGACGTCGACGCCGAGTTCCAGGGCGTTCGTCGACCACACCCCCCGAACCGAGCCGTCGTGGAGCCCGGACTCGATCTCCCGCCGCCGGTCGTTCTTCAGCGTCGACTGATAGGCCGTCACCGACGACGCCGCGTCGTGGTGGCCGCGCTCGCGGAGGTCCGACGCGCTCTCCTTCGCGTACCGCTCGGCGGCCTGCCGAGCCCGGGTGAACGCGAGCGTCTGGAACCCCTCGGCGACGAGGTCGACGAAGAGGCGCTTCGTCTCGACGTGGCTCGATCGGCGGCGGCCGCTGCCGCCGGCGCTCGCACTCGGACCGTCGCCTTCCCCGCTCCCTCCACCGCGGTCCGCATCGTACTCCGGCGGATTCCACAGCAACCAGTGTTTCGCCCCCGTCGCGCTCGCGTCCTCGTCGACGAGGCGGAACCTCCCTTCCTCGCGGCCGGTCACCCGCGCGGCGTGCTCGACCGGATTTCCGATCGTCGCCGAGCAACAGACGTACTGCGGGTCGCTGTCGAAGCGCTCGCAGATCCGGTTCAGTCGTCGGAGCACCAGCGCGACGTGGCTCCCGAAGACGCCGCGGTAGCCGTGGACCTCGTCGATGACGACCGTCTCCAGCGAGGAGAAGAACCACTCCCAGAGCCGGTGGGCGTGCGGGAGCAGGCCGTAGTGGAGCATATCCGGGTTCGAGAGGAGCACGGTCGGCCCGCGGTCCCGGACCTCCCGCTTCTCGGACTTCGACTGCCGGCCGGTGTACTGCGCGACCGAGACGCGGCTGCCGAAGCCGAGCGCGTGCGCCAGGTCCGAGAGCGTCTCCTCCTGATCGGCGACGAGGGCGTTCTGCGGCCCGAGATACAGGGTGCGACCGCCGTGGTCCATCGCGCGCTCGAACGCCGGCACCGTGTACGCGAGGCTCTTCCCGCTCGCGGTCGGCGTCGCGAGCACGACGTCGTCGCCGTCGCGGACGGCCCCGATCGCGGCCGCCTGGTGTTCGTAGACCCGGTCGATCCCGGCCGTCGAGAGCGCGCTCTCCAGCCGGGGTTCGAGGTCGAGATCGGCGTGGGTCGGCTCGCGGCCCTCGACGCGGCGGTGGTCGCGGATCTGCCCCGCGTAGTACGGTCGCTCCCGCAACTGGTCGACGATGTCGGCGACGGTCGGGCGGTCGTTCACGGTCGGTTCTCACACCACTTCGGGACGGCGGCGACCTGACGGTTACGGTCCGGACGGGCCCCGGAGCGTCGACGGACGCCTGTTGCCCTCCGATCCATTCCGCCAGCACGGTTTAGGCCGCGCGGACCCAACTCGAAGTATGGCCGAGTACGACGCGGTGCTGATCTACGACGGCGAGTGCCCCTACTGCTCGATCGCGGCGCGGGCACTGCGCCGCCTCGACGACGTCGGCGCGATCTCGTGGTACGACGACGCCGCACAGTCCTTCCTCGGCGCGCAGTTCGGCGAGACGCCCTTCGCGATGTTCCTGGCCGATCGGCGTCGCGGCCGGATCTACGCCGGGCGGTCGGCGGCCGAGGAGCTGGCCGACCGCGCCGGCACGCCGGGCATCGTGGGCTCGCTCGTCCGGGGGAACTACGACCGGATCGCGAGGGCCGTCGGCTTCGCCAGCGGTCGCGGCCGCGACCCCGACGACTACCACGACATCTACCGGCTCGACGCCGCAGCCGAGGAGCTGTTCGACCGGCTCGCCGACGCGGCCGCCGAACGGCCGGAAGCGCTCGCGTAGATGACCGATCCGGACGTCGTCGCCCTCGATCCCGCCGCGATCGCGGACGAGCGCGACGCCCTCGGAATCGGCGCCGGTGACGCCCCACCGGGCACCTACGCGATCGTGTACTCCCTCCGGAAGGCAGTGACGCTCCCGGTCGGGGCCCTCGGTCGGGCCGCGTTCCCGGCGGGTGCCTACGCTTACGTCGGCAGTGCATTCGGCTCGAACGGGCTGGGCCGGATCGATCGCCACCGGCGCGTCGCCGCAGGGACCCACGACGTCGCCCACTGGCACGTCGACTACCTCGGCGGCCACCCCGAGACGTCGCTGGCGGCGGTGCTGGCCGCTCCGAAGGCGGACGTCGAGTGCGCGCTCGCGGCGGCGCTGCTGTCGGCGGACCGGACGCGGTCGCCGCCGCTGGCCGGCTTCGGCGCGTCGGACTGCGACTGTCCGGCCCATCTCGTCGGGGGAAACGACGCGGAGACGCTCCGCTCGGCCATCGAAGCGGCGTTCCGGAACGCGTTAGGATAAATCGGACGAACGCCGCACCGGTCCGGGCAAGGCCGGTGCGGGTCCGAAAGAGTGGCCTCGGGCGGTTTGCCGGTCGGATCCGATATCGCGACAGCGTGGCCGGGCAGAGGCCACAACGGTTTGCCGGTTGTCAGAGGCACCCCGGCGTGGGGTAATTCGCCGTCCGGCTACTTATAACCAACCGGACGTTCGGTAGAATCGGACGAGCGTGGGAAAAGGCCCCCGTCGCGAGCCCGCGCTCCGAGCGACCGACCCTCACTCGAACATCCCGGTCGACATATACCGCTCGCCGCTGTCCCAGAACACCGTGATCACGAGCGGCCGGTCGTCGGAGACGTCGGGTTCGGTCAAGTCGTCGGCGTCTTCGGACTCGATGATGTATCCCGGATCGGGATCTCGCGCGGCCGCCTCGGGGTCGGCGAGCCGCTCGGCGACCCGCTTGGCGGCGAGGTTCGAGGCCCCCGAAGACTGCCCGACGAAGATCCCCTCCTCGCGGGCGAGGCGGCGGCACTCGGCCTCCGCCTCGTCGATGGTCACCGTCTCGACGTCGTCCAGGAGGTCGGTGTCGAGGTTCGGGCTGACGAAGCCGGGGCCCATCCCCTGGAAGTCGTCGATCCCGGGCTCGCCCCCCGAGAGGACGGCGTTGTCGGCGGGCTCGACCGCGACGACCTCCATCTCCGGGAACTCCTCGCGGAGGCGATGGCCGATCCCGGTGATCGTCCCGCCGGTGCCGACGCCCGCGACGAGGGCGTCGACCGTGCGGTCGCCGATCCCCTCGAGGATCTCCTCGGCGGTCGTCAGGTAGTGCGCCCGGGGATTGGCGTCGTTCTCGAACTGCCGGAGCTGGTACATCCCCTCCGCCTCGAGTTCGTCGGCGCGGTCCTTCGCGTCGGCGATGTCGCCCTCGACGAGTTCGATGTCGGCGCCGTAGGCCTTCATGATCTGCCGCCGCTCCTCCGACTGCGAGGACGGCATCACGACCGTGAGGTCGTAGCCCTTCACCGCGGAGACCACCGCCAGGCCGATCCCGGTGTTCCCGCTCGTGGGCTCGACGAGCGCGTCGCCCGGGGCGATCTCGCCCTCGCGCTCGGCCCGCTCGATCATCGCGAGCGCCGGTCGGTCCTTCGCCGAGCCGCCCGGGTTCTTCGATTCGATCTTCGCGGCGACCGTCGCGCCCGCCGGGGAGTCGACGCGGACCAGCGGCGACCCGATCGTCTCCAGGACGTTGTTCTTCATACCGTCCCGTTCGACGGTGGGGCACAAGACGATGACGACGCCGGACGCGGTGTGCCGGTATCGACGACGGTCGGCGGAGGCGTCGCGGGCGACGGCGAGAGTCGGCGGGAGCCCCGAATCCGGCACCGCGAGGTTTACGCCGCCGGCTCGCGTACGGCCCGGTATGTCCGAATCAGAGACCGAATCCGGAACGCTGGAGACGATGCGGCCGAACCCCGCCTGGAGCGGCGACGCCCACGAGGACGCCGTCGAGGCGCTCTCCGAGGAGGGGCTCGTGTTCCGCGTCTGGGGGGGCGACTGGTGCGGCGACTGCCGGGGCCAGCTCCCCGACTTCGGAGCCGCGCTCGACGCGGCGGGCGTCCCCGACGAGCGCGTCCACCACTACCCCGTCGAGAAGGAAGACGACGGCAGCAAGACCGGCCCGCTCGTCGAGGAGTACGGGATCGAACTCATCCCGACCGTCGTGGTCGAGCGCGACGGCGAGGCGGTCGCCCGATACGTCGAGAACGAGGACCAGCCGATCGCGGCCTACCTCGCGGCGCGGCTGTAGGCGCCGGCACGTTCTCCCCCGCTCACGGTCCGTCCGCGCCGAGGTCGCCGCCCCTGGCGTCGTCCTCGAACCACCCGAACGCCTCAGCGAGGTCGTGCGCGGGCGGCGAGCAGACCCGGTCCTCGCAGACGTAGACGGTCGGCTCGCCGTCGCGCTCGGTCCGGCCCTTCCAGATCGGCGGTGCCGCGTCGAGACCGAGTCGATCCAGCCAGTCGCTCAGGTCGCCCTCGCTCGCCGGTCGCGGCGACACGACCCCGTTCGGGAGGTACGTCGACGCGAGCGACGACCGGAAGGGCGCCGGGATCCCGGTGCCGTCGCCGACCTCCGAGGCCGCGATCACGACTTCCGTGCCGCCGCGCGCGAGCGTGTCGGCCGCGAGCGCGAGCGAGACGTGTTCCAGCGGGCGCCCGCGGATCGTGTCGGCGTGGGTGTCGACGACGTCGCTCGCCGCTGACGCGAACCCCGCCTCGGGGGCGAACGCGTCGAGATCGAGGAGAACCGACGCGGCGACCCCCGCGCTGGCGGGCGTCGACTGGTCCTGGAGGTCCTGCGGTCGCGTGACGAGCGACTCGCCGTCGGCGGGCGTGAGATAGAGCGTCCCGGCGTCGGCGTCGTAGAAGGCGTCGACGATCGCCCGGCCGAGGTCGACCGCGAACGACAGGTGGGAGACGTCGCCCGTCGTCTGGTACAGCTCGAAGGCGCCCCGCGCGAGGAAGGCGTAGTCGTCGAGGTAGCCGTCGCCCTTCACGTCGCCGTCCTTGTACCGCCGCGCGAGCCGTTGCTCCGCCGGGTCCCACAGGTGCTCCCGCACGAACCCGAGCGCGTCGGCGGCGAGTTCGGTGTAGTCGTCGTCGCCGAGGACCAGGCCTCCGCGTGCGAGAGCGCCGATCGCGAGGCCGTTCCACGACGCCAGGATCTTCTCGTCGCGGGCGGGGCGGACGCGCTCGGAGCGGGCCTCGAAGAGCGCCGAGCGGGCCTCGTCGAGGCGCCCTATGATCTCCGACTCCGCGCAGTCGTACTCCTCGGCGAGGTCCGGGATCGACCGCTGGATCGTGAGCACGGTCTCCCCCTCGAAGTTGCCCTCGGGAGTCACGCCGAACCGCTCTCGCGCGATCTCGGCCGTGTGCTCGTCGTCGACGGCGGCCGCGACCTCCCCGGGCGTCCAGACGTAGAACTTCCCCTCCTCGCCCTCGCTCCGGGCGTCGAGCGTGCTGAAGAAGCCGCCGTCGTCGTGACGGAACTCCCGTTCGAGGAAGTCGAAGGTCTCGCGGGCGACCGTCGCGTACGACTCCTCGCCCGTGAGTTGGTAGGCCGCGAGGTAGACGCGGGGGAGCTCGGCGTTGTCGTAGAGCATCTTCTCGAAGTGCGGCACCGTCCACTCCCGATCCGTGGCGTAGCGGTGGAAGCCGCCGCCGACGTGATCGTAGATCCCGCCGGCCGCCATCGCGTCGAGCGTCTGGGTCGCCGCCTTCAACGCCTCCTCGGTGCCGGAGCGAGCGTAGGACCGGAGGAGCGCGTCGATCCGCCACGGCTGCGGGAACTTCGGGCCGCCGGAGCCGAAGCCGCCGTGCTCGCGGTCGGTCGCCCGCAGCGCCGACCTGGCGACGCTACCGAGGACCTCCGCGCCGAACGGCTCCTCGTCGGCCTCGGTCGATTCCGCGACGTCGCCGCCGCCGACTTCGGACGTTTCCGGCGACGACGCCGATCCCGAATCCGACCCGGACGCCGACGTCCCGGTCGTCTCCAACTGGTCGCGGAGCGCGTCCGTCCACTGCGACGCGCGGTTCTCGATCTCCTCGCGGTCCCGCTCCCAGGCCTGCGCGAACGACTCGCAGACCTCGAGGAACCCCGGGACGTTGCCGCGGCGGTCGTCGGCGCGCTTCGGGAAGTACGTCCCGACGTAGAACGGCTCTCCATCGGGCGTGAGCCAGACCGACAGCGGCCAGCCGCCCCCGCCGGTGACCCGCTGGCAGATCGTCTGGTAGACGCGATCGAGGTCGGGACGCTCCTCCCGGTCGACCTTGATCGGGACGAAGTAGTCGTTGAGAACGGCCGCGACTTCCTCGTCCTCGAAGCTCTCTTCGGCCATCACGTGACACCAGTGGCAGGCGGAGTAGCCGACCGAGAGGAAGATCGGGCGGTCCCGCTCCCGCGCGGCCCCGAGCGCCGCCTCGTCCCACGGCTGCCAGTGCACGGGGTTGTCTGCGTGTTGGCGGAGGTACGGGCTCTCCTCCTCGTCGAGCCGGTTCCGGGCCAGCGGATCGTCCATACCCGCGGTACGCGACTGGCAGGGAAAAGCGGTGTGACGTCGGGGCGTCCCGCGGTCCCACGCCGACCCACGAACGTGCATACCGAACCGCCGAAAAAGAGCAACCTTTACACTCCTATGCGCACCCCCTCCGGGTATGACAGACCCGGAGACGGTCCTCCTCGTCGGGGGCGGCGGACGCGAGCACGCGATCGCCCGCGCCCTGACCGACGACCCGGCGTGCGAACTGTACGCGGTCGCGAGCAACCGGAACCCCGGCATCGCGTCGCTGGCCGCGGGCTTCGAGACGGCCGACGAGCGGGCCGCGGACGAGATCGTCGCCTACGCCGAGGACGTCGGTGCAACCCTGGCGATTATCGGCCCCGAATCGGCGCTCGAAGCGGGCGTCGCTGACGCGCTCGACGACGCCGGAATCTACACCTTCGGACCCGGCGCGGAGGCCGCCCGCATCGAGACGGACAAGGCCTTCCAGCGGGAGTTCATGCAGTCCGAGGGGATCCCCGGCTGCCCGGACTTCGCCGTCTTCGACGAGATGGAGGCCGCCTGCGAGTACATCGACGCGTACGACGGCGACCTCGCGGTCAAGCCCGCGGGGCTCACCGGCGGGAAAGGCGTGCGGGTCATCGGCGATCAGGTCGATAACGAAGAGGCCAAGGCGTACCTCCGCGAGAGCGACTACGATCGGGTCGTTCTCGAAGAGCGCCTCGTCGGCGAGGAGTTCACGGTCCAGGCGTTCGTCGCCGACGGCGAACTCCGGACGACGCCCGCCGTCCAGGACCACAAGCGCGCCTACGAGGGCGACGAGGGACCGAACACCGGCGGGATGGGCAGCTACAGCGACGCGACGCCCGAACTGCCGTTTATGGAACCGGAGGACTACGAGGCCGCCGTCGAGGTCCTGGAGGCGACCGTCGACGCGCTGCCCGACTACAAGGGCATCCTCTACGGGCAGTTCATGCTCGGCGCCGACGGCCCACGCGTCGTCGAGTTCAACGCCCGGTTCGGCGACCCGGAGGCGATGAACACGCTTCCCGTTCTCGAGACGTCGTTCCTGGACGTCCTCGTCGCCGCCCGCGACGGCGACCCGCTGCCGGAACTCGAGTTCGCCGAGCAGGCGACCGTCTGCAAGTACGCGGTCCCCGACGGCTACCCCACGGACCCCGACAGCGGCGCGAGGATCGCCGTCGACGAGGGGAACGTCGGCGACGCGCTGCTGTTCTACGCCAGCGTCGACGCCCGTGAGGACGGCCTCTACACGACGACCTCCCGCTCGTTCGCGGTCGTCGGCGTCGCCGACACCATCGAGGAAGCCGAAGCGCAGGCGGAGGACGGCCTCGCGGCCGCCGGCGACGGCCTCCGGATCCGCCACGACGTGGGGACGTCCGATCTCGTTCAGCGTCGGATCGACCACATGGCCGAACTCCGCGGCGAGTAACGGGCCGGATACGATCCTCGGCGGCCCCGACGAGCGAACCTTTTGGTCGTCGCCCGCCTACCGGGAGTCGTGAGTGACGACGCCGACGCGACCGACGACTCAGCCGCACCAGGCGACGACGGGACCACCGACGGGGCGACCGGCGGGTCGATCGATCCCGACGAACGCCGACACGTGCGGATGCAGCGCCAGCCCACCCCCGGCGTCGGCAACTCCCTCCGACGCTGGACGGACGCGAAACCGGTCTGGCGGGTCGCCCTCAACTACGTCCTGGTGTGGATGGCTCGGATCGTCCCGTCGCTCCGACTCCGCAACTGGGCGCTCCGTCGGCTCGGCGTGACCGTCGGCGAGGGCGTCTCCTGGGGGCTGGAGGCCACGCCGGACGTCTTCTGGCCGGAGCTCATCACCCTCGGCGACCACGCCGTCGTCGGCTACGACTCGGTGCTCCTCTGTCACGAGTTCCTGCAGGACGAGTATCGGTTGGGAGAGGTCGTCGTCGGCGACCGCGCGATGATCGGCGCGAAGGCGGTGATTCTGCCCGGCGTCCGGATCGGCGAGGGCGCGCAGGTGGGCGCGAACTCGCTCGTCACCCGCGACGTGCCCCCGGAGACGACGGTCGTGGGCGTGCCCGCGCGCCCGGTCGACCGCGACGTGACGGACGACGACGGCGAGAGCGAGGACGGGAGCGGTCGGTGACCGGCCGCCGTCGATCTCACTGCACTCGCGTCCTGATCGCGTCGATCCCGTTCCGGTAGACGACCGCGTAGGCCAGCGGATACGCCGCGGCGAGCCCGACCCCGAGGTACCGCAGTTGGGTCATCGGATCCGGCGGTGCGAACGTCACCCCGAAGATCGCGATCAGGTGAGCGAGCAAGGCTGCGCGGAGCGCCCGCTCGCGGTCCGCCGGCGGAGCGCGCGTCCCGAGACGCCGTCGGAACGCCACATAGACGAGCGACAGCGGCAGCAGGAGTGCGACCAGAAACGCCAGGCCTCTCGGCGAGCCCGCACCTCGCGCCGCCGCGTCGCGGTAGACGAGATAGACGATCAGCGCGCTGGTCGCGACGTAGAACGCGGCGGCGAGAACCGCCAGCAGTCGCACCGCCATCAGTCCCGGATGCGAACGACGCCCTCTTCGAAGACGACGCTGTTGGGGACGACGAACTCCTCGCCGTCGTTCTCGATGTGCGTGACGAAGAGGTTCACCTCCTGGACGATCCCCCGGTTCCCACCGATCTCGACCTCGTCGCCGATGACGTACGGCTGATTCAGCAGGAGGTACGAGCCCGCCGCGCCGGACTTCAGTAGGTCCGACAGCGCGATCCCCGCGAGCAGGACCACCGCGAAGAGGTACGCCGCGAGCAGGACGACGAGCGCGAGCGTCGCCACCCCGAGCTGGGAGAGCGCCACGAGCACCGCGATGTAGAAGACGGTGACCTTCGCGACCTGCGGGAACACGCCGATCTGCGGGAGCTTGATCCCCGTCAGGCGCTCGCTGACGACGAGGTGGACCTTGTCGCCGACGACGATGCCGACGATGAGGATCACGGCCGCGATGAACAGCTGCGGGAGGAACTGCACCGTCCGGCTCCAGAAGGTCGCCGCGATCGAGACGTTCGCGATCGACAGCAGCAGCAGCACCGCGATTCCGAGGACGAAGTAGCGGACGAGCGCTCCCAACACGTCGACGGTGGAGGTGTCGAAGTTCCGCGCGGTCCGCTCGAAGGCGGTGCCCTCGATGGCCTCCGGGACGCCCAGACGGACGAGCAGCCGCTCGGTCAACGCGCCGAGGACGAAGGCGACCACGACGCCGACCGCGATCACGAGGACCGCGGCCCAGAACGCTCGGGGGAGGCTCCGGACTACGCGATCGAGCACCTGCGCGTCGATCTGAAGCGATACCGAAGCCGCTCCGCTCCCGCCCCCGGTGCCTGCGTCGACCCCGATCATCAGTATTCCTCCGGATCGATCTCGAGGATGATCTGCCCGCTCTTGAACGCGCGCACGAGACCGTCGGACTCGGAGAGGACGATCGCCGTGGCGTTGGTGTCGCGGGTGATCGCCGCGGCGGCCATATGCCGCGCGCCGAGGCCCTTCGGGATGTCGACGCCCTCGGCCGCCGGCTCGAGGTAGCGGTAGGCGCTGACGATCTTGCCCGAGTCGGAGATGACGAAGGCGCCGTCGAGCCGGGAGAACTCCTTGAGCATCACGTTCACGATCGGGTCGCCGACGTGGACGTGGGACTTCTCGAAGGGGTTGTAGCTGAGCGGTCGGGACTTGTTCATCACCTTGCCGGCGTCGCCGACGACGAACAGCGCGCCGACGG
>JBDGUM010000115.1:10104-11565 GCA_042215855.1 Halobellus sp. | reverse complement strand
TCGGCATCGACTGCATCGCGATGAACGCCAACGACCTCGTCGCGGCGGGCGTCCGCCCCGTCGCCTTCGTCGACTACCTCGCGGTGGAAGAGCCCGACGAGACGTTCTCCGAGCAGGTCGGCGAGGGGCTCGACGCGGGCGCCGAGGAGGCGGGAGTCGAACTCGTCGGCGGCGAGACCGCGGTGATGCCGGAGGTCGTCCGCGGCCTCGACCTCGCGGGGACCTGCGCCGGTCTCGCGGCCAAAGAGGCGATCTTCCCCGGCGAGGCCGAACCGGGCGACGCGCTCGTCGGCTTTCCCTCGTCGGGAATCCACTCCAACGGGCTGACGCTCGCGCGGACGGCGGTCACCCGCGAGCACGAGTACGCCGACACCTGTCCGTTCGCCGACTACGACACCCTGGGCGAGGCGCTCCTGGAACCGACGCGGATCTACACGCATCTGCTGGATCCGATGCGCGATCACGACGTCCGGGCGGCCGCACACGTCACCGGCGGCGGGTGGACGAACCTCGAACGCCTCGGCGCACACCGCTACCTGATCGAAGACCCCTTCGACGCGCAACCGGTCTTCGAGTTCGTCCAGTCGGCTGGGAACGTCAGCGACGAGGAGATGCACCGGACGTTCAATATGGGGACCGGCTTCGTCTGCGCGCTCGCGCCCGACGACGCCGAGGCGCTCGCCGATAGTACCGAAGGGCGCGTGATCGGCCGCGTCGAGGAAGGAGAAGGCGTCGCGATCCGCGGGCTGGAGCTCCGATAACGACTACTCTCGTCTCTTCCCGGTGATCATCGCGAACGGGAGGTGATCACCGGTACACGGTCAGACTGATCAGTTGAGCGGGCGCCAGCGGCTTACAGATGCGCGGCGACGTCGGCCTCGGTGATGATGCCGATGGTCTCGCCGGCCTCAACGACGAGCACCGCCGAGTGGTGATCCAGCGCCGCGTCGATCTCCTCCAGCGTCGCCGACCGCTCGACGGTCGTCACCGACTCGCGCATCACGTCCGCCACGGGCAGCGTTCCGACGTCGTCCTGCTCCTGGGCGTGTCGGATGTCGCTGTTGGAGATGATCCCGACGGGCCGGCCGTCGCGGATGACCGGAAGTTGAGAGAAGCCCTCGTCGAGCATCACGTCGCGGGCGAACCGCACCGAGTCGTCCGGGGCGACGCTCGTGACGTCGTCGTTCATCAGGTCCTCGGCGCGGACGACGCTTCCCTCGGCTTCTTCGAGCGCGTTGACGATCCGGCGCAGCGTCGATAGCCGCGGGTCGACGTCGCCGCCCTCGATCCGGGCGATGAGCGGCTGGGAGACCTCGGCCATCTCGGCGAGCGTGCTCTGCGTCAGGTCCAGTTCCGTGCGGCGCTGACGCAGGTCCTCGGGCGTGGGCAGGTCCATACTCCTAATTACCTGAAGTTATACGAAAGCCTTTCGGGGGCGGCCGCTCACTGATCGCGGTCGTC
>JBDGUM010000115.1:0-10004 GCA_042215855.1 Halobellus sp. | reverse complement strand
TCGCGGTCGTCCTCGTCGGCCTCGGTCTCTACGACCTCGATGACGTCGAGCGGGACGTCCCGCAGCGCACCGCCGACCTCGCTCTTGGCGATCCGGGAGGCGTGCTCCTCGCTGTCGGCGTTGAACACGTCGATCTCGAGCAGGAGACCCACCAGCGCGGTGTTCGCGGCGATGAACGCCGAATCGAACGGTTCGCCGCAGGCGGGACACGGCGTCGCGCCGACCTCCACCTCGACGTACTCCTTGTCCTTGTCGTTGAGTCGTTTTCCGGCCTCGCTGACGGCGACGCCGATCGCGTCGTCGATGTCCTCGACGTCGCGGACGAGCCAGGCGGCTTCCATCGCGACGAGATAGTTGCTCATACGAGCAGGTGGTGCCGTGGGGTTTCGTGTCTTGTGGTTCGTCCCGAGGGATGCGACATCGTGACACCGTGATCGGCGCTCTCAGGCCTCCTACGACGCGTACGGGACCGGAATACTGCGCATAACTTATGCGAACGAACCGTACTGTTGAGCCCGTTCGTACGGCCGGCGATCGCGGCGAATCGGGGAATCCGGGCTCTCGGAGCCAGTGAGCGAAACCGCAACACTGCGCCGACCCAATCTTCCGATTCGTCCAGTAAGCTTTATATACGGGGGGTGCTGCGAGGTGCCTAAGGCGATGATTGAAGACCTGTACCGGGGCCTCACCCTCGTGCTGTACCAGACCACGCTGCTGTTCGGCATCGTCGCGATGCCGGTCGCGCTCTTGGCGCGGCGCCTGGGGCTCACTCTTCCGGTCCGCCCGCTCATCGAGTCCGCCGAACGGACCTACGAACGCGCCGACGGAATCGGCGAGCGACGCTAACCGACGACGAATCCCTTCTGCACGGAAACCACAAGTCGACTAGCACCGGCTGTGTGGCGTCTGCGGCGGCGACGTGGTCGTCGAGTCGATACGGGCAACAGCGGTGGGAAGGGTGGCATTTATCAGCGGCGGGCGTTAACTGCGGGTAATGCGTACTCCTACGAACGACGACGTTTCGGGCCGTCTCGATTCGCTCACCGGCGATCACTCCGGCGTGTTCTCGCCGGAACTCGGCGAGTTCGAGAACGCCGAAGAGCGCGCCCAGGAGATGGGAGACAAAGAGACCAAGACGGGGACGACGACGGTCGGTCTGAAGACCGAAGACGGCGTCGTGCTCGCGACCGATATGCGAGCGAGCCTCGGCCGGATGGTCTCCTCGAAGAACGTCCAGAAGGTCGAGGAGATCCACCCGACGGGCGCACTGACGATCGCCGGATCGGTCTCGGCGGCCCAGTCCCTCATCAGTTCGATCCGCGCGGAGGTCCGCCTGTACGAGGCCCGCCGCGGCGAGGATATGAGTATGCAGGCGCTCTCGACGCTCCTCGGCAACTTCCTCCGCTCGGGCGCGTTCTTCATCGTCCAGCCCATCCTCGGCGGCGTCGACGAGGAGGGGCCCCACATCTACAGCATCGACCCGGCCGGATCGATCCTCGAAGAGGAGTACACCGTCACCGGCTCCGGGAGCCAGTACGCCCTCGGTGTCCTCGAACAGGAGTACGACGACGAGCTCTCGATCGAGGAGGCCAAGTCCGTGGCCGCCCGCGCGATCAAGAGCGCCGTCGAGCGCGACCTCGCCTCGGGCAACGGTATCAACGTCTGTGTCGTCACCGAAGACGGCGTCGAGATCACCCAGCACAAGGACTTCGACGAGGTCCTGTAGACGGACGTCCGGCGGGTCGACGGCCCGACGTGTCTCCTCTCGAACTCGACTTCGACCGCCGAGCCCCGACTACAGCCAGTCCACGAACGACCCGTCCAGCAGCGTGTCGCGCTGCTTGCGGACGTAGTCGCGCTGCATCTCCGGGACGGCCTCCGCGAAGGCGTCGCCGTCGGCCAGGTACTCCCTGACCCGCGCGATCTTCCAGTCGGCGGGCGTCGTTTCGTGTTCCACGCGCGCCCGCAGCGGATCGACGTACTTCTCCGCTTCCGACTCGGTCAGGCCGGCCGCCTCGAGTCCGTCCTCGGCGTGCGCAAAGATGTCCTCGTAGATCTCCTCGGCGTCCATCGTCTCGGCGCCGTCGTTGCGAATCCACCGCTGGCGACCGTCGAAGCCGTCGCGCATCGCCGCGTAGAAGTTTTCCCGCGCGGTCGACCACGACTGATCGATGACGGGATGGCGGCGCCGCGGGAGACTCTCCATCAGCCCCGCGAAGGTGGCCTGGAAGGCGATCGAGTCCCGGACCGTCGGCTGGGCCGCGAGCGGCCGGAACTCGATCCGCGCGTTCGCCGACGAACGGGAGGCGCCGTCGAAGACCGGTCGGACCCACCGCCAGTACGTCCCGTGTTTCCGGCGGAGGGTCGCGAACTGGTCGTCGAAGCGGTTGCCCTCCTCGACGGGCATCGGCACCATCGTGTCGTCGGCGGCGACGCGGTCGACCGCCTGCTCGACGGTCTCCAGGTCGTCGGGGAAGCGGACCTTCTTCACGTCGTCGGTGTTGAGCACCGACTCGAAGACGACGATCCGGTTCTCGGCGTAGCCGTCAGCGAGGATCTTCCCGGCGCCGACGTCGTCGTAGAGGTCCGGCGGGAAGAACGGCGAGTTGACGCCGAGGGCCAACAGCGGCCCGGCGATCCGGAGCGCGTAGTTGAAGAGCGTCGGGAGGTCGGCGGCGTGAGCGACCTGGTAGTGCGGTTGGATCGAGGTGATGAGCGACTCCGGCATCACCGTGTCCGCCGAGAGGGTGACGTTGGGGGCGTCGACGGCCATCTCCTGGGCCGCATTCGGGCCGTTCGCCATCGTGTGGTACCGCACGGCGCCGCTCATATTCGTCGCCATCCTGACGCCCTCGGCTTCGACGCTGTCGGTGAGGTACTCGCGAGCGGTCTCGCCCGCGGGCGGGATCGTCCACAGGCCGTCGCTGACGAGCCGGATCCCCTCGGCGCTCGTGCAGTCGAGCGCCGCGCCCAACCGCGCACGGACCTCCGACTCCTGGGCGCGGAGCCCGGCGGGGTTCAGGGGCTGGGGACTGGTCGTCATCTCGGCGTTGTGGAGGCCGAGTTCCTTCTCGAACCCGATGAGTTCGAGGAGGCGGCGCGGGACGCGCATCAGGCCGTAGACGTCGGCGTCGTCGTCGGACGCCGACCAGCGCCCGTCGGCGACGGCGTAAAATTCGTACTCGAGGCCGACGATCGACTGGTGGTTGTCGAAGGTCCCCTCCCGGAGTTCGGACTTCACGACCTCGGCCTCCGTCCGGGCCTGGGCCTCGAACTCCGCCGGGTCGACGGCGAGCGCGTCGCGCACGTCAGTCGCCAGCTCCTCAGTCATAGACCACCCTGGACGGGCAGAGGGCTTCAATCCCGCGGCTCGGGGACCGGTCCCCGCCTCGAGTCGGCGGACTCTTGTCCGCCCGCGGGATAGCGACAGGCGATGCAGTTCGCAGGGCTGGCCGCGCGCGCCGAGGAGCTGGAAGCGGAGCCGGGCGACCTGGCGACGACGGCGCTCGTCGCCGACCTCTTCGCCGAGGCGGACGGGGACCTCGCGACCGTCGCGCGCTTCCTCCAGGGGCGCGTCTTCCCGGCGTGGGACTCGACGACGCTCGACGTCGGCCCGGCGCTCCTCCACGAGGCCATCGCGCGCGCTGCGGGGCAGAACGTCACGGCCGACGACGTCGAAGCCCAGCTCGCGGAGGTGGGCGAGATCGGCGCCGTCGCGGCCACCTACGACTTCGGCGGTCAGCGCGGTCTGGGGGCCTTCACCGGCGACGACGGCGACGACTTGACCGTCGCAGAGGTGGACGAGACGCTCCGCGAGGTCGCGCGGGTCACCGGCGACGGGAGCGAGCGCCGGCGGCTCGACACCCTCTTCGGCCTGTTCAACCGCGCGTCGTCGACCGAGGCGAAGTTCCTCGCCCGGCTCGTGTTGGGCGAGATGCGGATCGGCGTGGGCGAAGGGACCGTCCGCGACGCCGTCGCGCTGGCGTTTCTCGACGACGAGGAGGGAACACCCGATCGAGAGGGCGACGAGGCGGCCGACCCCGAGTCGGAGCCGACCGCGCCCGACGACGACGCAGTGGCGGCCGTCGAGCGTGCCCTGCAGGTCTCGAACGACTACGGGATGGTCGCCGACGTCGCCCGCGACGAGGGCCGCGAGGGGCTCGACGGGATCGGCCTGGAGGTCGGCCGGCCAGTCCAGGCGATGCTCGCCCAGGCCGGCAGCGCCGCGGACGCTCTCGACGAGTGGGGCGAGGCGGCGGTCGAGACCAAGTTCGACGGCGCGCGCGTCCAGGTCCACTACGACGGGGACGAGACGGCGCTGTTCTCGCGGAACATGGACGACGTCACCGACCCGTTACCGGAGGTCGTGGAGTTCGTCGATCGCGAACTCGACGTCCCTGCGGTCCTCGACGGCGAGGTCGTCGCCGTCGCCGAGGACGGCTCGCCGCTCCCGTTCCAGGAGGTGCTCCGCCGCTTCCGCCGGAAGTACGACGTCGAGCAGATGCGCGACGAGGTCCGGGTCGAACTCCGCGCGTTCGACTGCCTCCACGCCGACGGCGAGGATCTGCTGGACGCGCCGCTGACAGCGCGTCACGACCGGCTCGAAACGCTGCTCGGCCACACGGACGCCGTGTCCGACCTCGAGATCACTGACGATCGCGACGAGATCGCCGACCTCGAAGACGCGGCGCTCGCGGCGGGCCACGAGGGGATACTGCTCAAGGACCCCGACTCCTCGTACGCGCCGGGCAAGCGCGGCCGCAACTGGCTCAAGCGCAAGCCCGACGTGGAGACGCTCGACCTCGTCGTCACCGGGGCCGAATGGGGCGAAGGCCGCCGGGCGAACCTCCTCGGCACGTTCCTGGTGTCCGCGCGGGCACCCGGGAGCGACGAGGTCGAGGCCGCCGCCTCCGACGCCGACGACCCCTACGTGACGCTCGGGAAGGTCGCGACCGGGATCACCGACGAGGAACTCGAATCGCTGACCGGACGGCTCGAACCCCACGTCGAGCGCGAGGACGGCCAGACGGTCTCGATCGAGCCAGCGGTCGTCTTCGAGGTCGGCTACGAGGAGATCCAACGGTCGCCGACGTACTCCTCGGGGTACGCGCTCCGGTTCCCGCGGTTCGTGAGCGTCCGCGAGGACAAGTCGCCCGCCGACGCCGACACGCTCGCGCGCGTCGAGCGGCTGGCCGACGAACAGTAGCACGCGGACGGGAGACGCGCGACAGATTCGCCTACAGTGACTGTTGTCGGGCGGTCACGCCGGGCTCGTAGATCTCGACCTCGGCGCCCGTAATCACCACTGGATACCCCCAGATCACCGCCGACAACCGGACGTCCGACCCCGCGGACTCGATGAGGTCGTCGAGGGCGTCGGGATCGACCCAGGCGTACAGCGACTCCGCGTCCGACGGGACGCCGTCGATCGGTGGCTCGCCGAACGCCGAGACGACGGCGTTCGCACCGTCCTCCTCGCGGTCTCTCGCGTACCTGACGAGAGGTTCGGGACCCGACGGTCCGCCAGCGATCGCGGCCTCTTCGGAACGACTCATATCCGCTGGTTGGCGGGGAAGGATATAACCACAGTCCCTCGAGTATCACGAGTGATACTCGGAACGGATCCGCGAGCGCCGAACGCGACGGACCAAGCCGCGGACGCTCCCGAGACGCCTCCCGGAGGTGAGTCCCCGGAGTGATTCTAGAGCACGCCCATCGTCGACAGCCGCTCGGGGAGGTACGTGTCGGTGACGAAGTCCAGGCCGCGCGAGGCGAGCGCCTGCTGTTCGGCCTTCTTGTCGATGTCGAGCTGGAGTTCGATCTGTTCGGTCCAGTACTCGGTCTCGAATCTCGGATCCTCGAGTTCGGATTCGAGCGCGTTGACGTCCGAGTCCGAGAGCGGATCGGTGGGAAGGTCGTACTCGACGATGTCCTCGGGCTGGATTCCCACGAACCGCGCTTCGGGGGTCGCGAGGTACTCCGAGAGGTGCGCGGACTTGATCGACCCGTAGGCGACCGAGCCGTAGATCCGGTAGGACCACGGGTCGCCGTCCGTGAAGACCACCACGGGGAGGTCGAGTTCGTCGTGGAGGCGCTTCGTGATCCGGCGCGTCGCGCGGGCGGGCTGGCCCTTCAGGTGGACGACGAGGCAGTTGTACTCCTCGTCGAAGCCGTTTTCCACCAGTCGATCCCGCATACCGCCGGTCTCGACGCAGAGGACGAAGTCGATGTCGTGGTCGAGGAAGTCGATCGTGTCCGGGTTGTTGGGGATCTGGTAGCCGCCCTCGCCGACGTCCTTCTGGCAGTGGATCTCGCGCTCGCCGCGGCGGGTCTGCTCCCGGAGTTCGAGCGGGCCCATGAGCGTCGCGCCCGACTCCTCGGGCCGCATGTGGAAGTCCTCGCGGGTGACGCCCGAGACGATCTCCAGGTCCTCGATCAGCTGGTTCGACTCGTCCTGGCTCTTGAACTGCGCCTCCTCGTTGTCCCACGACTCCGAGAGGTAGTACAGCTCACGGAGGGTGGACGAGCGGTCCTCCTCCAACTGCTCGACGAGGAACTCGATCGCGTAGGCGGCCTTCAGCAGCTTCCGCGCGCCGCGGACGCTGTTGGCCGACCGCGTCGAGGTGCGGTCGCCGTAGACCCACACCTTCGACTCCTCGTCGAAGACGATGTTCGACTTCGTCCGCGTGGGGATGTTCATCTGCGGCACCTCGCCCGCGGCGAACTGGTCGTAGAACTCCGCGGCGAGGTCGACGAGCCGCTCCTGTGCGACGTCTTCGTCCTGTTTCGTGCTCATTATCGGATATTACGCGTTGACTGTCAGCTTCTCTGCCTCGATGCCGTCGACGTCGACGTCGAACTCCGCGTCCTCGCTGGCCGTGTAGGTGAGTTCGACGGTCTCGCCGGCCGGGACCGTGGGCTCCCACTTGACGAACCACTCGCCGTCGAGGTCGACGACGCTCGCGCCGTCCGGGAGGTCGGCGGGCTCGACCGAGACGATGTCCGTGATCTCGGGCGCCTCGTTGCGGTCGGAGTGGTTCTCGACGATCAGGGTGACGCTGTCGCCGTCGACCTCGCGCTCGACGCTGACGTTGTTCATAATCCGCGCCAGCGCCCCGTCGATGTTGGGCCGCGGGCGCCCCGTCACCTCGGAGAGCTTGTCGGCCATCTCCGGAAGGATCTTTCCGAGGACGTCCTGTTTCTTCCGGCGCTTCTGCATCGAGCGCCGCTTGTTGAGGTAGGACTTGAGGTCGCGGGCGGCCTCCCGGATCGCGAGTTCGATCTCGTCCTCGATCGCGGGGATGTTCGCGATGGCGTCCTTGGATTCGCTCGTGAACGGAACGTTCGTGGAGGCCACGTGGATCATAATCACCGCGGGACCGTTCGGCATCCCCGAGCCGCCGGGCTGGTCGAGGCCGTAGTTCCGCCACCCGATCCCCTTCACGACGTCTGTCGTCGCACACGCCCCGCGCTGGTAGACGAGCGGTACCCGGTTCGCGAAGCGGAGGAGGTCGATCGTTCCGTCTTCGAGTTCGCCGCCGTAGGCGATGCCGGCCTCGACGATGAACGGGTCGCCCCCGTGGACCTCCGCGTCGCGCGTCGCCGCGGCGTAGAAGTCGGCGTCGAACTCCTTTCGCAGTCCCGCCTCGACGAGCTCGGCGGTGATCGGCGACAGGCAGTTCGTCGGCGGCGCCAGGATGTCGGTCTCGCGCATCGCCTCCAGGAGCTCGGAGGCGACGTCGCGCTCGCCGGCGACGGCCTTGACTTTCGGGACCCCGTCGGGGACGGTCCGCATCACGTTCCAGACCGCATCGACGACGTTCTCGCGAGCGGTCTCGCCGAAGGAGATGTCCTCGGAGACGAGCAAGTCGGCCGAACGGTCGACGTAGTCGCGGAGCTCCGCCTTCGTAGCGCGGTGCCGCGGGTCGCCGTCGCGGAACTTGTCGGCCAGCCGCTCTGCGATTCCAGCCACGGTCGCGTCGTCCTTTCTCGTGCTGGTGGCCTCGTCGACGAGCGCGTAGAGATCGGATTCGAGGTCGTCGGTCAGGACCTCCCACGCGGCTTCGACGGCGTTCTCCCGGACGGTGTCGCCGAAGTTAGCGTCGAACTCGGACTCGACGTCGTCGGCGACGGTGTCGACGATTTCGGCCAGTTCGGAGTGGGCCGTGCGGTCCCTGGATTCGAGCGCGTCGGCGACTCGCTCGGCGAACGTCGCGGTCGCCTCCGCGCCCTTGTTCGCGACGCTGTCTTCGATCGCCGTCTCGAGGTCGACCTCGGGGTCGCGCGGCGCCGACCACCCCATCTCGCGGCCGAAGTGCCGGTCCCGGAAGCGGTCGAGGACCTTGTCGGCGGTCTTCGAGCCGACGCGGGTGAACTCCTCCTGGAGGAAGCCCGAGACCGAGTACGACTCGGTGGCGTTCAGCATCTTGATCAGCGTCCCGAGTTCGACGCCGTGGGGGTGCGGGCGGATCTCCTCGGTCTCCGCCGGCAGCGACGCGCCCTCGACGCGCTCGTACCGGCGGGGTTCGTCGAGGCCGGGCTCGTCCAGGACGAGGCGCGCGTGAGGGTTGACGACCGCGGTGTGCTTGACGTAGTCGTGGAGCTGCTGGCGGGCGCGCATGTTCGCCTCCATCTCCATCTCGATCCGGGTGCCGTGGGTCGGCGACAGCTCCGACTCGCCGGGAGCGCGCTCCTCTTCGACCTGGATCTCGGGCTCGTTGGTGTCGGTGTCGATGATGAGCTCGAAGTACTGGGCGGTCTCGGAGCGCTGGGTGCGCGAGGTGATCTTCGCGGGTTTGCCGGAAGTGAGCTGAGAGTACAGTACAGCCGCTGAGATGCCAATCCCCTGTTGGCCGCGAGCCTGAACCCGGGTATGGAACCGTGACCCATATAGCAGCTTCCCGAACACTTTGGGAATCTCGTCGCGGGTGATCCCGGGCCCGTTGTCCTCGACGATCAGTGTATAGTAGTCGCCCGACTCGCGGATCTCGATGGAGATATCGGGCTTGATCCCGGCCTCCTCGGTGGCGTCGAGGGCGTTGTCGACCGCCTCCTTGACGGCCGTGACGAGCCCCCGCGCGCCCGAGTCGAAGCCGAGCATGTGCTTGTTCTTCTCGAAGAACTCGGCGATGGAGATCGCGCGCTGGCCCTCGGCCAGCTCCTCGGCGATCCCGCCGCCCTCCTCGCCGAGCGTCGACTGGAAAGACGTCATCTGCGGAGTCCTTCCTCGTGGACGGTTAAGAAGGGTTCGGGAGCGGGGTGGAAGTGAAAGCGGAGCGGTGCGACCGCTTCGGACTGCGAACGCGGCCCTACTGCTCGACGTCGAGCGACTCGATCTCGATGTCCTTCACCGGCCGGTCGTCGCTATCGGTCGGTACGTCGCCGATCTCTTCTACTACATTCATCCCGTCGACGACCTGCCCGAAGACGGCGTGGCGGCCGTCGAGGTGCGGCTGGGCGTCGAGCGTGATGAAGAACTGCGAGCCGTTCGTGTTGGGGCCGCGGTTGGCCATCGAGACCTTCCCGGCCTCGTCGTGGTTCAGTTCCTCGTGGAACTCGTCGTCGAAGGTGTAGCCCGGGCCGCCGCGGCCGGTGCCCTCGGGGTCGCCGCCCTGGATCATGAAGTCCTCGATCACCCGGTGGAAGACCGTCCCCTCGTACAGCGAGTCGGTGCGGGTCTCGCCCGTCTCGGGGTCGCTCCACTCCGTGTCGCCCGTCGCGAGGCCGAGGAAGTTCTCGACCGTCCGCGGCGCGCGCTGTTCGAACAGTTCGAGGGTGATGTCGCCCTTCGTCGTGTGCAGCGTGACGACCGGATTCTCCGGGTTCTCGAGGTCAGCGTCGTCGACCATAGGCTGTGGAAGGGCCGACCGATACAAAACGGTGTCCACTCGCCGCCTATACTGTCCAGTTGAAACGAGGGACATAGAAGGCTTCCACATCAAACAGGAACCCCTCATAATGACTATAGTAGCGTTTGCAAGTCTTCACTCACTCGATCGCACGAC
>JBDGUM010000024.1:0-11579 GCA_042215855.1 Halobellus sp. | reverse complement strand
GCTGGTCCCACGGGAGCAGGTAGCCGGTGTACCCGAACACCATCGTCAGGCTGATCAGGACGATGCCGATCAGCCAGTTGAGCTCGCGGGGCTCCTTGTACGCGCCGGTGAAGTACACCCGGAGCATATGGAGGAACACCGCGGCGACCATCACCTGCGCCGACCACCGGTGAATGGAGCGGAGCATAAACCCGAACTGCAGGTCGCGCATGATGAACGCGATACTCTGGTAGGCGACGGTCCCCGTCGCTTGGCCGCCGGCCGCGGCCGAGGGGCTGTAGTAGAAGCCCAACAGCGCGCCGGAGATGGCGGCGACGACGTACGCCAGCGTCGAGAACAGCCCCAGCGTGTAGAGCGGGTACCAGTACCAGAACTTGTTGTCGAGGTTGTACTGCTCGGTGTGGCTCTTCGGCATCTGGAGGTTGACCCGGTAGTAGAGGGTCTCCAGCAGCTCCAGATAGTCGACGATGCGGAACCGCTTGTCGAGCCAGATGAGGGTGGTGAGGAAGGTCGACTCCACGGGAGTCAGGTCCTTCTCCTTCATCCAGCCCTTGTGGTCGTACTCGTCTTTCTTTTCGAGGCTCATTGGTTATCGCTTGTAGTACGGGTAGATCGCGCGCTTGACTTGGTCCCAGGCGCCGTCGGCGAACGGCGTGCCGTCGACGTCCTCCTCCCGAATGTAGAGGTCCTCGTACTTGCGACGCCGCTTCTTCACGATCACGACGTCCGGCAGGAACTCCTTGCGGTACAGCGCCAGTATGAACGCCAGGTCGATGAAGATGACGGCCAGGACCGCGCCGAGATACATGTTCCCGGTCTCGCTCAGTCCCCAGCCGGACATCAGTCCGTAGGTGAACAGGAACACGAAGACGACCTCGATGATCGTCAGCAGGACGATAGCGATCGCGGCCGCCGTGCTCTCTCGCGCCGGTTCGTACCGATGGATGTCGCCGTAGGTGCTTCCGCTCGATGACATTACGAGTTCCTCCCGGTGCCGGTGTGGGGTGACTCACCGTACTTCAGGACGTAGAACGTGAAGATCACGGTCACGAGGATCGCGAGGATCGTCGCGGCGCCGACCCAGTGGGCGTGGATCGGGACGCCGAACGACTCCAGTTCCTTCTCGCCGCCGCCTCCGCCACCGCCGCCACCGCCCGCGTTGGGGTTTTCGGTGACGACGATCGTGCCGACCATCCCCAGCGACTTGTGGGGCTGACAGAAGTACTCGTAGGTCCCCTTCGTCGTGAAGGTGTGGGTGTAGGTGAACCCGGTGTTCTCGAGCGCCTCGTGGCCCTGCCAGTTCGCACCTTCGGGCTGGCTCGAGACGACGATGTTGTGGTTGTCCGACTCCCAGACGAACTTCACCGTCGTGCCGGGAGCGATGCGGAGCGGCTGGTCGGTGCCGGGCTTGAAGACGTAGTCGCCGCCGGGGCCGACTGCCACGGTGACGGTCTTGCCGCCTCCGCCACCGCCCGTGGCGGTCCCCGTGCCGGTTCCTGTCCCGGTCCCGGTTCCGGTGCTCGTGCCAGTCCCGGTGCTGGTCCCGGTTGCCGTCCCGGTCTCGGTGCCGCCCGACGTCTCCTGGGCAGCGCCGGTCCCGGCGGCGGCAGAGGCCGTCGCGGCGGCAGCAGGGACGCTTGCTGCTCGCAGAAAGTCCCGCCTCTTCATACACGTCGGTCTCAGGATGGAACGCGCTTAAACCCACCGACTCCCCCCTGCGGCTGGTCCGTCCGTAGCGGACCCGTAGGGCGGCCTCTCGCGGGTTTAGCGTCTCGTCAGCCGCGGTCGGTCCGACCAGTCATACCGACTGCTCCCGTCTCTCGCCGGTGATCTCGTGAACGGGAGTGGCGTTCACCGGTAGACAGCGAGAGCGATCGGGGTCACTCGCTCGCCGGATCGTTCCCGGTCGTCGCGTCGGCATCGGCGTCGGGCATCACCTCGGCGACGGCATCCGGCGGCTCCTCGCCCGCGGCGTCGAGCGCACGGAGCCGGGCCCGGAACTCCTCGGTCCGGAAGCGGTCCGAGAGCCGTGCGTTCGCGACGACCAGGAACAGGAAGAAACCGATCGCCAGGAAGCCGAACGAGGCGATCGGCGCGACGATCGTCGTCAGCGACGGGAGGACGAGCCAGGCGACGAGCAGCCCGACCCCGACGAGCATCTGGACGCCCGCGACGATCTGGAGCATCAGGTTCCCGAACTCGCCGCTGCCCTCGACGACCTCCTCGGGGTCGGGGAGCGAGGCGTCCTCGGGCGCGTCCATCAGCTCGTAGTCGCTCATCGAACAGAGCGCGACCGTGGGCTTGACGTCCCGGAGGACCGTGCCCTCGCCCTCGACGCTGCCGTCGTCGTAGACCACGGCGTACCCCTCGTCGGAGTAGGCGACGACGCGGTCTTCGCCCTCGGTGATCCGCTCGACGACGGCGAAGATCTCCCGGATCGCGACCCGCGCTTCGAGCTCCTGTTCGACCCGGTCGAGGAGTTCCTCGCCGACGATCCAGGTGTCGGGGTCGAACGCCGCCTCCCACTCCTCGAGGCTCATTTCGGCCATATCGGCCGGGCCGAAGTCGTCGAAGTCGTACTTCTCGTCGACCTCCTTCCGGAGCGCCTCGAGGTCGGCGGCCTCGCCCCGTGAGGCGGACGCCGGGTCGTCTGCGCCCCCGCTCCCGGAGGTGGACGCGGACGGGTCGGCGTCGGTGTCGGAGGTAGAGTCGGCGTCGGTGTCGGAGTCGGCACCGTCGGAAGCGGCGACCGACTCGGCACGGCGGTCCGCCGCGCGCGGCTCCTCTGAGGGCTCCGTCATCGTCGGGGCTTGGCGCGGCAGACTCCTTAGGGTAACGGTTCGCCCGGTCGCCCCGGCGACCGGATCCCCCGCAGCCGGCGCGAGTCGGGCACTTTACCCGCGACGGATCCGTATCGGGGACGATGGTATCCGACTCGGCCATCGCGACGGTCGCGGCGCTGATGGTCACGGCGAGCCTCCCGTTTTACCTCTACGGCGCGTGGGTGATGATCGACGCCGAGACGGTGACCTGGGACGTGCTCGTCTACCATCTGAAGATCATCGTACCGGGGCTCGTCCTCACGACCGTCCCGGTGGCGGGGTGGATGGTCCCGCGGCTGCTGGATCAGCTGACGGGGGTGGCGGTCCTGCACGCGCTCCTCGGCCTCCAGGCGTACGCGCTGCTGGTCTTCGCGCTGACGGGCATCGTGCGGATCCTCCAGGTGAAACGCGAGGCCGACCTCTACGACGATCCCGATCAGGAGGTCGACATCGACGACCTCCACCCGAATATGAGCGCCTGGCGCGGCCGGCTCCGCGTCGGCGTGTTCGGCTACGTCGTCTTCTGGCTCCTCGCGTGGCTCCTCGGACTGTATCGGTTCGTGCTCCGGTACGTGCTCGGGTGAGCGCGGCGACGGCCGCCGGCCGCTGTTACCCCCACGCCTCGCCGGACGCGAGGTCGACGTCGCTGTCGAGCTTCGAGGACGGACAGACGTCCTCGAGCACGCAGTCGTCGCAGTCTGGGTTCCGGGCCGTGCAGACGGCGCGGCCGTGGCTGATGAACAGGTGGGTGCACTGCTGCCAGTCGGATTCGGGGACCAGTTCCATCAGTTCCTCCTCGATCCTCTCGGGGCGCTCGGCGTCGACGAGGTCGAGCCGCCGCGCGATCCGCTGGACGTGCGTGTCGACGACGATCCCCTCGACGACGTCGTGGCCGTGCTGGAGGACGACGTTCGCGGTCTTGCGGCCGACGCCCGAGAGGTCGGTGAGCTCGCTCATCGTGTCCGGCACCTCGCCGTCGTGTTCCTCGACGAGCGTCTCGCCGATCGACGTGAGGTAGCCGGCCTTGTTGTTGTGGAAGGTGATCCCGTAGATGTCCTCGGCGAGCTCCGCCTCGTCGGCCTCGGCGTAGTCCTCGGGGGATTGGTACTTCTCGAAGAGTTCCTCGGTGACCTCGTTCACCCGCTCGTCGGTACACTGCGCCGAGAGCACGACGGCGACGAGCAGCTCCAGTCGATTGGCGAAGTTCAGCGAGATCGTCGAGTCCGGATACTCCTCGTAGAGGCGGTCGAGCACCTCGGCGGCCTGTGCCTCGCGGTCGGCGAGCGGCGTGCCCATACCGGCCCCTCGGCGCGGTCGGTGTTGAGTAGTTCGGCTTCGGTCGGGCGCGTGGCACCGGCTTCGATCAGTCGTCGGACTCGGCGGCCACCGCCGCGAGCGACGCGTCGTCGACGCGGTCGACCGACGAGCGGTTGGTGGTGGGGTCCTTCTCGACGGTGACGAGGTCGTCGGCGGCCGCGACGAGCTCGTCGTCGTGGCTCACGATCAGGATCTGCTTCACCCCGAGGTCCCGCATCTCCTCGACGAGGTCGACCAGCCGGGAGACGTGGCCCGAGTCGAGGAAGACGGTCGGCTCGTCGAGGATCAGCGGCGGCATCGGCGCCGAGCCCTCGATCCCCTCGGCGAGCAGGCGGTAGATCGCACACCGCAGCGAGAGGTTGAACAGCGCGCGCTCGCCGCCGGAGAGCTGCTCGGGCTCCAGCGCCGTCCCGTCCTTCTGGAAGACCGTGAGGTCGTACTCGTCGTCGAGGCGGATCCGCGAGTAGGCGTCGTTGCCGTAGACGAGGTCGAACGTCTCGTTGAGCATCCGTTCGAGCGTCTCGACGTTCCGCTTGCGCAGCTCGGCGCGGAGGTCGCTGTAGGTCGACTCGAGCGTCGAGACCTCCTCGTGGAGCGACTCCAGGTCCGCGACGCGCTCGCGGACGCGCTCGCGGTCCTCGCGCAGGGACTCGAGCTGCGAGAGCTCGCCCTTCACGCTCCCGATCTCGTTCTGGAGCTCGTCCCGGTGCTCGCGGAGTTCCTCGAGCTTCACCTCGACGTCCTCCAGGTACGATTCGGCCTCCCGCTTGTTTTCTCTCGCCGTCTCGACCCGCGACTCGTCGACCGCCTCGGCGAGTTCGTCGCGACGCTCGCGCTTCTCCTGGAGGTACTCCCGGCGCTCGTCGTTCCGATCGGCGATCTCCTCGCGGCGCTCGCGGCGCTGATCGATCTCCGATTCCAGCTCCGCGATCCGCTCTCGGAGCGTCTCGACGCGGTCCAGGCGGTCCCGGGCCGCGTCGACGTCGTCGAGCCGCGATTCCAGTTCGTCGACCCGATCGGCGGCCTCGTCGGCGGCCTCCGCCTGCGACTCCGCGGCCTCGCGCTTCTCGTCGGCCTTCGCCTCGTACTCGTCGGCGTCCTCGCGGAGAGATTCGGCCTCCGCGCGCCGCTCCTCGGCCGTCGACTCGGCGTCGGCGACGCTGTCGTCGAGCAGCGAGCGCTTCTCCCGGAGGTTCCCGAGGCGGGTCTCGGCCTCGACGAGCGCCTCGGCGGTTTCGAGCCGCGATTCGAGGTCGTCGCGCCGCTCGCGGAGGTCCGCGAGGTCCGATTCGAGCGCCGCGATCCGGTCCTCGTACTCGCCGATGGCGTCGACGTGGGGCGAGCCCTCGACCGGCTGGCCGCACTCGGGGCACTTGCCCGCCTCGCGCAGTTCCTCGGCCTCCTCGAGGCGCTCCCGGACGGACTCCAGCTCCGCCCGCGCGTCCGCGATGTCGTCGCGAACGTCCTGGAGCGCCGCCTGCACAGACGATCGGTGCTCGTCCGCCTCGCCGTGATCGACGGGCGCGTCCGCGAAGCGCTCGCGGAGCGAGTCGATCTCGTCGTCGACGGCGGCGCGCTCCTCGCGGCGTTCCTCGGCCCGCGCCTCGGCGTCCTCGGCTGTCGAGTCGGCCTCGGCCGCGCGTTCGCGCGCGTCCTCCGCGCGGGACTCGAACTCCTCGGCCCGCTCCCGGAGTTTCTCCGCCTGGTTCGAGAGCATCGTCTCGCGCTGGCGGGCCTCCTGGAGCTCCTCGCGGACCTCCGCCTCCGTCGCGTCGAGTTCCTCGTGGCGCGCTTCGAGGGCGTCGCCGTCGACCGCGTCGGGTCCGGTCGCGTCGAGGTCGGTGGCTTCGACGACCGATTCGAGTTGCTCTTCGAGGTCGTCGATCCGCTCGCGGGCCTCGACGACGGCCTCGCGGAGGTCCTCGCGCTTCGACTCGTCCTCGCGGATGGTCGCCTCCAACTCCCTGATGTCGGCCTCGACGTCCTCGATCTCCGATTTCGTCTCCTCGTGGGATTCGAGGACGTCCTCGGCCGCCGCGAGCGTCTCCTCGGCGCGGGCTTTGTTCTCCTCGAAGCGCTCGATCTCGTCGTCCGTCTCGGAGAGGTCGGTTTCGAGTTCGTTCAGCCGCTCGTGGAGCCCGGCGTCTTCCTTCGCTTCGATCTGGGACTCGAGCTTCGAGAGCGCGCCGCGCTTCTCGGCGAGCACGTCCTCGACCCCGAGCCGGGCCCGGCTCGCGCGCTCGCGGTACTCCTCCAGTTTCCCCAGCTGGAGGAGGTCGTCGATGGTGTCCTGGCGCTGGGCCGGCGTGGCGTTGATGAGCTTGTTCACCTCCCCCTGGCGGACGTACGCGCAGTTGACGAACGCCTCGGCGTCCATCCGGAGGAGGTCGGTGACGAACGCCCGCACGTCCGTCGCGCCGTCGATCTCGACGTCCGGCCCGGAGAGCGTGCACGAGGCGGTCTGCATCCGCTCGCCCGATCGTCGGAGCCGACGCTCGACCCGGTAGGTGGCCCCCTCGTGGACGAACGACAGCGTCACCTCGGCCTCGTCCTCGCCGGTGGTCACGATGTCGTCGAGGGTCTCGTCGAGCGCGCGAGCGCCGTAGAGCGCGAAGAAGCAGGCCTCGAGCAGCGAGGACTTGCCGCTGCCGTTCAGGCCGTGGATGACCGTGACGCCGTCGCGGAGTTCGAGGTCGGCGTCCGCGTAGGGCTTGAAGTTCCGCAGGGAGATCCGCTCGAAGCGCATTCAGAAGTCCTCCATCGTGACCTGGGTGTCGGTCGCGGCGGACCCGTCGGCGTCGTCTGCGGCGGTCGAGTCGGTCGCCTCTTCTTCGGCCGTGTGATCGTCGGCGTCCGATCGGGACTCACCGTCGTCGGCTGCCGGACCCTCGGCTCCGGCCGGGGACGTGTCGTCGCCGCGTTCCGAATCCCTCTCGGCCGGCGCGAACGCCTCGCGCTCCTCCTCGAGGAGGTCCGTCACGCGCGACGCCACGGTCTCCCGGACGTTCGAGTCCGCGACGCCGTCCGCGCGGATCGTCTCCTCGACGTCGAGGGCGGCCGCCGACAGCCCCAGGTCGCGGACGCGCTCGTCGACGGCGGCGTCGGGGTCGGCGAAGGAGACGTCGATCGAACCCTCGGTCTCCATCTCGCGGCGATCGGTGACGCGAGCGACGAGGGCCCCCCGCTCGGTCAGCGACTCCTCGATCGAGGCGGGCGTCACCGGGTCGCCCTCGCCGGTGACCTCGACGACGACGACCGCGTCCGCGACGTCGCGCTGGCGGAGCTGCTCGTGGACGCGCTCGCTCCCCTCGCCCGCGCTCAGTTCGACGGTGACGAAGACGAACGGACGGGTGTCGAGCGTGCGACGCCGGATGTCGACCGCGGCGCTCGCGTCGTTTCCGTCGCTCGCACCGTCTTCGGAGCCGGATCCGGCCGCGTCGCTCTCGCCGAACGTCACGAGGTTGTACCCGCGCGGCTCCTCTTCGGCGGCGCTCGTGCGCTCGGTCGATCCGCAGTAGGTAACCCACGCCCCGTCGACGATCTCGGTCCCGGGCGCGTGGTTGTCGCCGAGGAGGACCGCGTCGAAGTCGACGGTCGCGCGTTCGAGCACGGTCTCGGTGTCCCAGTTCGCGTGCGCGAACGGTGTGAACAGCCCGTGACTCACGAGGGCCGCGTGGGCGGCGTCGTGCGGCTCGAAGTCGTAGTCGAGGTCGGCGCGCCGGGACTCGGGGACGTGATCGAGGCCGTAGAAGGCCGTGTCGCCGACGGTCCGCGGATCGGCGTCGAGCCGCTCGGCGAGGTCGAGGCTCTCGAAGAGGTCGAGCCACTGGCCGCCGCGGGTCGCCTCGTGGTTGCCGACGACCGCGAGGAACGGGACGTCGGCGTCGCGGAGGCGTCTGAGGATCCGAATCGTCCCCAGCAGGTCCCGCAGTTCCGGCCGGCGGTCGTGGAACAGGTCGCCGGCGTGGATCACGGCGTCGACGTCGTCCGCGACGGCGTCGTCGATCACCTGCTCGAACGCCGCCAGGAAGTCACGCCGGCGCTCGGGGGAGTGGTACTGCTGGTACCCCAGGTGGGTGTCGCCGGTGTGGATCACCCGTGTCATCTGGGCGGACGTTGACCGCTGTCTCCTAAAACGGTTCCGCGAGCGGGGCGGAAGTGGTCGCGGCCCACGGCGGGCTCCAGCTCGGTGCGGAGCCGCCGGAGCGTCTCCCGGGACCGCCGGCCGCGACGCGCCAGTTCGGCCTCGCCGCGGCGCTCCGCCGCGCCGATCGCGGCATCGAGCGTCCCGAGCCGGCCGGCGACGAGGTACGCGACCGCCTCGCGGGCGCACGAGACGGCCGCCTCGGCCTCCGCGACGACGCGCTCGGGGTCTGTCACCGTCGGACCGGAGGCGGAGCCGTCGGCGAGCGCGCGCAGCGACCGACGGACCGTTTGCGACGACGGCTCGGAGACTGACGCGGGGTCGGACGGGGTGAGAGCGGAAGCGGAAGCAGACGAGGGGGAGGTCACGCCGTGGATTGCGCTCGATCGTATATGAACGTGCGCGCCGCGGCGGCGAAAACGGGCCGAAGCCGGGGGACCGGGGACCGGCGGCGTCGGGGCGGGTTCAGATCTCCAGCGTGTAGAGCCGCTTGCGCGCGTCGGTGAACGAGAAGCGCGAGTCGACCACGCCGGCGTCCTCCAGCCGAGTGAGGGCGTAGCGGACGGTCCGCGGCGGCAGGAGCGTCTCCTCGGCCAACTGCGTCTGCGTCAGCGTGTCGTTGTAGTCCAGTACCTTCGCGACCAGTTTCGCGCTCGGCGGCATCTCGCGGACCGGTTCCCAGCGATCGGTCGACTCCTCTTCGGGGGCGAGTACCTCTGTCGTGCTCATTCGTATCCACCACTCTGGGATGTAGAGTGATAATATTTACTGTATACAAATATTACTATAATGAATCATATCGACGGTAATACATAAGGGTCAGCCCCCGACACTTCGAAGCGAGTGGGGCACATTCGATGTACGGACCACGCAGCGGACCGAACGAGAAACGTGACCGAGCGGACGCGACGGGCGCCGGACCGGCGGGCGGCAGACCCGCGGGGTGACGACGATGACGCTACAGGATGTCGCGCGCTACGATCCCGACCGCATAACGGGGCGTGACGGCCACGCCGTCGTCGTCGGCGCGAGTATGGCCGGGCTCCTGGCTGGCCGCGTGCTGGCGGACGCCTTCGACGAGGTGACGGTGCTCGACCGCGACCCGCTGCCCGACGAGCGGGTCGCCCGGCGGGGCGTCCCGCAGGCGAACCACGTCCACGCGCTCCTGGAGCCCGGCCGGGTGATGCTCGAGGACCTCTTCCCCGGCTACGGCGACGACCTGCGCGCGGAAGGGGGCGTCGTGATGGACGCCTCGAAGAAGCTCGACCTCTATCAGGGGGGCGACTTCCTCGCGGAGTCGCCGCACGAGCTGCCGTTCTACTGCGCGAGCCGGCCGCTCTTCGAACAGCTCGTGCGGCGGCGGATTCGGGCGCACGACCGCATCACGCTCCGGGGCGAGTGCCACGTCACCGGCTACCGCTCCGACGATGCGGGAACGACGGTCACCGGCGTCACGCTCGTCGACGCGGACGACGCCAAGGAGTCGCTCTCCGCCGACCTCGTCGTCGACGCGACCGGCCGCACCTCGCGGACGCCGCAGTGGCTCGAGCGGAACGGCTACCCGACCCCGGAGACCGAGGAGGTCGGCGTCGACCTCGCCTACAGCACGGTCGCCGTCGAGCGGCCGCCGGACGAGGAACGGGGCTACCTCGTCGTCCCCACGCCGCCGAGCACGAGGGGCGGGACGGCCGTGCCCGTCGAGGGCGACCGGTGGATCGTGACGGTGTTCGGCCGGCACGGCGACCACCCCCCGACCGACCCCGAGGGCTTCCGGGCGTTCGCGGCGTCGCTGCCGACTCCGGCGATCCGCGACCTCCTCGAAGAACACGAGTGGGACGGCGACGAGATCCACCAGTACCCCTTCCCGGCGAGCAAGCGCCGGTACTACGAGGACCTCGACCGGTTCCCCGACGGGCTGCTCGTCACCGGCGACGCGATCGCGAGCTTCAACCCGATCTACGGGCAGGGGATGTCGGTGGCGGCGCTCGACGCACTTCAGCTTCACCACACGCTCGCGGAGGGGCGGTCGGACCTGCAGTCCCGCTTCTTCGACCGCGTCGCCGACCCCCTCGACACCGTCTGGCGGATGACCGTCGGCGCCGACTTCGAGTTCCCCGAGACCGAGGGCGAGAAGCCGCCCGGTACCGACCTGTTCAACCGCTACCTCTCGTGGGTCGTCGACGCCGCCCACACCGACGGCCACGTCGCGGAGGCGTTCACGCGCGTCCTGCGGCTGGAGACGCCGCCGACGTCGCTGATGCGGCCGAACGTCCTCGGGCGGGTCGCCGGCGCGAAGGTGCGCAGCTATGTCTGAGGCCGCGAGCGCGGGCAGACGGGGCCGCGGCACCGACTCGCGGGAGATGGCCCCGGAGGTCCTCCCGCCGTCGGCGACGTTCGAGCGGATCGAGACCAACGGGATCGAACTGCACACCCTCGTCGCCGGCGACGACGACGCGCCGCCTGCGTTCCTGTTCCACGGCTTCCCGGAGTTCTGGTACGGCTGGCGCGCGCAGATCGAGCCCCTCGTCGACGCCGGCTACCGGGTGATCGTCCCGGACCAGCGCGGCTACAACCGCAGCGACAAGCCCGCGGGCGTCGGGGCGTACGCGATCGACGAGATGGCGGCGGACGCGGTCGGGCTGCTCGACGCCTTCGGATGCGACCGCGCCCGCGTCGTCGGCCACGACTGGGGCGCCGGCGTCGTCTGGCAGCTGCTGGCCCGGCACCCCGAGCGGATCGACCGGGCCGTCGCGATGAACGTCCCCCACCCCCAGGTCTTCGAGGAGTTCCTCCCCGGCCGGCCGAGCCAGCTGCTGAAGAGCTGGTACATCTTCTTCTTCCAGCTCCCCCGGATTCCGGAAGTGGCCTGGCGCGCCGACGACTGGCGCGGCCTGCGGTGGTTCATCGACACCTCGAATAGCCCTGAGACCTTCGACGAGCGGGCGCTCGATCGCTACAAGCGCGCGTGGGAGCGGCCGGGCGCGTTCACCGGGATGATCAACTGGTACCGCGCGCTCGTCCGCGAGGACGTCCCCGAGCCGCCGACCTGGACGGTCGAGCCGGAGACGATGCTGATCTGGGGGATGGAGGACCCGTACCTCCACCCCGAGATGGCCGAGGCGAGCACCGAGTGGTGTTCGAACGGGCGGTTCGAACCGATCGAGGACGCGACCCACTGGGTGCAACACGAGGCGGACGAACGCGTGAACGACCTGCTCAGGGAGTTCCTCGAGTGACGCACGAGGGCCCACGGGGGAGTGTGATAGTGTCTATTGTCAGTCAGTACCGCTGGTTCG